>NZ_JBSFPI010000031.1:0-74400 GCF_053588115.1 Nocardia sp. NPDC003482
TGCCGCCCTGACCGTCGTGGATCTGTCCCGCGTACGGGTCGAAGCCCTGGCTGCCGAAATCGCGGATGCGCTGGCCGTTGGGGTCCTCGGGGCCGGAGGTGCCGTTGAAATCGCCTGCGATGATGGTGTTTCCGTGGGTCGGGTCGCCGGCGAGCCCGAGCAGCTTCTGGAGTTCGGCGGCTTGGGCGGCGTTCTTTCCCGGATCGCCGTTCAGGCTCAGGTGGGCGCTGAACAGATCGAATCCGTTGCGCGTGGCCTGGAGGAGTTTCTCGGCGTTGTCGTCATCCATGTTGCGGTACAACAGGATCGCGAGTTTCAGGCGTTCGGCGTCGGAGTCGACGGTGTCCGAGAACGCCCCCATCGCGGCCGTGACGCCCGAATACGCCTCGGAGTGGGCGTGTTCGCAGGACTGGCCGACCATGGTGTTGCCGAAACTCGACGACGACTCCCAGGTGAAGTGGCCCATCGACAGTTCGAGATGGCCGTGCGACGAGCTGACCGGCGTGCCGCCGAGGATCTTCGACCCGTGCGCGAGCGCCGATTGGGCGCGCCCCATTTCCGTCTGGAGGTGCTGTAGTTCGGCGAAATCGACTTTGACCTTCATGGGGCGCGATTTTACTACAGCATAATTCTGGATGCTATGGAATGTCGCTCGCGCACAACGGTTTTCGATACGCAAGCCGGTGATTACCGGGGCATCGGAACGACGAAGGCCCCCCGCGCCATGCGCGCGAGGGGCCTCGGTCGAGCGGAGATCAGGCCTGGCCGACCTCGAACCGCGCGAAGCGGGTCACGGTCA
The DNA here is from genome assembly GCF_053588115.1 of Nocardia sp. NPDC003482. Classification (NCBI taxonomy): domain Bacteria; kingdom Bacillati; phylum Actinomycetota; class Actinomycetes; order Mycobacteriales; family Nocardiaceae; genus Nocardia; species Nocardia sp. NPDC003482. Next base: position 800 of record NZ_JBSFPI010000031.1, read on the forward strand.
CACCGGCCTCGTCCAGCAGCTGCTTGACGGTCTTCTTGTTGTCGGTGACCGACGGCTGCTCGAGCAGGACGACGTCCTTGTAGAAGCCGTTGACGCGGCCCTCGACGATCTTGGGCAGGGCGCCTTCCGGCTTGCCCTCCTCGCGGGCGGTCGCCTCGGCGATGCTGCGCTCCTTCTCCACGACGTCGGCGGGCACCTCGTCGCGGGTCACGTAGCGGGCCTTGAGCGCGGCGATCTGCATGGCGGCGGCGCGGGCGGCCTCGGCCGCCTTGTCGCCCTCGCCCTGGTACTCGACCAGCACGCCGACGGCGGGCGGCAGGTCCGAGGACCGCTTGTGCAGGTAGGTCGCGACCGGGCCGTCGAAGGAGACGACGCGGCGCAGCTCCAGCTTCTCGCCGATGCGCGCGGCCAGCTCCTGCACGGCCTGGTCGGCGGTCTTGCCGTTGACGTCGAGCGCCTTCAGCTCGTCCAGATCCTTCGGGTGCGCCTTCGCGGCGACCTCGGCGATGTCCCCGGCGAGGTTCTGGAACTCGTCGTTCTTGGCGACGAAGTCGGTCTCGGAGTTGATCTCGAACATGACCCCGCCCGACGCGGAGACCAGGCCCTCGGCGGTGGCGCGCTCGGCGCGCTTGCCGACGTCCTTGGCGCCCTTGATACGCAGCACCTCGACGGCCTTGTCGAAATCGCCGTCGGTCTCCTCGAGCGCCTTCTTGCAGTCCATCATCCCGGAGCCGGTGAGCTCGCGGAGCCGCTTCACGTCGGCGGCAGTGTAGTTCGCCATCCTGGCGAGCCTCCTCGAATATTGGTCTTCAGGTCTTTAGCACCACCATGCCGACCGCTTCCGAACAGGAAGGGCCGGCACGGTGAACAAAGAAAGAGCTGGGTGGTGGCTCAGCTCTCGGCCGCGGCCGGCGCCTCGGCGGTCTCGGGGGCCGCCTCCGCGTTGGGGGTGGCCTGGGCCAGCAGCTCCTGCTCCCACTCGGCGAGCGGCTCGCCGGCGCCCGCCTCGGGCTTGGCGTCACCGGTCGCGCGCGCGGCACGGGCCTGCACGCCCTCGGCGACCGCGGAGGCGACGACCTTGGTGAGCAGCGCGGCCGACCGGATGGCGTCGTCGTTGCCCGGGATCGGGTAGTCGACCAGGTCCGGATCGCAGTTGGTGTCGAGGATCGCGACGACCGGGATGTTCAGCTTGCGGGCCTCGCCGACGGCGATGTGCTCCTTGTTGGTGTCGACGACCCAGATGGCCGAGGGCACCTTCTGCATGTCGCGGATACCGCCGAGGGTGCGCTCCAGCTTGTTCTTCTCACGCGTGAGCATGAGGATTTCCTTCTTGGTGCGACCCTCGAAACCGCCGGTCTGCTCCATCGACTCCAGCTCCTTCAGGCGCTGCAGCCGCTTGTGGACGGTCGAGAAGTTGGTGAGCATGCCGCCCAGCCAGCGCTGGTTCACGTACGGCATGCCGACGCGGGTCGCCTCGGAGGCGATGGCCTCCTGCGCCTGCTTCTTGGTGCCGACGAACAGCACGGTGCCACCGTGGGCCACGGTCTCCTTGACGAACTCGTAGGCCTTGTCGATGTAGGTCAGCGTCTGCTGCAGATCGATGATGTAGATGCCGTTGCGGTCGGTGAAGATGAACCGCTTCATCTTCGGGTTCCACCGGCGGGTCTGGTGCCCGAAATGCGCGCCGCTGTCGAGCAGCTGCTTCATGGTTACGACAGCCATGGCTCCGTAACAACCTTTCGTTGCTGGTTGACGCAGGGATCGGCGATCTCTGCCCTGGCGCCCGCGGCCGCCGGACCCGATTCGGCACGAAGCACGAATTGGCGGGACCAGCCGACGACCCGTTGGTGCGGGCGCGCGAAGTCGATCCGGTGATGAGCGGACCGCGGAACCAGTTTACGGCGATGTGTCGTAGGAACCTAAACGGGGTGGCGGCTGGTCAGGCCGGTGCGCTCATCACGCCCACGACCAGCCGACGACCAGCGCGCACACCGCCACGGCCGCGATCGTCCAGGCGACCAGCGCGACGGCGCGACGGCCGTCGGTCCAGCGACCGCGACGGTTGTGCAGAATTCGATTGCGGCGCAAGGCGATCGCGGTGACGATGCCGAGCGCGGCGGCCCCGGCGAGGGCGAGCACGGCCGCGGGCGGGCGGTCCGCGACGAGCGCGGTGCGCACCAGCAGCAGCGCGTTGGCCATCGCGGCGACGGCGGTGCGCAGCCACGACAGCGCGGTGCGTTCGGCCTGGAGGCCGCGGTCGGCGATCACGACAGCAGCAGACCGACGCCCGCGATCAGGGCGATCGCGGCGATGCCGACGGCGAGGACGGGCGCGAGCACCGTGCGCGGGAGCGGGCCGCCGCAGCGCATGACCTGCTCGACCCGCCGCCAGCGCGCGTACGCGCCGAGCGCGACGATCGCGGCCAGCACGATGCAGGCCAGCGCCAGCGCCGTGCGCGTGTCGTGGCGGCGGAAGGGCCGGACCAGTTCGTGCACCGCGACCCCGGCGGCCAGCAGACCGAGGGCCGTGCGGATCCACGCCAGAAAGGTGCGTTCGTTGGCGAGGGTGAAGCGATAGTCGAGTTCGTCGGCCTCCGGCTCGCTCATCGGGACATCGACGTCCTTTCCGCTCACACCCCCGCAGTTGTCCACACTCGCCGAAGACGATCTTTCCACGTCGGAGTGTCGTGAGGACGCTGGCCGTATGCGATGGACCAGACTCCTCCCCCTGACCGGACCGCTCCTGGCGATCGCCCTGGTCGCTCCCCCTGCCGACGCCGCGCCCGCGGGCCGGTTCGATTGGCCGCTGCACCCGCGACCGCCGGTGCTGCGCCGGTTCGACAAACCGCCGCGGGACTGGCTGCCCGGCCATCGCGGTGTCGATCTCGGCGGCGCGGCGGGTCAATCGGTGCTCGCGGCCGGGGACGGCGTCACGATCTTCGCCGACGAGGTGGGCGGCAAACCGGTGGTGTCGATCGATCATCCGAGCGGGTTGCGCACCACGTACGAGCCGGTGCGCGCGGCCGTGCCCGAGGGCCGCCGGGTCCGGCGCGGCGAGGTCGTCGGTTCCCTCGAACCCGGCCATCCGGGGTGTCCCGGCGTCTGTCTGCACTGGGGTTTGCGCCGCGGCCACGACTATCTCGACCCACTCGGCGCGTTGCGGACCGCGCCGCTGCGTTTGAAACCCCTGACTCCCGCTCCCCCGGAGGCGAAGCAATGAGGATGCCCGATGCAATTCGCTGGTCCGCTCGATCGGCGAGCGCAGATCCTGACGAAATGACTTCTGGGAACGACCGGTTGGCGACGGACGAGATGATCCGATATCTCGCGGCGGTCGGCCGCCATCTCGCCGTGCCGACGGCGGTTCGATGTGACGGAGGAATGCGATGACTACGACCGGGCCGATGCGGACCCTTGCCGATGTATTGCCCTCCGTGGCAGCGACTTTCGGGCTCGACTACGGGAATCCGCTGGCGCTGACGCCCAATCGGGATGTCGTGCTGCTGGTGATCGACGGGCTCGGCGCCGAACCGCTCAGGCGGCACCGGGATATCGCGCCGACGCTGGCGAACCAGGTGACGACCACGCTGATGGCCGGATTCCCGGCGACCACCGCGGCCAGTCTCACCAGCCTCGCCGTGGGCGCGCCCTGCGCCGCCCACGGGATCATCGGATACAGCTTCGCGGTCCCCGATCCGGGCGGGCTCCGCGTGCTGAACGCGCTGCGCTGGCGGCTCGACGCGGCGACCGGCCCGGACGCGTCCGACAGTCATCCGCCGGAAACGATGCAGCACAGGCGAAGTCGCTTGCAGGATCTCGCGGCGCACGGCGTCGAGGTGCACTACGTGATACCCGGATATCAGGGCGATTCGGGATTGACGCGGGCGGCGTTCCGGGCGACGGGAACGATGCATCCGGCGAGCACGCTCGCGGAGGTGCGGGCCGGAATCCTGGCTGTCGCAACGCATTCGGACGCATCCTCGCGGTTCGCGTACGCCTACTTCGGCGACCTCGACGCCGCCGGGCATCTGCACGGACCGGAATCGGAGGCGTGGCGGACGGTGCTGCGCGAGGTCGACGCGTGCGTGGCCGATCTGCTGACCGATCTGCCGTCGGCGTGCACCCTGCTCGTCACGGGCGATCACGGCATGATCGAGGCGGACGCGGTGCTCGATCTCGATTCCCGCGGCGCGCTCCACCGCGGGGTCCGGCTGATCGCGGGCGAGTCCCGGGTGCGGCACATCCACCTCGAACATCCCGACGCGCTCGCCGACGTCATGGCCTGCTGGACCGGGGAATTGGGGCAGCACGCGCGAATCGTGAGCCGGGAGCAGGCGCTGGACGAGCACTGGTTCGGCCGGATGCCCCCGGACCCGGTCGTCCGCGGCCGCATCGGGGATCTCATCGCGGTCGCGGAGGGCCGCAGCGTGCTCATCCGGTCCGAGCGAGAACCGTTGGAGTCGACCATGATCGGCCATCACGGCGCCTGGACCGCGGACGAGCAGCTGGTCCCCCTCATCACCGCCGGAGGTGATCGTGGCACGCCCTGGTGACCACCTCGACCCAGATCTCCGGATCGGTCGACCAGAGGTTGTGGGCGACCCCCGGAATCTCCTCGAACCGGCCGCGCGGGAGCAGGGCCGCCAACTGCCGCAGCGGCCACGACGGCCGGATGTCGTGCTGCGCGGCGAGGAAGGTCATCGCCACCTCGCTGTCGGCCAGTTCGCGGAACAGCCGGGGTTCGTGGATCCAGGACACGAACGACGCGCTCAACGCGTCGTGAACGTCCGGCGCCCAGTCGATTTCGATGCCGTCCTCCAGGTGCCGCGCGGCCTCGTATGCCTTCGACCAGGTGCGGTCCTTGTGCAGTCCGTGCCCCGCGACCCCCACCACACCCGCGACCCGGTCGGGATGCTCGAGCGCGTACCGCACCGCCAGATCCGATCCCCAGGAATGACCGAGCACGACCCACCGCTCGATGTGGTTCGCCCGGCGCACGGCTTCGAGATCGGTTATCGCACAGGCGAGATCGTGCGGGCCGCCCTCCGAGCGCCCGACTCCCCTGGGCTCGGGAAACCAGGCCCGCGTGCCGCGCGGAGCGAGCCGGTCGTCCTCGAGGTAGTGCACACAACCCGGTCCGCCGGAGAGGACGACGACATCCGGACCCTCGCCGGAGACGCCGACGTGCAAGGAGATTCCGACTTCGGTGCGCACACGTATCGATCGCATCCCAGCATCATCGGGCCGAGACCCCAATCCGGGCTTGCCTCTAAAATAGAGGCATGGATGAGGGCATCACACTCGACGCCTGGCGTTCGGGTGACACCGCAGGCGTGGTGGCCCGGTTGGCGGAGGACGCGGTCTTCTCCAGCCCGGTCGCCGACTACCACGGGCGCGCGAATGTCGCGCACATGCTGGGGCTGATCGCCACCGTGCTCGACGAGGTCGCCGAGACGGGTCGGTGGCACGGCGCGGGCGATGAGCTGTTCGCCTTCGCGGCGCGGGCGGCGGGCGGCGAGTTGCAAGGTCTGGTCCGGGAGGAATTCACTGAGGACGGGAGGCTCGCGCATGTGACGCTGTTCCTGCGACCGTTGCGCGCCCTGCGGGCGGCGATCGCGACAATGGCCGCGCGACTGGAGGATTCGCCGCTGCCCCAGCCGGGGGCGTAGCGGTGGCCGACGCGCCGCGGCCGGGACGGCAGGTTCGGGGGTCGGCGACCGGGCGCCCGGTCATGGCCCTGCTCGATCTGGCCGGACGCCGGTGGATGCTGCGGGTGATCTGGGAGCTCGATCGGTCCGAGGAGCCGCTGACCTTCCGGGCGTTGCGCGCCGCGTGCGGCGACGTGTCCTCCAGCGTGCTGACGAGGCGGCTGCGCGAACTCGGCGAGGTCGGGCTGGTGCGGCACGACGGCGGTTACGCGCTGACGCCGATCGGGCGGCGGCTGGTGGCGGCGATGCGGCCGCTCACCGCGTGGGCGGAGGATTGGGACCGCGAACTGCGCTGAGTACGAGGCCGCGGACCGCCGCGGCGATCTGCTCGGGGCGCTCGGCGGGGATGATGTGCTCGGAATCGGCGTCCTCGAACCGGCCGCCGACCTGGTCGGCGTAGCGGCGCTGATGCTCGCGGAGGGTCGCCAGGTTGCGCGACTGGAAACGGTTGGCGCGTCGCGCGGAGATGACCACGACGCCGCAGTCGGGCACTCGCGGTGGGCGAGCGCGGAATTCGCCGAGCGCGGCCGCCACGGCCCGCACCTCCTGCCGGGTTCGGGCGATGCCCGCCGGGGTGAAGTCCTCGGCCAGCATGGTCGCGTAGGTGTCGGCCGGGAACATGCGGCCGTAGGAGCGGGTCAGCAGGCGCATGAGCGGGCGGGAGTGGGCCAGCAGTTGCTGGACGGCCAGGATGCGGTCGGTCTTGCGGGCCGTGGGTGTCCAGTCGTCGTAGCAGGGCGCGGTCTCGGGAGTCGGGTCGACCAGGACGAGTCCGGCCGTGCGGATCGAAAGTCGTTCGGCGGCACGGCGAATGATCAGTCCGCCCATGCTGTGTCCGACCAGGACGACGCGGCTCGGCGCGAGGTCGTCGATCAACGCGGTGAGGGTCGCGGCCAGGTCGTCGATGCTCTGCGGCGCGACCGGGCCGCTGCGGCCCCGACCGGCGCGGTCGTAGGCGACGGTGCGGGCGACGTCGGACAGCAGCGGCACCACGGCGTCCCAGAGGGTGCGGCCCGCGCCCGAACCGGATTCGAACACGACGAGCGTTTCCCCGGAACCGGCCTCCTCGAGGTAGATCTCGTTGCCGCCCACGGATATTCGCCGCCCCGGCACATCGCGCATGACACACCTTCTCGAATAGTCCCAACTTTGGGAACGGTACCAGAAATGGGATAGTTCGCCTATGGCTCCGACGGACCTCCTGCTCCACCCCGTGCGACTGCGCATCGTGCACGCGCTGTCCGGCGGGCGGGTGCGCAATGCGAACGATTTGAGTGACCGCCTTCCCGATGTGTCGCGCACGAGCATCTACCGCCACCTCACCCTGCTCGTCGACGGCGGGATATTGGAGGTCGCCGACGAGCGCCGGGTACGCGGGGGCGTCGAACGGTTGTATCGGCTGCGGCCCGACCGGCCCAGGATCGCTCCGGAGGCGGGCGGAACCATGAGCACCGACGAGCACCGGCGCGGATTCGCCGCGGCCATGGCCGTTCTGATCGCCGAGTTCAACGCCTATCTCGACCGGCCCGGCGCCGATCCCTACGCCGATTCGGTCAGCTATCGGCAAGCGACGCTGTGGCTGTCGGCCGACGAGCTCGCGGATATGCTCGCCCGCCTGAACGAGGTGGTCGCCCCCTTCGCGGCCAATGCGCCGGGTCCGGGTCGCAGACCGTATCTCGTCAGCCCGATCTTGTTCCCGGAGGACGAGCCGTGAATCGAATTGATCGGGTGCCCTTGGGATGTCAGCAGGATCGGGAGTCCGTCCACGGCGGGATCGGGGACGGGGTGTCGAGCAGGAAGGCGCGGATCGCGTCGAAATACATGTCGGGTCGGTCGAGGCGCACGACGTGTCCGGCGTCGGAAAGGCAGACCAGGGTCGCGTTGGGGAGGGTGGTGCGGTATTGGCGGGTGATGTCAAAGGGGACGTAGTTGCAGCCGCCGGTGATGATCAGGGCGGGCGTGGTGTTGGTCGTGAGGGCGGAACGGGTTGCGGGCGGGCGGCTTTCGACGTCGCGCACGGTGAAGACGTTGTCGTACAAGCCGAATCCGCTCACCGCCTCGCGCGGTAGGCGGGCCGGGTCGCAGACCGTTCCCGGGGCGAGGTGCTGAAAATAGGCGTCGAAGAACGCGTCGGCCTCACGATCGGGGACGAGGTGGTGGGCCGCGTCGGGGTTGACGCGACCGAGGAAGTACCACAACAGGAATCGCGGTGTCCCCGGCAGCAGCGCGTCGGCTCGTTCGCGTTGCTCGGGCGTCAGGCGCGCGGCGGGGGTGAGGTCCGCGCCGGACCATTCCGCGAAATCGAGGGGCGCGGGTGAGGTGAAGACAGCGCGGTCTACGCGATCGGGGTGGCCCGCCATATAGGTGGCGACCAGGCTGCCACCCCAAGACGCGCCGGACAAAATCATGCGCTCGGTTCCGATGCGTTCGCGGAGCGCCTCGAGATCGGCGACGTGCCGGGCGACGCGGTACTCCTCGGGCCGGTCGAGTCGTTCGGAAAGTCCGCTACCGATCTGGTCATAGAGGTAGACGTCGTAGCCGAGCGCGGTGAATCGCCGGAAGAAGTCGACCAGGGAGGGGTCGGCGACGTCCTCCTCCCCCGGTCCGCCGCCGACCACGACGATCGGCGTCGGCCGCGGCGGCCCGACGGCGGGGATGTGAAGCACCGCGAGACGCGAGCCCGTCGAAAGTGCCCAGTACGCCAGTCCTTCCGGTGGCCGCGGTCGGCTCGGCGTACCGGGTAACGGCCGGAGGACCGTCAGCGTCGCGACGAGTACCAGGCACAGGACGCCGATGGTGGCGGCGACCGTGGCGAGCAGCCGAGGCAGCCGGACGAGACGCGTCACCAAAAGCCCTGCCAGCCAGGACATTACGAACGCCACGACGACGGAGGTCGCCATCAGAATCGGCACCGTGGCGGTCACGAGCGCCGCCCCGAAGAACGCCGCCACGGCCGCGACCTCGCCGAGGACCACCGCCGCGACCATCAGCAGGGAGCCCGATACGACTCGGAACCACTGCCGACGCGGCGACGAGCGAACCGGCATCGCACCCCTTCCCACCGCTCTCATCGTGCCCGACCCACGTCTGAACGAAGGGGTTTTGCGCCCGGCGTCGGTCAGGGTCGAGCGAAGTAGTGGCCTTCGTCGAGGTCCGCGATGAGGTCGGGATGGGTCGGCCGCCACTCCAGGAGTTCGCGGGCCGCGGCGGGCGGCATGGTCATGTTCATGGTGACGAAGGCGCCGAAATAGCCGAAGTGCGCGGCGGATTCGGCGGGCTCGAGGCTGCGGGTGGGAATGTCGAGGTGGCGGGCGATGGTGTCGGCGATATCGCGGACCCGAACACCCTCCTCGGCCGCGGCCGGGAGTTGGGCGCCGGTCGGCGCGTGCTCCAACGCCAAGCGGTAGAGGTGGGCCAGATCCAGGGTGTGGACGGCGGGCCAGCGGTTGGCGCCGTCGCCGACATAGGCGGAAACGCCTGTGCGGCGGGCGGTTTCGATCAGGATGGGGATGAAGCCGTGGCGGTCGCGGTTGCTGTGGACGACCGGGGGGATGCCGATCAGCAGCGGGCGGATGCCGCGAGTGGCGAACTCGGCGATGGTCCGGGCGACCTCCGAGCGCGGGTTGGCGCGAATGGCGGCGTCGTTCTCCTCGGTGTCGCCCTGGGCGAGGCCGACGCCCATGAAGGTCTTGCCGGTTCCGGCCAGGGCGTCGCCGAAGGTTCGCACGACGGCCAGATCGGCGGCGACGGCACCGGCGAAGTCCCCGGCGCGCATGTCGTCGTGTTTGAAACCGAGGTGGACGACGGCGTCGGCAGCGGTCGCCGCGGCACGCAGGCCGTCGAGATCACTCAGGTCACCGCGTCGGACCTCCGCGCCCAGCGCGCGCACGGCCTCGGCCGAGGACTCGGATCGAGCCAGGCCGACCACCTCGTGGCCCGCCTTCACTAGTTCGGGGATGACGGCGGAGCCGATATGGCCCGACGGTCCGGTGACGAAGACTCGCATGGGAACTCCTCGGTGATGTGACTCGGTACCGTCACCGTAACACCGCGACGGTACCGAGTCACGTCACTGACGGAACTCGGTCACTTCACCTAGGCTGTGCGCATGGCGAGATGGGAACCGAACGCGCGCGAACGACTCGTCCTCGCGGCCCTGGACCTGTTCGGCGAGCAGGGCTACGAGAGCACCACCGTCATCCAGATCGCGCAACGCGCGGGCCTCACCAAAACCACCTTCTTCCGCCACTTCCCCGACAAGCGCGAGGTCCTGTTCGCCGGGCAGGAGATCCACGGCCGCCTCCTCGCGGAAGGCATTGCCGCCGTACCCGATTCGGCCACCCCCCTCGAAGCCGTCGCCGCGGGCCTCGACACCGTCACCGCCTCCTTCACCCCCACCCAACGCGAATTCGGCCCCCGACTGCGCGAAGTCATCGCCGCCAACCCCGAATTACGAGAACGCGCCGCCTTCAAACACGCGAGCCTGGCCGCCGCCATCACCAAAGCCCTCCACTCCCGCGGCGTCCCCGAACCCACGGCCAGCCTCGCGGCCGAACTCGGCGTCCGCGCGTTCGAGAATGCCTACGAACGGTGGACCGAGCCAGCCAACGACCAGCCCCTCCCCGCTCTTGCCCGCCGGGAACTCGAGGCCCTGAAAACAGCGGCTGCCGCTCTCGAGTGAATGGGCGGGGTTCGCAAGTCAGGCAGACTGATTCGCGGGCGGTGCCAGAGTGTGCAAGCTGAGACCGAGAGATTGACGGGCCGAGGGGCTGCGAGCGAGAGGCTAACTAGCTTGTGCCATCTCCCCGCGCCGTCCGGCCGCCACGCTGGGGCCTGCCAGTGAGAGGCTGACGGCCCACAGCCCGAAGACCGACGGACCATCAGGCCATGAGCCAAAGACGTTCTCCCAGCCGACCTCGTGCCGGATTTGGCGGGCCGAGGAACGGCTGAGATTCGGGCCGACGGGCCGACGGGCCATCAAACCAACAGGCCGACGGACCATCGACCAACAGACCAACGGCCAAGGGGCTAACAAGCCGAGGGGCCAACAAGCCGAGGGGCCAACAAGCCGAGGGGCCAACAAGCCGAGGGGGCAACAAGCCGAGGGGGCAACAAGCCGAGGGGGCAACGGGGGCCGACAGAGCGACACCTGACGGGCGAGGAGCCGACAACGCGGGCTTCTGCTGCGGAGGATCAGTACGTCAGGCGGGCGACCGCGCTGTAGGGCCAGTCGCCGGGGGCGCGGGGGTCGGGTTGGGGTCCGGTCAGGGCTTCTCGGGCGTTGGGGAAGGGGAGGCGGTCGAAGGTGATGGCGGCGGTGAAGATCGAATCGAGGTATTCGGTTTGCCAGCCGTGGGTTTCGAAGTAGGCGATTCCGTTGGGGGGCAGGAAGATCCAGGGGGCGCGTTGGAGTAGGTCCTCGTTTCGGTTCGTCATGAGGTTGGCCACTCCGGCGGTGCTGAAGTCCAGGCACCATTGGATGTTGGGGCGGTGCAGGGTGGTGGTCAGGGCCGCGACGGCGGGTTCGGGCAGGTACATGAGCAGGCCCTCGGTGAGTATCAATGCGCGGCGGTCGGCGATCGTGGCGAGAAGCGTTGCGACAGCGTCGATGTCGGTGACGTCGAGGGCGGTTCGGGTGAGGCGGCAGCGCGGAGTCTCGTCGGTCAGGAGGGTTTCCTTCTCGGCGATGAGGTCGGGGAGGTCGGTTTCGATCCACGTGAGGTCGGCGGGAAGGGGCAGGCGGTAGGGGCGGGTGTCGAGGCCCGCGCCCAGGTTCACGATCACCTCGCAGCCCTGCTGGATGGCGGCGGTCACCTGGTCGTCGATGAGTTTGGTTCGGGTGACGAGGAACCAGTTGTCGGACATCGAGGATTCGGCGGTGGCGGCGATGGCGCGGCCGCGCGCTCCGGCCAGGCGGTCGGCGAGCGGGTCCTCGAACAAGGCGTCCGGGCGCTCCGACTCCACCGCGCGATGCGCCGCGACCCACCGCGCGGTGTCGGAGACATGGGTTACTGCGGCGTTTGGGACATGGGTTACCGCGCTGTCGGAGACACGAGTGCCCGCTGTGTTGGACACATGGGGTGCCGCGGTGTCGGAGGCATGGGTTGCCGCCATGTCGGAGACATGGGTTATCAAGGGCTGCTGCGGCATAGCGTTCGTCTCCTTTGCACGCCCGGGGCGGTCGCCGAGGGTTCGGTACAGGTATAGGGCGTGCTGGAGACGAACGGTGGGGGTTGTGGCCGAGGCCACCGAGTGGTTCAGCGCACGGTGGCGTCGGCTTGTTCGCGGTCGGCGAGGGCGCGCTTCCAGTCGCGGAAGCCCTCCTCGGTGCGGCCGCGGCGCCAGTAGCCGGAGATGGAGGCCAGGTCGGCGGGGACGTCGCGCTCCCGGCGGATGTAGCGGCGCAGATCGTGCATGACGGCCTGGGCCTCGCCGTGGATGAAGACGTGGACGCGGCCCTCGCGCCACGGTTCGGCGCGGACCGCGGCGGCCAGGGCCTCGCCCGGATCGCGGTCGCCGCGGTGGACCCAGGTGAGTTCCACACCGGCGGGGTGTTCGACCGCGATTTCGTCTGCGGCAGAAGCGACTTCGACGAAGACACGGCCCGTCGCGTCGGCGGGCAGGGCCGCGCAGGCGGCGGCGATGGCGGGCAGTGCCGCCTCGTCACCGGCGAGCAGATGCCAGTCGGCGTCGGGGCGCGGGGCGTAGGCGCCGCCGGGGCCCATCAGCTCGATCGGGTCGCCGGGGCGGGCGGCGGCGGCCCAGGGTCCGGCCACGCCCTCGTCGCCGTGGTAGACGAAGTCGATGGCGATCTCCTCGGTCCGGGGATCGACGGAGCGGACGGTGTAGGTGCGCACGACCTCGCCGTCGGGGCGGGGAAAGACGAGCTTGACGTACGCGTCGGTGAAGTTGTTGGGCTGGAAGGTCGCGAAGCCGGGGCCGCCGAGCCGGACGCGGATCAGATGATCGGTCAGGCGTTCGGTGCCGCGGACCACGAAGTTGTGGCGGGGACGAGCCAAGGGAGACACCTCCGTATTAGGGTTACCTAAGGATGGTAGCAAGTCGTATCGCTGATAGCTCGCGATATATCTGGCAAGTTTGTCGCGGGGCCAGCAGGATGGGGGTCATGTCGGAGCAACGGCCGTTCACCTATGCAGAAGTCGGCGCCACCGCGCGCGAATTCCCACCCGGTTACGACCATTTCCGGGTGCGTCGGCGGATCGGCTCGGGTCGGGAGCGGTTCGAGGCGGCCGCGGCGCAGGTGCTGAGCTATCGAATGCAGCGGGGCACCGGCATCTTTCGCGAGGCGGATACGCCGACGGCGCGGCCGGGCACGGAGCTGACGGTCCGGCTCGGGCTGGGGCCGTTCGGGATGAACGCGCCCTGCCGGGTGATCTACGTGGTCGACGAACCGGATCGCCGCGGCTTCGCCTACGGCACCCTGCCGGGGCATCCGGCGATCGGTGAGGAGTTGTTCGAGGTCGACTACGACCCGGCCGACGATGCGGTCCACGCGACCGTCGCGGCCTTCTCGCGGCCGGGCACCTGGTATCTGCGGCTCGGGGGGCCGATCATGCGCGCGTTTCAGCGGCGGTTCGCGGGGAAGTACATCGACGCGCTCGATAGTTGAAAGCCGCAGGGCGGCAGGCGGTTTCGCGGTCTGCCATAGCGGCGGACCGGCATGGACGGCGGCCCACGGGCAGGTGCCGGGTCGGAGTCGGTGGTGATCACGTCGTTGCCGAGGGTGCTGCGAGCCGGGGGGCGGGCACCTGGTCAGGCGCGGGGGTGGGCCTGGTCGTGGGCCTGGCGGAGGCGGTCTATGGAGATGTGGGTGTAGAGCTGGGTGGTGGCCATGCTGGCGTGGCCGAGGATTTCCTGGACTACGCGGAGGTCGGCGCCGCCTTCGAGGAGGTGGGTGGCGGCGGTGTGGCGGAGGCCGTGTGGGCCGAGGTCGGGGGCGCCGGGGATGGCGGAGACCACTTCGTGGACAACGGTTCTGGCTTGGCGGGGGTCCAGGCGGCGGCCGCGTCTGCCGAGGAGGAGGGCGCGGCCGGAATCGGTGGCGGCCAGTAGGGGGCGGCCGTAGCGGAGCCAGGATTCCAGGGCCTGATCGGCGGGGACGCCGAAGGGGACCGAGCGTTCCTTGTTGCCCTTGCCGAGGACGCGGACCTGGCGGCGTTCGCGGTCCACGTCGTCGACGTCGAGGCCGCAGAGTTCGCTCACGCGGATTCCGGTGGCGTACAACAGTTCCACGATGAGCCGGTCGCGCAGTGCGATCGGATCGTGCTGGGCGGCACCGGATTCCGCCGCGGTCAGGGCCTCGCGCGCCTGGTCGCGGCCCAGGACCGCGGGAAGGACCTTGTGCGGCCGGGGTGAGGCGAGCCGAGGGCCCGGATCGACGGGCAGGCGTCCCGTACGGGTCAGCCAGGCCGTGAAGGTGCGGGCGGACGAGGCCCGCCGGGACATGGTCGTGCGCGCCGCTCCCCCGGCGCCCTGTTCGGCCAGCCAGGAGCGGAGCAAGGACAGGTCGATCTCCCCCACCCCCGAATCCGCCGCCCGCGCGCACAGATGCAACAGCAGCGAGCGCGCGTCACCGACGTAGGCGCGCACGGTGTGCGCGGATCGGTTGCGGCCCAGACGCAGATGCCGCGCGTACTCCTCCAACAGCTCGGTGAGGTCCTCGGGCAACTCGTCCACGCCTCCACGGTGGCCGACGAGCGTGCGGCAGGCAAGGTCCCGCGCCGGGACCGACCACGCTCGGAGCCGCCTTCGATCTCACTCCGGTGGCGGTCCGGCCAGGATGGCGGTGACTACCTCGACCAGTTCGGGGAGGACCTCGTCGGGGGCGAGGCGGACGCCGGAGATGGCCAGGAGGGTTTGGGTTTGGTGGACGTCGCCCAGGACCTGGAAGGTGAGGGTCATGGCTTGGGCGAGGCGGAAGCGGACGGTGGGGCGGGGGAGGTCGGGGTAGCGGGATTCGAGGAGGGCGGTGAAGCGGACGGCCTGGTCGGTGAAGCCGTCGGCGACCGTGCGGAGGGCGGGGTGGCCGCTGCCGAGGATGCCCGCGATGAATTTGACCCAGGCGCTGCCCTCGCCGACGGCCATCTCCCAGACCGGGAGCACGAAAGCCTCGGCGAGGCCGCGGGCGGTGATCTCGCCGGCGGCCTCCATTTCGTCGAGCAGGGCGGTGCGGCGGGTGGCGACGGCGTCGCTGCGCTGGCGGATGAGCGCCTCGATCAACGCGTCCTTGGAGCCGAAGTGGTAGTGCACGGACGCGACATTGGTTCCGGCGGCGGCCATGACCGCGCGCAGCGAGACCGCGTCGACGCCGCGCTCGGCGAACAGCCGTTCCGCGGCCAGCACCAGGCGCTGATCGGTGGGCATCGCCAATTCCTCCGCGCTCACCCGCAACTCGGCCTCGCCGCCCTGTCCATTGGTCACCCGCCGCATTGTAATCACCGGCGGGCCAGCGCCTTCACCGAACTCTATCAAGTGATCTAATCAACTGATAGAGTCCCTCGGCATGAGCACGCTGACCGCTCCCGTGCACGACCTCTCGGGCCTGACCGCACTCGTCACCGGCGACCCGAACGACACGATTCCGGTGGTGGAGGTCTTCACCGGGGAGACGGTGGCGCGGCTGCCGCAGTCCTCGGCGGCCGATGTGGACACCGCCTTCGCCGAAGCCCGTGCGGCACAGGCGGATTGGGCACGCTGGCCGATGCGGCGGCGCCTGGCGGTGTTCGAACGCTTCCATCGGCTCGTGCTCGAGCACCATCGCACGATCACCGACCTCATCCAGCTCGAGACGGGCAAGGCGCGGCGGATGGCCTTCGAGGAGCTGTGCGATATCCCGATGGCCACCAGCCACTATCTGAAACACGCCGAGCGGATCCTGCGGCCGGTGCGGCATCCGGGCGCGATCCCGTTCGTCAGCACCTCCACCGAGATCCGCAAGCCGCGCGGGGTGGTCGGGGTGATCGCGCCCTGGAACTTCCCGTTCGCCATCGGCTACTGCGATGCGGTGCCCGCGCTGCTGGCGGGCAACGGCGTCGTGCTCAAACCGGACAATCGCACGCCGCTGAGTCCCGCCTACGGCCTGAAGTTGTTGCGGGAGGCCGGGATTCCCGAGGGGCTCGTCCAGATCGTCTGCGGCGACGGCCCGGTGGTGGGTCCGGCGGTGGTGGATCGGGCCGATTTCGTCATGTTCACCGGTTCGGAGGCGACCGGCCGCCGGGTCGCCGCGCAGGCCGCCGGGCGACTCGTGGAGGCGTGTCTGGAACTGGGCGGCAAGAATCCGATGATCGTCCTGCCCGATGCGAACCTCGACGAGGCCGTCGCGAGTGCCGTCGCGGGCGTGTTCAATAACACCGGGCAGCTGTGCCTGCATATCGAGCGGGTCTACGCGCACGAGTCGGTGTACGCGGCGTTCCGGGAGAAGCTCGTCGCCCGGGTGGGGTCATTGCGCGTCGGCCCCGGCTACGACTTCGACATCGAGATGGGCGGGCTGATCTCCGCGGAGCATCGCGATCGGGTGGCCGCGCAGGTCGAGCAGGCGCGGGAGCGCGGCGCGCGGGTGCTCACCGGCGGACGGGCCCGGCCCGATCTGGGACCGACCTTCTACGAACCGACCGTGCTCGAAAACGTCACGGCCGGAACGGATCTGTTCGCCGAGGAGACCTTCGGCCCGGTGGTGTCGCTGTATCCGTTCGCGACCGTGGACGAGGCCGTCGCGCGGGCGAACGACACCCGGTACGGGTTGAGCGCCAGCGTGTGGGGCCGGGACCTGGCCGCGGCGCGGGCGGTGGGCGCGCGGCTCGCGGCGGGACACGTGAACGTCAACGACAGCGCGGCGCTGGCGTACGCGGGCAAGAGCGCGCCCTCGGGCGGGCTCGAGGCGTCGGGCATGGGCGTGCGCAACGGCGATCGGGGTCTGCTGAAGTTCACCGAGTCCACCAATGTGGCCACGCTGAAACGTCAGGTGCTGACCCCGCCGCCCGACCGGCCCTACGACCGGTACGTCGATCGCACGGTGCGCACGCTGCGGATGATGCGGCGGTTGCGGCTGCGCTAGCGGCTCAGCGGCCGAGCAGTTCGACCGCGGTGGCCCGCACCGCCTTCTTGTCGAGTTTGCCCAGACCGGTCAGCGGGAGCCGGTCGACGACGAGGACGTGCTTGGGCACCTGCACGGAACCCTTGCGGCGCTTGACCTCCCGCTGGATCTCCTCGGTGATGGTCGCGACCGCCTCGGCTCGTTCGGCGAGGCCGGGTTCGAGCACGATCACGGCCGTGACCGCCTCGCCCCAGCGGTCGTCCGGCACGCCGACGACGGCGACGCCCTGGACCTTGGGATGTTCGGCGACCACGTCTTCCACCTCGCGCGGGAACACGTTGAAGCCGCCGGTGACGACCATGTCCTTGCTGCGCCCGACGATGTGCCAGAAGCCGTCCTCGTCCTCGCGCGCGAGATCGCCGGTGTGCAGCCAGCCGTCGCGGAAGGTTTCGGCAGTGACCTCGGGCAGGTTCAGGTATCCGGCGGCGAGCAGCGCACCGGACACGCAGATCTCGCCGACCTCACCGGGCGCGACGACCGTGCCGTCGGCGCCGAGCAGCGCGGTGCGCAGGGCCGCCGAGGGGCGTCCGCAGGAGGTGAGCCGCGCCGGATCGTGTTCGTCCTTGGCGAGATAGCTGATCGCCATCGGCGCCTCGGATTGGCCGTAGTACTGCGCGAAGATCGGCCCGAAGCGTTCCATGGCCTGGGTGAGGCGGCTCGGATCGATGGCGGAGGCGCCGTAGTAGACGGTCTCGAGCGAGGACAGGTCGCGGGTGTGGATATCGGGATGGTCGAGCAGCGCGTACAGCATCGACGGCACCAGCATGGTGGCGGTGATGCGATGTTCCTCGATGGCGCGCAACACCTCTCCGGCGTCGAAGCGCGGCAGCACCACCGCCTCCCCGCCGAGCAGCACGACCGGCACGAAGAACGCCGCGCCCGCATGCGAGAGCGGGGTGCAGATGAGGAACTTCGGGCGGCGCGGCCACTCCCATTCCGACAGCTGGATCTGGGTCATGGCCGCCATACCGCCCGCGGTACCGATGACGCCCTTGGGTTTCCCGGTGGTGCCGCCGGTGTAGCTGACCGAGACGACGAAATCCGGGGGGAGATCGACGGCCTCGATGGGGGCGGGCTCGAATTCGGCGGCGGCAGCGAGCAGGTCGACGCCGACGTCGGCGAGCTCGTCGGGCACCGGGCCGAGGACGAGCACCTTGGTCAGGCCCGGCACCCGGTCGACGAGTTCGCGTGCGCGGCGGACGAATTGGGGCAGCGGATCGATGACGAGCGAGGTGATCCCGGCGTCGGTGAGCACGTGGGCGTGGTCGTCGAGCCCGCCCATCGGATGCAGCGCGGTGCGCCGATGCCCGCGGATCTGACCGGCGGCGATGATGAACAGCACCTCGGGCCGGTTCAGCGCGAGCAGCGCGCTCGGCGTGCCGGTGTCGATGCCGTGCGCGGCGAACGCGGCGGCATAGCGGCTGAGCGCGTCGATGACGTCGCCGCCGGTGAGCACCGTCTCCCCCAGTGTCATGACCGGGTCGCGGCGGTGGCGGCGCAGCCCCGCGAGCAGGGCGTGCCCGTTGTGCGTGGGCAGCCGCAGGCGGGTCGCGGGATCGCTTGCGATGACAGATGTTTCGAGCACTTCTCTCCGATCCTCAGGCATGGCCGCCGCCGGGCGCGGCGTAGATCGTCACGACGCAGGCCCCGCCGAGGCCCAGATTGTGCGCCAGCGCCGTCCGGGCGCCGGGGACCTGGCGGTCACCGGCCAGTCCCCGCAGGTGCCAGGACAATTCGGCGGCCTGCGCCAGACCGGTGGCGCCGAGCGGATGGCCCTTGGAGATCAGTCCGCCCGACGGATTGACCACCAGGTCGCCGCCGTAGGTGGTGGCGCCGGATTCGACGAACGGGCCCGATTCGCCCTCGCCGCACAGTCCGAGCGCCTCGTAGGTGATCAGTTCGTTGATCGAGAAGCAGTCGTGCAGTTCGATCACGTCGATATCGCCGATGCCGAGGCCCGCGGTGTCGAGGGCGCGGCTCGCGGCGGCACGGGTCATGGGCGCGCCGACGACGTCGATCATCGAGCCGGTGCCGAAGGCGGCGTCGCCGTCGGTGACCAGCTCCTGGGCGAGGATCTCCACCGCCTGCGCCTCGAGACCGTGGGCGCGCACGAAGTCCTCGCTGGCGAGCACGGCCGCGCCCGCGCCGTCGGACATGGGCGAGCACTGCGAGCGGGTGAGCGGGCCGTGCACGGGACGGTCGCCGAGCACCTGCTCGAGGGTGTACGAAACCTGGAACTGCGCCAACGGGTTTCGCGTGGAGTGGTCATGGTTCTTGACCGCCACCCGGGCCAGCTGTTCGGGGGTGGTGCCGTAGCGTTTCATGTGCTCGATCGCCGCATTGCCGAAGAACTGCGTCGTCAGGGGCGCGGCGGCGAAGTCGTACTGTTCGGCCATCGCGCGCAGGTGCGGATCGACCGTCGTGACCGCCGGTTTGGTGGCCGGGCCCGCCATGGCCTCCTTGGTCATCTGCTCGAATCCGACGGCGAGGGTCACCTCCGCGAGCCCGCCGCCGACCCATTCGCGGGCGAGCATGAGGGCGGTCGAGCCGGTGGCGCAGTTGTTGTTGACGTTGACGATCGGGATGCCCGAGCGCCCGATGTCGTAGAGGGCGCGCTGTCCGGCCGTGGAGGGCTGGAACACGTAGCCGACCGCGGCGCGCTGGACCTGCTCGTAGCCGATGCCCGCGTCGCCGAGCGCGCCGCGCACGGCCTCGCCCACCATCCGCGGATAGGTCCACTCGCGCGAACCGATCTTGACGAACGGCGTCATGGCGACGCCGACGACGAATACCCGTCGCATACTGCTGTCCTTCCTCACCGTCCGGTGAATCTCGGTTCTCGCTTGTCCACGAACGCCTTCCGGCCCTCGCGCGCGTCGTCGGAGGCGATCACCTCACGGGCGAAGCGGTATTCGATCGCGCGGGCGTCCTCCTCGGGCAGCCAGCCGCTGGCCAGCAGCGCGGCCTTCGCGTTGCGCACCGCGAGGGGCGAGTTGCGCGCGACACGATCGGCGATCTCGTGCGCCTTCGCGAGCGCGCCCCCGCTGGGAACGAGGTGGCCGACGAGACCGACGGCGAGGGCCTCGGACGCGGTGAGCGGGTCGCCGGTGAGGATCATCTCCATCGCCCGGGTGTAGGGGATCTGCCGTTTCAGCCGGACCGTGGATCCGGCGGCGGGGATGAGGCCGCGCTGCACCTCGGGCAGGCCGAAGGTGGCGTGCTCCTCGGCGACGCGAATGTCGGTCTGCTGCAACATCTCCAGGCCGCCGCCGAGGCAGGCGCCGTTGACGGCGGCGATCAGCGGTTTGGCCAGCGAGCGGGTGAGCAGCAGGCCGCGGCCGATGACGGTGGGGTCGTAGTCGGCGCGGGCACGGCCGTCGGTCATCCAGCCGTCGGACAGATCGCCGCCGACGCAATAGCTTTCACCCGCGCCGGTCAGGATGGCGACGCGGATGTCGGGGTCGGCGTCGATCTCGTCCCAGGCGTGCGCGAGCAGGCCGATCAGCTCCAGGTCGAGGGCGTTGCGGCGGTGCGGGCGGTTCATGGTGAGCACCGCGACCGCGCCGACGCGCTCCACGAGCAGCGGGGATTCCGTTGCGGCGCTCATGAATTCGGCCGTTCGGCGCCGACGACCCACAGGGCGTGGAACTGGGACGCGCCGCCCATGGCGTGTCCGACCGCGCGCCGGGCACCGTCGACCTGATGCTCCCCCGCCAGGCCGCGAACCTGTTGTGCCGCCTCGAGGAAACGGACCAGGCCGGTGGCTCCGGTGGGGTTGCCGGACAGGACGCCGCCCGAGGGGTTGATGGGCAGCGCGCCGTCGAAGCGGGTGGTGCCGTCGTCGACGAGTTTCCAGCCCTCGTGCAGCGGGGCGAGGCCGATGTTCTCCAGCCACATCGGCTCGTACCAGCTGTAGGGGATGTACAGCTCGGCGACGTCGATCTCGGCGGCCGGGTCGGCGATGCCCGCCTGCCGGTAGGCGTCGGCCGCGCATTCGGCGCCCGCGCGGGGGTTGACCTCGTCGCGTCCGGCGAAGTGGCCGGTCTCGGTGCGCCAGGACATGCCGTGGATCCACGCGGGCGGGCGGGTCGCGGTGTCGGCCTCGGCGGCTCCGGCCAGGACGATGGCGGCGGCGCCGTCGGAGGACGGGCAGGATTCGAGGTAGCGGATCGGGTCCCACAGCATCTTGGACTCGCGGACCTTTTCGACGGTGATGTCCGGCATGTGCACGTGCGCATACGGATTGCGCAGCGCGTTGAGCCGGTGGTTCACCGCGACCTGCCAGCCGATGTGCTCGGGCGCCCGGGAGCGGCGGATGTATTCGCGGATCACCGGGGCGAAGTGGCCGCCCGCACCCGCGCCCAGCCGCGCGCTGAAGGGCAGGCCGCGCGACAGCGCCCAGGTGAAATTGCCCTCGGACTCCTTGGAGTACGCCGCGACGAGCACGCGCCGGGCGAGGCCGGCCTCGATCAGATGCGCGCCGTAGATGGCGGCGTGTCCGCCGACGCTGCCGCCGGTGAACACGCGGGTCACCGGCAGGCCGCACGCGCCGAGCGCGTCGGCGAGGTAGAGCTCCGGATTCATGACGCCGTCGAACAGGTCCGGGGTCTTGGACAATACGACCGCGTCGACCTCGCCGAGTTCGAGTTCGGCGTCGGCGAGCGCCGCGGCGACCGCCTCGCGGACCAGCGCGCCGATGGTCACCTCCCGGCGTTTGGCCTGTTTGCCCTGGCCGATGCCGACGACGGCGATGGGTTCAGCCACGGGCGTCTCCTTCCAGGAGGCAGACCAGATTCTGTTGCAGCGCTTGGCCGTTGGTGGCGTGGGCGAGGGCGCGGTCGGCGCGGCCGGTGCGCACCGCGCGGGCCGCCTCGGCCAGGCGCAGCAGGCCGGTGGCGGTGGTGGGCCGGCCGGCCAGCGGGCCGCCGGAGGGGTTGATCGCCGTCGTCGGGCCGAGGCCGAATTCCCTTGCCAGCAGCGGTTCCTGCGCGGAGTACTCGATGTGCACTTCGGCGACGTCGGTGTCGGCGGCGGTGAAGCCCGCGGACTTCGCGGCCTCGGCCGCCGCCCGCTGGGCGGAGGGGGATCGGGTCAGGTCGCGGGAGCCCGGATAGTGGGTGTCCATGCGGTGATCGATGCCGCGCACCCAGGCCGGGCGGTCGGCGAGCGAGCGCGCGACGTCGCCCGCGGCGAGGACGACGACCGCCGACGCGTCGCCGACGGGCGCGATGTCGTGGGCGCGCAGCGGCGAGGCGACATACGGTCTCGTCAGCAGGTCGTCGATGTCGTGCTCGCCGCTGATCTGGGCGTGCGGATTCGACCTGGCGTCGGCCAGGCTGCGTGCCACGATCTCCGCCATCCGCCGCTCCGAGACGATCCCGGCCTGTCGCAGCGCGCAGGCTTGCAGGCCGCCGATCGCATCCTGGTGTGGACGCAGCGGGGTGAGCAAGTACGGATCCAACTGAGTGGGAACGACCTGGTCCAGATCGCTCGGCAGGGAGCCCCGGCCGATGCCGTAGACCAGGGCGATATCGCCGTGGCCCAGTTGCAGCCACGCCCACGCCTCGTAGAACGCCCACGCGGCGTCCATCTCCACATGCGATTCCGAGATCGGCGGCCACGCGCCGACCGCGTCGAGGGAGTCGATGTAGGCGAAGGTGCGGCCCTCGTGGAAGTCGTGGCTGCCGGAGACCACGAAATCGACCCGGTCCCTGGGCAATTCGATGCTCGCCAGGGCCTCGCGGATGACGGGCAGCAGGATGCCCGCCATATCGTCGCGGCGGTTGGCGGCCAGGCACGGGGATTGGGCGCTGGCGACGACGGCGACCTCACGCATGCGGCACCTCCGCGACGGGCCGGTAGTGGCGGATGCTCATCCAGGACGGTTCGAGGGTGTCGCCCTCGGCCCAGACCGGTTCGACCGCCATGCCGATGTGGACGTCGGCGATGTCGACCTCGCGGATCAGATGCATCAGGCGGGTGTCCGCGCCGTGCGGCTGGATGTAGGCGACGACATAGGGCGGATCGATGGTCTGGCCCGGGAACGGGAAGCTGACCACGCAGAAGGTCGAGATGGTGCCGCGCCCGTCGAGCTCGGCGGGCTGGTCGAGTTCGACGAGGCAGCGCGCGCAGAACTCGGGGGCGGGCAGGTAGACGTGTTCGCAGGACGGGCAGGTGCGGGCCAGCAGGCGGCGCTGCGCCAGGCCGCGCAGGAAGGTGGAGCGGCCGGTGCCCGCGACGAAGGTGTACTCCATGCGCAGCGGGGTCGGCATCAGCCGAATCGGTTCGGGCAGTGGGCGATTCACGGGGCGACCTCCGGTTCGAAGCAGATCAGGTCGCGCATCTCCCCGCGGCGTTCGGCGGCCCAGCGTGCCCGCACCCGCAGCCCCGGCCGGGCCACGGACGGATCGCCGCCGGTGTCGAGGGCGTGGAAGAACGTGCCCTCCGCCCCGTCGACGCGGATCAGCGCCCAGGCGAAATCGCGGTCGACCGGATCGCCGGGCCGATGCGGCACCCAGGTCCAGGATTCGACGACGCCGACAGGTTCCAGATCGACCAGTTCGGTCAGCTCCTGCCCGGTCACGGGATCGAATTCGGCGGGCGGGCACACCACGGTGCCGCGCGGGGTCCGCGCACCCAGCAGCCGTGCGTCGCGCAGGCCGCCGAGGAACGTTCCGAGGACCGGCCCGACCGTCCGCTCGAACGGAAACTCGATCTCGTAAGGGGCGCACAGGCTCTCGTCGCCGGGTGCGGTCATCGGACAACTCCTCTCGTCGTGTGGAGTGTGCCTCAATCAGGTGATTCAATCAAGTGATTGAGGAATCGGGGTTCGCGGCATACGCTGCTCGCGTCGTCGACTGAAGGGCATGGGCATGACACGGACACCGAGGCGCGCCGGATCGGCTGGGCGCGTCGTGGCCATCACGGGTGGGGCACGGGGCATCGGAACGGCCACGGCGCGAGCGTTTCTCGCGGCCGGGGCGAAGGTGGCCATCGGGGACATCGACGCGGATCTGGTCGCCGAGACCGCGGTCGCGCTGGGCGGCGGCGTGGTGGGCCTGCCCCTCGACGTGACCGACAGCGGTTCGTTCGCCGCCTTTCTCGATGCCGCCGAGCGGGAGCTGGGTCCGCTCGACGTGCTGGTGAACAATGCGGGGATCATGCCGTCGGGACTGTTCGCCGAGGAGCCCGCGGCGACGACGGATCGGATCCTCGACATCAATGTGCGCGGGGTGATGACGGGGACGCGACTGGCCTTGCAGCGCTTCGTGCCGCGCGGGAGCGGACATCTGATCAATATCGCCTCGCTCGCCGGGACCGCGGGTATGCCCGGCCTCGCCACCTACTGCGCGAGCAAGCACGCCGTCATCGGGTTCACCGAGGCGGTCCATCTGGAACTGGCCGACTCCGGTATCCAGGTGACCGCTGTACTCCCGGGCAATGTCCGAACCGAGTTGTCGGCGGGGGCGAATATGCCGGAGTGGATGCTGCGCGTGACCACGCTGGACCCGGAGGACGTCGCCGACGCGATTGTCGGCTGCATCGGCCGCAACCGCCCCTTGGTCACGGTGCCGCGATCGTTGGGTCCGGTGATCCGGCTGAGTTCGCTGCTGCCGTACCGGATTCGGCGGGTGACGTCGGAGTTGAGCGGGATGACGACGGCGTTCACGAAGCCGGATGCGGCGGCTCGGGCGGCTTATCATCGGCGGATTCGGTTGGGCTAGTGCGGGTCTGGGCCTTCCATCGAAGAGTCGGAAATTCCGTCTCCGACCCTGAGCTCTATCTCCCGCAGGAGATTGCGACGGACTTGATGCGAGTCCTTCAATACGATCCCCTGGCGCCAGGCCAGTTCGAAGTACGAACGGAAGAGCTGAGCTATCGCCGCACCCTCTATCCGGAAATACCGGTTCTCGAAGGAGGTCGTGGCCATGACCGCCACGAGCACCTCGACTCCATCGAATACGAAGAACTGCAAGAGCGGTGGGGTGCCCTGATGCGAATAATCGAAGAATCTCAGATGATAGTTCGGCAGGTTTCGATCGAACAACTTCTTCACTTTTCCGATGCGCGCCCCGTCCGGAAAGGACATTATCTCTCGGTAAACCAGAGTGGACCGGTTGCCCCGGCCGCCACATGCTTGGACGACAGCATTCGTATACGCCTCGTAAGCACGTGTCGTCGCGATCGATGTCTGCGCAGGCGACACGACACCCCAGGTCAGGTCGTCGATCGAGGTTCGAGCATTGAGGATGAGATCGACGATGCACC
Organism: Nocardia sp. NPDC003482; assembly: GCF_053588115.1. Taxonomy (NCBI): domain Bacteria; kingdom Bacillati; phylum Actinomycetota; class Actinomycetes; order Mycobacteriales; family Nocardiaceae; genus Nocardia; species Nocardia sp. NPDC003482. The sequence continues at coordinate 25,888 of NZ_JBSFPI010000031.1, forward strand.
GATAGTACGAGGCGGTGTCGGCGATCTCGCGAAACTTCACGCCATTGACGGCCTCCCGCATTTCACCCGCGATGAGTTGGGTCAGCTTCTCCATTTCTTTGCCGCTGTTCCACGAGACCACCGCTATATGGGTGATGATCACACCCACGGCCAGTAGCGTGAGTACGGGCACGCGACCTTTCAACCAGGAGGCCCCGTCCAGCGCACCGGAAAGATCCAAGGCCGAGATGGCGAGCGCCAAGCCCGCAAGCACTGCCAACGTACCCGACTCGAGCTTCTTCGACATTCCCCACCGAACACCTATGAGATATGTGGGCTCAACGGTACAGGACAACCGCTTTCGGAGGAGGCGAACGCTGATTCGTCCCATGAAGGGTCGATTAGCTGTGCCTCGAGGTCGTCTCGACGCAGCGGGGCCGCGAATGGCGCGATTCCGAAAATTATTCGGAATCACCGAGTTCGACGGTCGAAGCCGCCCGGGGCTCGGCGGACAGCGGACACAGATACCCATCGACTGATCCATCGGTCGCGACGGGCGCGGCGAATGCGGTTTCATCGTGGGTCTCCTTCTACGCGGTGCCAGCCCGAGGAGTCGCAGGCGATCAGGCCCGCTAGTTCTAGGGCGGGGAGGGTGGCTCGGATGGTGGGGAGGGGGAGGCCGGTTCGGGTGGCCAGGTCGGTGGGTTGGTGGGAGCCGGATTTGGGGAGGGCTTCGTAGATGGTGGATTCTTCGGGGGTCAGGGGGGTGGGGGTTGGGAGGCGGAGGGGGCCTGCTTCGGCTAGGACCTCTTCGGCGTTGGTGACGAGGAGGGCCTCGCCCTCGCGGATCATGCGGTGACAGCCGACCGAGGAGGCGGCGGTGACCGGGCCGGGGACGGCGAGGGCCGGGCGGCCCAGGCGGCGGGCCCATTTGACGGTGTTGCGGGCGCCGCTGCGCAGGCCCGCCTCGACGACCAGGACACCGTCGGCGAGGGCGGCGTTCTCTAGGGGATCTGGGCCTGTGCCGTGATGTCGTACCGGTGACACACCGGAGGGGTTTTGCGACAGTTCTCTGGGGTGTGTAGCTCTGTGGCTCCGTGTGATTGAACCAACGGAGAACGGAGTCGTAGTGCGGGCGTTTCCTGTGCAGATGCCGGTTGGTGGACGGTATTGGACGGTGATCGATGAGAACTACGCGGTGGAGCCTGTCGCCGATCGGTGGCTGAGAGAGCTACGGTTCGGCCTGGATCGGGCCGAGTCGACGACGAAGGCATACGCGGAAGGCGTGTCGCTCTACCTGCGCTGGTGCGTGAGCACCGAGCGTGAATGGCGCACTGCGGCAAGAGATCTCGGGCTGTTCATGGTGTGGCTGAAGTTCACACCAGCCCGCGGCGGCCGAGTGGTTATGGGGCCAGGCGCCGAACCGGTTCGCAAGGAGAAGCGGATCAACCGGGTCCTGGTGGCTACCCGTGGATTCCTGACGTTCGCGGTGATGGCCGAGGAAGCTCCCGAGTGGGTGATCGAGCAGCTCTACGAACTCGGCGACAGCCGAGATCTTCCGGACGCCGCCCAGGGGGAATCGAGTCGACTGCGATATCGAATGAGGGCACGACACGGACTGCACGAGCCCGAAACCGCCGTAGATCGGGCCAGCGACGCCGAGATCGTCGCCCTGTTCCGCGTCTGCCACTCGGCGCGGGACCGGTTGATCGTGTTGCTGCTGGCACGGGCCGGGCTGCGCCGCGGCGAAGTCACAGGCTTGCGGCGTTGTGACCTGCATCTGCTGCCGGACAACGGCGTCCACGATTGCCCGATCGCCGGCGCGCATTTGCACGTGGTTCGCCGGGAAAACCCCAACGGCGCCTGGGCCAAGTCGCGTCGGCAACGCGCGGTCCCGCTGGATTTCCTCACTGTCCGGGCGATCGATCTCTACCTGCTCGAGCGTGAGGAACAGCCTGCGGCCGCTGGCTGCGATTTTCTGCTGGTCAACCTGTTCCGGGAGCCCTTGGGCGCTCCCATGACCCCGGACGCGGTGAACGAGTTGTTCGAATCCCTTTGCCGCCGTTCGGATTTGCCACGATTGATCACGCCGCATCAGGGCCGACACGGGTTCGCCAGCAACCTCGCCGACTCCGGCGCGATGGTTGATGAGATCCAAGCGCTGCTGGGCCACGCCGACCCATCTTCGTCGGAACCGTATCTGCATCCATCCCAGGATCGGATGCGGGCGGCCGTTGATCGGGTTGAGTCTCCTCGAGCACTGGTGGAGGGACTTCGATGACGCTGCTCCAGGTTGTTGACCAGCTCCACGACGCCGACGAGGCCGCGGCACGGTTGAGGGAGGGCTTGACCTCCGATTTTCTGGCGTCGGTCGGATGGTCGGACGAGGCGCGAGTTCTGCACTTCCCTCAAGACCATTCGTTGCTCGGATGGATCGGCTGCCCGGTCTCGAACTGCGATCAGCCCGGTTCGGGTCGCACTGGGCTCTGTTCGGGCTGCCAAGCTCGTTGGAAGGGCTCCGGCGAGCCGGATCTCGGGGAATTCGCTGCCGTTCCGCGGGTTCGGCTGCGTTTTCGCAAAGTGGGGTCGTGTTCGGTTCCGGATTGCCCGCGGCCTTGGAGGACACAGCACATCGCTGTCTGCTCCTCCCACCAATGGCAGCAGCGCGAAATACTCAAGCTGCCCCTCGCCGAGTTCCTGGTTCATCCAGATGTCGTTCCGCTGACTGGGTTCGGTCCTTGCCAGGTCGCGGCCTGCACCCGGGACCGCGACGGCAAAGGGCCGTATTGCCACTGCCACAGGTCGCGCCGAGCCGAGCTGATTCGGCGGCTGAAGGCGGGGAAGATCCAGGAATGGGATGAGGAGGAGTGGCGGCGGACCGACAACGGGGCACCCGTTCGCGACGAGGTCAGCTTGCGAGGGCTGCCGGATCGGGTCGTCGCGGAGATACTGTTCGGCCTCCAGCAGCGGATCGCGAGAGGCATCAAAACGGCGCCATACGCCATCCGCCGCATCGCGGACTGCACAAGGCGGGCGCGATGCACATCGCTCGCCGAGCTCGATCGCAGGACTATCGGCAAGGACACAGGGATCGTCCACAAGATGCTCCAGGAGGCCGTTGCTCGAGGTCTTCGACATCCTGACACCGAACGGTTGAAGGACGAATGGGACGCCACAGTGTTCGGCGGCAAAGGCACCCTCACCTTCACGAAGATCGCCCAACCATGGCTGCGCGAGGCAGCCAAGATCTTCGCCGCCGACGAGCTCCCTCGCCACCGCGGCAAGGAAATCACAAACGTGGTCCGCGGCTATCTACGAAGCCTCGAGATGTTGTCGGACAGCCTGCGTTTGCAGCGCGCCGATCGAGGACTCGATCCGTCCGCGCTCGGCCGAAGCGACATCACCGCGTTCCTGAACAGGCTGGCCCACCTGCACACCACGGAGGTGATCAGCAGCTACCAGTGGATCCACTGGGTTCGCTTTCTGCGGGTCGCCCTGCAACGGATGCGCACACTGGCCCTGGGCCGAGCCGGGCAACCGTTGCACGGTCTTGCCGAGGACTTCGCGATCGATTCAGGCGATATCCCAGACGAGCCCGACGACGCCCCGGCCGGGAAGGACTTGCCCACGGAGGTGCTGCGTTTCCTTTGCCAACACCTGGGCGGGCTCGAGGAAGTCGGAGCCCGAGAGATCCGCGTTGCCACCGAGTTGATTATCGACACCGGCCGACGGCCCGACGAGATCTGCCAGTTGATGCTGGACTGCCTCGAACGCGACGAGCAGGGAAGACCGGTCCTGGTCTATGACAATCTCAAGGCCAACCGCATGGGTCGGCGGCTGCCTATCACCGAACCGACGGCCGCGGTGATCGAAAACCAACAGCGACACACCCGGAACCGATATCCCGATGAACCACTGGGCAAGCTGAAGCTCCTGGCGGCCATTCACCGAAACCCGCACGGCCGCCGAGGAATCACTTGCAGCTGGCTCAGCACACGGCACCGGGAATGGGTCGATCGGCTCCCCGACATCGAAATTCCGTTGACCGTCGAGGTTGACGGAACGCTGGTTCGGCGGATGCTGCCGTTCGATAAGAGCCGGATCGTGCTCTATGCCTACCGGCACACCTGGGCCCAACGTCACGCCGACGCAGGTGTCCCCGTCGACGTTCTCTGCGAACTCATGGACCACCTGCACATGTCCACCACGCAGGGGTATTACCGAGTCGGGGAGACACGTCGCAGAGAAGCCGTCGATCGCGTCACCGCCATGCAGTTCGACCGGCACGGAAACCGAGTTTGGCGCGAAGCGAAGGCGCTGCTGGACTCGGAACATCTGCGCCGGGCCGTCGGGGAGATCGCCGTTCCCTACGGCACTTGCAGCGAACCCAGCAACGTCGCCGCAGGCGGCGACGACTGCCCGGTCCGTTTCAGATGTGTTGGCTGCGCACACTTTTCGACCGACGTGTCATATCTGCCAGACCTGGAGGCATACCTGTCGGATCTGTTGCGCAGCCGAGAACGCCTACGGAGCGCGTTCACCGCAGCCGATGACTGGGCCAAGACAGAGGCGATGCCCTCGGACGAAGAGATCACGCGCATCCGTCGGCTGATCGCCCGCATCAAGGCCGACGTCGACGAGCTGACCGATGAAGATCGCTCCCAGATCGAGGAAGCGATCGGCGTCGTCCGCCGCGCACGCAACAGCGTCGTCGGTCTCGGCCTGCCGAGAGTCCGACAACCCATTCCCGAAATCCGGCCGGACAGGAGCGCATAGCCGTGACCAACAGCATGATCCATGGACGCCAAGCCGACTCCGCCCGCCGCCGCCAACGAGTGATCAAGGCGCTCAACACCGCCCGCACGAACGGCAGCGAGATCAGTGTCTCCGCGATCGCCCGCGCGGCAAGCGTCGACCGCAGCCTGCTCTATCGCCACCCCGATCTGCTTGCTCAAATCCACACTGCCCAAGCCAGTCCATCACCCGGCGACGGCACCACAGCGCCGGTGACAATGGCTTCACTGCGAGCCGATCTCGCTAATGCCCAGGCCCGCATTCGTCGGCTCGCTGACCACAACAAGCAGTTGCAGAAGAAGCTGTCCGAGCATCTCGGCGAGGACGCCTGGCGAGAGTCCGGGCTCGGCGCACCAGCCGATATCGACCAGTTGCAGCGGCAGATCACCACCCTGGAACAGCAGATCGTCGAGTTGAGAGCTCAGCTGGAAGATCGGGACCAGGACCTCGATGCGGCTCGCGCCGCGAACCGGGAACTGTTCGCCAGCATGAACAAACGCAGCTGACGATCGCGCTCTGCGGCGCTGCTAGTCGGCGTCGCAGGGCCACCGCAACCACCTGTTTCACCACACCTGTCGTGATCTGCTACCGTCTCCGCGAAAGCCACTGAGCTGCATAGTCTTCCTCAGACGCGGGTCATTTCCGCCTGGAACCCCCAGAGAACCTACGACGAGGCGGTTGCGGGCCAGGAAGTGATGTTTGCGGGCGGGGGTGGTGGGTGGGTATTCGCTGATCACGAGGCCGGTGTCGGCGATTTCGGACAGGAGTCTGTCGTGTTGGGCGGGGTACGGGCGGTCCACGCCGCAGGCGAGGACGGCGACGGTCGTTCCGCCGCAGGCCAATGCGGTGCGGTGGGCGGTGCCGTCGATGCCGAAGGCGGCGCCCGAGACGATGGTCCAGTGGCGGTCGACGAGGTCGCCGACGATCTCGCCGGTCACTCGTTCGCCGTAGCCGCTGCTGCACCGCGCCCCCACGACCGCGATGGCCTGTTCGGTGGCCTCGAGCAGGGACAGCGGGCCGCGCGCCCAGAGCACCAGCGGCGGTGCGGCGTCGGCGTCGCGGCCGGGGTCCAGGCGGCTCAGGGCGAGGAGGCGCCAGGCGGGCCATTCCGGGTCGTCGGGGGTGATCACGCGGCCGCCCAGGCGGGTGACGAGATCGAGATCGGCCTGCGCGCAATCGGTTTCGCGGCGCTTCTCGGTGGGGCGGCGCAGCGATTCCGGCAGTGCGCACTCCCGCACCGCGCGCGCCGCCTCCACCACGCCGACCTGCTCGATCAGCGCGGACAGGGCCGGGCACGGGCCCTGCACCACCCGGGACAGATACACCCACGCCAGCCGCCGCCGGTCGGCGTCGAGCGGGACCACATTCTCGTCGCGCCCGAACGTGCCGACCCCGAGGTCGCCGAATCCGCTCATCGCTCCCCCTCGCGCCATCGTCGTCACAGCGCACCGCGCTGCCGAAAGTTCAACGCCTGCATGACATCCTGGGCGCTGGGCACCTCACCGCCGCGCAGATCGCAGATCGTCCACGCCACCCGGATCGCGCGATCCGCGCCGCGGGCGGACATGCGGCCCTGCCGCAGGGCGCTCTCCACGGGCGCGAGCGACTCGCGCGGCAACCGGAAGCGTTGGCGCAGAACGTGTCCCGGGACCTCGCCGTTGGTCGACCAGCCGAAGTCGCGCCAGCGCCGGGCCGCCGTCGCGCGCGCCGCGGTGACCCGGGCGCGGACGACCTCGCTGCTCTCGGCCTCGGAGGCGGCGAACGCGCCCGCGGCCTGGCCGTGCATCTGCACCCAGATATCGATCCGATCCATCAGCGGCCCCGACAGTTTGCCCAGATAGCGGCGGCGGGCCAGCGGCGCGCAGATGCAGTCGACGTCGCGGGCCGGGGCGCACGGGCACGGATTGGCCGCCAGGATCAACTGGAAGCGGGCCGGGTAACGCGCGACGCCGTCGCGGCGGGCGATGCGAACCTCGCCCTCCTCCAACGGGGTTCGCAGCGCCTCCAGGACCTTGGTTCCGATCTCGGCGCATTCGTCGAGGAAGAGAACTCCGCGATGGGCCCGGCTCACCGCGCCCGGCCGCGCCGAACCCGAGCCGCCGCCGACGATCGCACTCACCGAGGTGGAGTGGTGCGGGGCGACGAAGGGCGGGGAGGTGATCAGGGGATGGTCCGGGGGCAGGGTGCCCGCGACCGAGTGGATCGCCGTCACCTCGAGGGCCTCGCGGTCGGTGAGCGGCGGCAACAGGCCCGGAAGACGTTGGGCCAGCATGGTTTTGCCGATGCCGGGTGGGCCGGTGAGCAGGAGATGGTGGCCGCCCGCCGCGGCGACCTCCAGCGCCCAGCGCGCCTCGTCCTGACCCACCACCTCGTTGAGGTCGCCGTAGGAGCCGGGTGCCGCGCTCAGCGGGCCGTCGGGACCGCGCAGCTCGCCCTCGGCGCGCAGCCAGTCGATCAGCTCGCGCAGGGTCTCCGCGCCCAGAACCGTGATGCCGTCGACCAATCCGGCCTCGGTCAGACCCGAACCGGGGACCACCACGGTCGTGCGGCCCGCGCCGCGCGCGGCCAGGACCGCGGGCAGGATGCCGCGCACGCGCCGCACCCGGCCGTCGAGCGCGAGCTCACCCAGCAGGGCCGTGCCGACCAGCCGCTCCCCCGGGATCGCCGAATTCGCGTCCAGCACAGCCACTGCCAGGGCTAGGTCGTAGACGCTGCCGACCTTGGGCAGCGTCGCCGGGGACAGCGCGAGGATGACCCGGCCGTCGGGCCACTTCTCCCCCGAATTGGTGACCGCCGCCCGCACGCGGTCGCGCGACTCCTGCAGGGTGGTGTCGGGCAGGCCGACCAGATGCACCGACGGCAGGCCCTGACCGATATCGGCCTCGATCTCGACGAGCTGGCCCTCCACACCGGTGACCGCCACCGAAAACGCCCGTCCCAGAGCCATCTCAGAACACCGCCTCGAGATGTTCGATCACGGGTTCGCGGTCGGGCAGCAGCAGCACCGACACCACGTCGAAGCGGACGCGCCGCCAGACACCGGGATGCTCCTTGAGCCAGAGCACGGCCAGACGTCTGATGCGTTGCTGTTTGGCCCAGGTGACGGCCTCCGCGGGACGGCCGAAGGTCAGGCCGGTGCGGGTCTTCACCTCCACGAACGCGGTCACCGCCGCGTCCCGGGCGATCAGATCCAGTTCGCCGTGTCTACAGCGCCAGTTCCGATCGACGATTCGCATTCCGGCGTCGCGTAGGTAGCGGGCCGCCAGTTCCTCACCGTGTGCGCCGAGCGCCAGTTTGTCTGCCACCCGCTCAGCATGGCTCGTCCGGCGGGCTCGGTCGGGGGCGCGACCTGGGGAAACAGATAGTCTGTGGACAACGGATTCGCTGTGGACAACTCCCCGTCACTCGGGCAGGCGGAGGTCCGGTTTCTCCAGCTCCTCGATGTTCACGTCCTTGAAGGTGATGACGCGGACGTGTTTGACGAAGCGGGCGGGACGGTACATGTCCCACACCCACGCGTCGGACATGCGCACCTCGAAATACACCTCGCCGTCGGCGTTCTGGGGTCGCAGCTCGACCGAATTGGCGAGGTAGAAGCGCCGCTCCGTCTCCACCACGTACGAGAACTGACCGACGATGTCCTTGTACTCGCGATACAGCGAGAGTTCCATCTCGGTTTCGTACTTCTCGAGGTCCTCGGCACTCATCGGGTGGGACGTCCTCCTTCTGGCCACTTATGCGGTGCTGACATCATCTCGCATGCGCGGCATCGACAGCCACTCGCGTCGCATCCGGCATGTCCGGGTCGATCTCGATCGGATCGATGGAATCGGTCAGCCGGACATTGCGCCACGAGCGGCGATGTTCACTGCTGGGGCCGAGCTCCTTCAGCGCGGCCATGTGCTCGGGGGTGTTGTAACCCTTGTGGGCGGCGAATCCGTACCCGGGCAGGCGCCGGTCCATCTCGACCATGATGCGGTCGCGGGTGACCTTGGCCAGGATGCTCGCCGCGGCGATGCAGGCCGCCGCCGCGTCGCCGCCGATCACCGGCAGCGACGGCACCGGGATGCCGGGCACGCGGAAGCCGTCGGTCAGCACGTAGCCGGGTTCGGTGTCCAGGCCCATCACGGCTCGGCGCATGCCCTCGATATTGGCGACGTGGATGCCGATGCTGTCGATCTCCCAGGCCGGGATGATCACGACCTTCCAGGCCAGGGCGCGACGCTGGATCACCGGGAACAGGCGTTCGCGGGTGGCCTCAGTCAGCTTCTTGGAGTCGTCGAGGTCGGCCAGCGAGTCGTACGCCTTGGGCGCGAGCAGGCAAGACGCCACCACGAGCGGGCCCGCGCAGCACCCGCGTCCAGCCTCGTCCACCCCCGCGACCGGACCCAGCCCGCTGCGGATCAGCGCCGCCTCGAGGGTGCGTAACCCGCCCGCCCTGCGCATCACCACTCGCGGCGGCCAATCACCGCCCCGAACAGCAATGGTCCGAATCCCTTTGCCGCTCTTGCCGTTCCGAGCGACGCGCTGCTGCTTGCGCCCCACTGCACCCACCGTTCGATTATGCCGTGGCCGTCCGTGTTCGCTGCGCCCGACCCCGCGGCTACTGCGGGTTCTGCGCGTGCACCGGACCGATCCGGCTCGGCGGCCAGATCTTGAACACGGCCTTGCCGCGCACGTCGCTCACCGGCACGGTGCCCTGGTACTGGTCCTCGACGTGGGCGCGCGAGTCGGCCGAGCGGTTGCGGTTGTCGCCCATCACCCACAGATGCCCGTCGGGCACCTTGATCGGACCGAATTCGCGACCCACGGCATTGGAGGACGCGTAGGGGAGGCCGGGCGTGTAGGGGACGAGGTAGCGGGCGTACGGCTCGTCGAGGGGTTTGCCGTCGACGAGGACGCGGCCCTGCGAATCGCAGCACTGCACGGTCTGGCCGCCGACCGCGATGACGCGCTTGACGAGGTCGTTCTCGTCGGGCGGGACCAGGCCGAAGAAGGAGAAGAAGTTCTGGATGCCGCGCAGCACGACGTTGCTGTTGCGGTTGGAGTGGTAGGTCCGGTTCCAGGAATCGGTGGGGCCGACGAAGACGACCACGTCACCGGGCTTGGGATCGCCGAAGTCGTAGCTCAGTTTCTCGACGTAGATGCGGTCGCCGGTGCAACCGGTGCAGCCGTGCAGGGTCGTCTCCATCGACTCCGACGGGATCACGTAGGGGCGGCCGATGAAGTTGACCACCAGCGCCGCGATGACCGCCGCGATGACGATCAGAATCGGCAACTCCTGCCAGAACGGGCGACTCTTCTTCTTGTCGCCGCGTCGGCGCCGTTTCGGCGAGTGTTCGCCCGAGCGCCCGTCGCCTGGTTCCGGCACCGTCACCGACTCACTCTCCTCTGCCACGCCGATCAGACTAGCCGAGCACGCCCCGGGTGGGCGCGCCGCCGCCTGAGCGTATGCCATGAAATGTCCACCGCCGCAAACAGAAGACCCCCGGCCGGGGGCCGGGGGTCTCGAGATGAGCCGTCGCTCAGCGCTTTTCCTTGATCTTGGCGGCCTTGCCGCGCAGATCGCGCAGGTAGTACAGCTTGGCGCGGCGAACGTCACCGCGGGTCACGACATCGATGTGGTCGATGTTGGGGCTGTGCACCGGGAAGGTGCGCTCCACGCCGACACCGAAGGAGACCTTGCGGACCGTGAAGGTCTCGCGGATGCCGCCACCCTGGCGCCGGATGACGACGCCCTTGAAGACCTGGATGCGCTCCTTGTTGCCTTCGATGACCTTCACGTGCACATTGACGGTGTCGCCCGGCCGGAAGTCGGGGACATCGGTGCGCAGCGACTTTTCGTCGACGAAGTCGAGGGTGTTCATTTCCGTCCTTTGGGAAGTTCGCGTGAACAGAGGAACCTGGCGGCTCGAGCTCGACCGGTTCGTGCTCCGGATATGGGCGGTGCGCCGGGCCGGGGGCCCAGGGCAACCCGGCTATTGTGCCAGACCGCGCGGGGACACCGTTAATCGGGCCCTGCCAGGGGCGATGGGTCCGCCGGTGGCCGGCCGCTAGTGCATCTCGGCGACCTGCCGGGTCACCCGGGATTGGGCGGGCGGGGCGGGGGCGGGCACGACCTTGCGGGCCAGTTCCTCCTCGGCGGCGCGGCGGACGTGGGCGACGTCCGGCTTTCCGGCGATGAGGTCCTGGACGAAGATCTTGGCGCGGATGACCGGGCGGCGGTACCGGCGTTCGCGGCGAATCGCGCGCTGCATGAGACGGGACCGGCCCGCGTAGCGCCAGCGGGCCCAGGGCGCGCCGGGGCGGCTCAGGCGCAGCGCGCCGACGAGCAGCAGCGGCAGGAAGAACATGCCGAACAGGCCGGTCCAGATCTTGCCCTTGGCGATCACGATCGCGGCCAGACCGAGGTTCACCAGCGAGAACACCGTGATGAGGGCGCGGCCGGGCAGGCTGTCGTCGTGGCGGATGTCGTTGATGTCCAGCAGCCACAGCGGATGGAAGCCGAGCAGCAGCAGACCGGTCACCGCGAGCGCCACGAAGACCGCGTCCACCGAGGTGCGGCCCTGCTCCTCCCAGTAGACGTCGCGCAGGTAGTAGATGAGCGCGAACTCGTCGAGCACCAGTGCCGCGCCCACGCCGAACGACGCGGCCAGCGCGCTGACCGTGCCCACCCCGCTGCGATACGCCGTCACCATGCCGATGCCCGACAGCAGCACCAGCACCACGCCGAACACCATGTGGTGGATGTGCACGTCACCGGCGCGCAGATTGCCCGGCCACCACCGCACCCGCTTGCGGATCAGCCGCACGCTGAGCCGGATCAGCAGGAAGCCCACGATGAAGCCGAGCAGGAAGCACATCAACGGCAATCGCCCCGCGTCCAGCACGGAGTCGTCGAACCACCGTCGCACATCCGTCATACCCACTCGCCCCCGCGTGTCCGATACCTTCGCCCAGCCACATTGTGCAGCACGCACGCGACATCGGGCCGAACCGCGGCCGTCGAGCGGATGTCAGCGGCCGAAGCCCGCCCGCCGCAACGCGTCGGCCATCGAGCCGGTGGGTTCGGGGGCGTTGCGGCGCTGGCCGCCGCGGTTCTGATTGCCTTTCGCCTGGTTGCCCCGGTTCTGGTTCTGGCCCTGGGCGCGCTGGCGCGGATTGCCGCCGCGCTGGCTCTGACCCTTGTCGGGCTTGCCGCCCGCGCCGGGTTCGTCGTCCAGGCGCAGCGAGAGGCCGATGCGCTGGCGCGCGACGTCGACCTCGAGCACCTTCACCTTGACCACGTCGCCGGACTTGACGACCTCGCGGGGATCGCGAACGAAGTTGTGCGACATGGCCGAAACGTGCACCAGACCGTCCTGATGCACGCCCACGTCCACGAACGCGCCGAACGCCGCGACATTGGTGACCACGCCCTCGAGCACCATGCCGGGCTTCAGGTCGGCGACCTTCTCGATGCCCGCGGCGAACTCGGCGGTCTTGAACTCCGGGCGCGGGTCGCGGCCCGGCTTCTCCAGTTCGGCGATGATGTCGGTGACGGTGGGCAGACCGAACGTGTCGTCGGTGAACGCGTCGGGGCGCAGCGAGCGCAGCACCGAGGTGTTGCCGATGAGTTCCTGGATGCCCCGGCCGGTGTCGTCGAGGATGCGCCGCACCACCGGATACGCCTCGGGGTGCACCGCGGAGGTGTCGAGCGGATCGTCGCCGCCGCGGATGCGCAGGAAGCCCGCGCACTGTTCGAACGCCTTGGGGCCCAGCCGCGGAACGCTCAGCAGCGCGGTGCGGCTGCGGAAGGGGCCGTTCTGATCACGGTGCGTCACAATGGATTCCGCGACCGCGGACGAGATGCCCGACACGCGCGACAGCAGCGGCACCGAGGCGGTGTTCACGTCGACGCCGACGGCGTTGACCGCGTCCTCGACGACCGCGCCCAGCGAACGGGCCAGCAGGGATTCGGACACGTCGTGCTGATACTGGCCGACGCCGATCGACTTGGGTTCGATCTTCACCAGTTCGGCCAGCGGGTCCTGGAGCCGTCGCGCGATCGACACCGCGCCGCGCAGCGAGACGTCGAGTTCGGGCAGCTCCTGGGAGGCGTAGGCCGAGGCCGAGTACACCGAGGCGCCCGCCTCGGATACGACGATCTTGGTCGGCTTGTGCTCCGGGATGCGCGAGATCAGTTCGGCCGCAAGGGCATCGGTCTCGCGGGAGGCGGTGCCGTTGCCGATGGCGATGAGCTCGACGCCGAACCGGGCCACCAGCGCGGCCAGCACGGCCAGCGACTTCTCGGTCTGGCCCTGCGGCTTGTGCGGGTAGATGGTCTCGGTGGCCAGCACCTTGCCGGTGCCGTCGACGACGGCGACCTTGACGCCGGTGCGGTAGCCCGGATCCAGGCCCATGGTGGTGCGGTTGCCCGCGGGCGCGGCGAGCAGCAGGTCGCGCAGGTTGGCGGCGAAGACGTCGACGGCGTCCTTCTCCGCGGACTGCCGCAGCCGCATGCGGATATCGATGCCGAGGCTGACCTGGAGCTTGGTGCGCCAGGCCCAGCGCACGGTGTCCAGCAGCCAGGAGTCGGCCGGGCGGCCCTGCTCGGCGATGTCGAACTTCAGCGCGATGCGGCCCTCGAAGATGCTGCGCTCGCCCTCCTCCGGCTCCTCGCTGTCGGGCTCGAGGTGCAGGGTGAGGATCTCCTCCTTCTCCCCGCGCAGCAACGCGAGGATGCGGTGCGAGGGGAGTTTGGTGAACGGCTCGCTGAAGTCGAAGTAGTCGGAGAACTTCGCGCCCGCCTCCTCCTTGCCCGCGCGCACCCGCGAGGAGATGCGGCCGCGGTTCCACATGAGTTCGCGCAGTTCGCCGACCAGGTCGGCATCCTCGGCGAAGCGTTCGACCAGGATCGCGCGGGCGCCGTCGAGCTGTTCGGCGGTGTACTGGGCGGGGTCGGTGGACGGATCCTTCAGCAGGGCGTCGGCGACGGGTTCGTGCCCGGCCTCGCGCGCGATCTGGGCCTTGGTGCGGCGCTTGGGCTTGTAGGGCAGGTAGATGTCCTCGAGGCGGGCCTTGGTCTCGGCGAGCATGATCTGCTGCTCCAGCGCGGCGTCCAATTTGCCCTGGCCCCGGATGGATTCGAGGATCGACACCCGGCGCTCGTCCAGTTCGCGCAGGTAGTGCAGGCGCTCCTCGAGATGACGCAGTTGCGCGTCGTCGAGGCCGCCGGTGACCTCCTTGCGGTAGCGCGCCACGAACGGCACGGTCGAGCCGCCGTCGAGCAGTTCGACGGCCGCTCTGACCTGTTCGTCGCGCACACTCAGCTCGTCGGCGATGCGACGGCTGACACTGGCCAGGCGGACGGTGCTGACGGGTTCGGAGGCTGTCGTCACGTCCGCAGACACTACAGAGTTCCTCCGACGGGCATCCACATACGCACCCATTTCGGTGCGGCGGACCGCGGAGATTCGGGCGAATTCACTCCGGCGGCAACAGGTCCGGGCGACGTTCCCGGGTGCGCGCGAGAGCTTGTTCGTGGCGCCAGGATTCGATCCTGGCGTGGTTGCCGGAGAGGAGGATCTCGGGGACGTCGAGGCCGCGCCAGGAGACCGGGCGGGTGTAGCTGGGGCCCTCGAGCAGGCCGTCGGAGAACGAATCCTGTTGATGGGATCGCTGATTGCCGAGGACGCCGGGGACGAGGCGGACGACGGCCTCGGTGATGACGAGGACCGCGGCCTCGCCGCCGATGAGGACGTAGTCGCCGATGCTGACCTCCTCGACGCGCACGCGGCGGGCGGCGTCGTCGACGACGCGTTGGTCGATGCCCTCGTAGCGGCCGCAGGCGAAGACGAGATGCCGCTCGCGCGACCAGCGTTGGGCGGTGGCCTGGGTGAACGGGACGCCCGCGGGGGTGGGGACGATCAGGACGGCGTCGTCGGGACAGACCTCGTCGAGAGCGTCGCCCCAGACGGTCGGTTTCATGACCATGCCCGGGCCGCCGCCGTAGGGCGAATCATCGACGGCCTGATGCACGTCATGGGTCCAGCGGCGCAGATTGTGCACGCCCAGTTCGACGATGCCCTTCTCGATCGCCTTGCCCAGCAACGCCGTTCGCAGCGGTTCGAGGTATTCGGGGAAGATCGTGATCACATCGATCCGCATCTCACTCCCCGTCGAGCAGGCCCTCGGGCGGATCGATGACGATCAGGCCCTCGGCGATCGAGACGGTCGGCACGATCGCGGTGACGAACGGGACCAGGATCTCGCGGCCGTCGTCGGCGGCGCGGATCGACAGCAGTTCGCCCGCGGCCGAATGCAGCACCTCGGTGACCTCGCCGACGACGGTGTCGTCGGGCAGCCGGACGGTGAGGCCCTCGAGTTCGTGGTCGTAGAACTCGTCGGGATCCTCCGACGGCGGGAGGTCGGCGGTGTCGACCAGGAACAGGGTGCCGCGCAACGCGTCCGCCGCGGTGCGGTCGTCGACGCCGGTCAACCGGACGAGGAGACGGCCCGAATGGTCACGGGCCGACTCCACGGTGAAGGACCGGACGTCGGTCGAGCGGGGGGCGCGGCCGCGCAGGACCGCGCCCGGGGCGAACCTCAGTTCGGGTTCGTCGGTGCGCACCTCGACGACGAGTTCGCCGCGCACCCCATGGGATTTGGCGACCCGCCCGACGACGAGTTCCATCTACTGATCGGTGTCGACCACGTCGACCCGGATGCCCCGGCCGCCGATCCCGGCGACGAGGGTACGCAGCGCGGTCGCGGTGCGTCCGCCGCGGCCGATCACCTTGCCCAGATCGTCCGGGTGGACGTGCACCTCGACCGTGCGGCCGCGGCGGCTGGTGATCAGTTCGACGCGGACGTCGTCGGGATTGGCGACGATGCCGCGAACCAGGTGTTCGACGGCATCGGCGACGACGGTGCTCATTACTCCGCGGCCTCGGTCTCGGCGGCGTCGTCGGCCTTCTTGGCGGCCTTCTTCTTCGGGGTGACGGCCTCGGCGACGGGCTCGCTGTCGGCGGCGGCCAGCGCGGCGTTGAACAGGTCCAACTTGGAGGGCTTGGCGGCCTTGACCTTCAGGGTGCCCTCGGCGCCGGGCAGGCCCTTGAACTTCTGCCAGTCGCCGGTGATCTCCAGGATGCGCTTGACCGGCTCGGTCGGCTGCGCGCCGACGCCCAGCCAGTACTGCACGCGCTCGGAGTCGACCTCGATCAGCGAGGGCTCCTCCTTGGGGTGGTACTTGCCGATCGACTCGATGGCCCGGCCGTCGCGACGGGTCCGCGCGTCCGCGACGACGATGCGGTACTGCGGGGTGCGGATCTTGCCGAGCCGGGTGAGCTTGATCTTGACAGCCATGTGCTGCTGATGCCTTTCGATGTTTCGGTCACGGTCGCAATTCAGCGACCCGCACGGAGTACGGGCCCGGTTTTGCGTCAGGTGCGGTGACCGCCGCGCGGTACGGAACCGGAGACGGGCTGACACCGTCCTCGACGAGGACGATCGACCATTCTGCCAGACGGGGTGGCGGTGGTCGAAATCGGTCCGTTCTCAGTGCAGATCCGTTGTGCGGACTTCGACCGGAACAGGTGCGGGAGGGCTGATGATCTCGCCGGACTCGACGAAGACCTCTTGTCGATAGCCGTTCTCCCCGAGCCGGTATCCCCAGAACTTGGCGGGTTCCCGATTCGGCAGTTCCACGATCCACAAGTACGGAATCCGCGCCCCCGCGTACGCGGCGACCTTGGTGTCCCGCTCGGCGCGACTGTTGCCGGGCGACCAGACCTCCACCGCGAGGACCACGTTCTCGGGGGCGAAACTGGTGTGGTGGAAATCGACGTCCACCACGGCGACATCCGGTATGACGCCGGTCCGGAACGCCGTACTCAAACGCACGCCGACCCCGGGGAGCACATGGAGGTCACCCCGCCCCGCGGCTTTCAAGGCTTCGTCCAACCACATGGCGAGCCGAAAGCTGGCGTGCTGATGCGAACCCGTAGGCGGCGGCGTCATGTACAGATACCCCAGAATGAGCTCGAGTCGAGATCCATCAACCGGCTGTTCCTCGGCCAGCCAGTCTTCCACAGTCGTGGGACCCAGAGGGTGAATCGTCGATACCTCGGCGCTCATGGTCATGATCCGTCCGATCGCGTCGGTAGGGCTTGGTGGACCAACAGCACCCATTCTGACATGAAGATGTCCCCCGGCCGGGGCATCCCCTCAACCGCCTGCCCCGGGCCGGTGGACGGTTGTCCAGATCTTATCGGATGGAAGGAATGTTCGCCGGGTTGCGGTCAGCGGTGGGTCGTGACGGGGTCGCGGCCGGGGTAGGGGTGGCCGCGGAGGACGACGTGGGTGGGGGTGGCCAGGGTGGCTAGGTCGGTGCGTGGGTCCGCTTGGTAGACAACGAGATCGGCGGGGGCGTCGGGTTCGAGGCCGGGGTGGCCGAGCCAGGTGCGGGCGTTCCAGGAGGACGCGCCGAGGGCCTCGGGGGGGGTGAGGCCCGCGTTCGCGAGGGCCTGGATCTCGTCGGCGATGCGGCCGTGGCGGATGGAGCCGCCCGCGTCGGTGCCGGTGTAGATGGGGACGCCCGCGTCGTGGGCGTCGGCGACGGTGTCGCGGACGCGGCGGTGGAGGTCGCGCATGTGGGCGGCGTAGGTGGGGTATTTCGTCGCGCCGGAGGCGATGTCGGGGAAGGTGTCGATATTGACCAGGGTGGGGACCAGGGCGGTGCCGTGGGCGACCATCAGGGCGATGGTGTCGTCGGTGAGGCCGGTGCCGTGTTCGAGGCAGTCGATGCCGGATTCGATGAGGCCGGGCAGGGCGTCCTCGCCGAAGACGTGCGCGGTGACGCGGGCGCCCTCGCGGTGGGCCGCGTCGATGGCCTCCTTCAGGATCGCGTCGCTCCACAACGGGCGCAGGTCCCCGACCGAACGATCGATCCAGTCGCCGACGATCTTGACCCAGCCGTCGCCGCGGCGGGCCTGGTCGGCGACGATCCGCGGCAGGTCGCGTTCGTCGTCGAGTTCGATGCCGAGTTCGCGGATGTAGCGCTTGGGCCGCGCGATGTGGCGGCCCGCGCGGATGATCCGCGGCAGGTCGTCGCGGTCGTCGATGAAGCGGGTGTCGATGGGTGAGCCCGCGTCGCGCAGCAGCAGCGCGCCCGCGTCGCGTTCGGTCTCGGCCTGGGCGATCGCCCCGTCGCGGTCCTCGTGGCCCCCGCCGTAGCGGATGCCGACGTGACAGTGGGCGTCGACCAGGCCGGGCACGATCCAGCCTGTGTCGCACAGGGTTTCGGCGTCGCGGACGGGTTCGAAGGAGATCCGCCCGTCGCGCACCCACAGGTCCCGGACCTCGTCGCCGGGCAGGACCACTCCGCGCAGATGCAGCCGCACGGTCAGTTCTTCGGGAACTTCAGCTTCGAGATGTCGATGCCGTCCAGGCCGGGCGGCAACTGGTCCAGGCCCGCGGGCATGTTCGACAGGTCGGGGAATCCGGCGGGCATGCCCCCGGGCAGCGCGGGCATCCCGGGGAACCCACCGCGCACCTTCGGCGGTGTCGGGCCGCGACCGCCCTTCTTGCCCTTCTTCCCCTTCTTGCCGCCGCGCCGGTTGCCGCCGGGCATACCCATCTGACGACCCATGGCGGCCATCATCTTCTTGGCCTCGAAGAAGCGGTCGACGAGCTGGTTGACCTCCGAGACCGTCACGCCCGAGCCGTTGGCGATGCGCAGCCGACGGGAGGCGTTGATGATCTTGGGATTGTCGCGTTCGGCGGGGGTCATGCCGCGGATGATGGCCTGCACCCGGTCGAGCTGCTTGTCGTCGACGGCGGCCAGCGCGTCCTTCATCTGGTTGGCGCCGGGCAGCATGCCGAGCAGGTTGGCGATCGGGCCCATCTTGCGGATGGCGAGCATCTGCTCGAGGAAGTCCTCGAGGGTCATCTCCCCCGAGCCGATCTTGCGCGCGGCCTCCTCGGCCTGCTGCTGGTCGTAGACCTGTTCGGCCTGCTCGATCAGCGTGAGCAGATCGCCCATGCCGAGAATGCGGCTGGACATGCGGTCGGGGTGGAAGACGTCGAAGTCCTCGAGCTTCTCACCGGTGGAGGCGAACAGGATCGGCACGCCCGTCACCTCGCGCACGCTCAGCGCCGCACCGCCGCGGGCGTCGCCGTCGAGCTTGGTGAGCACCACGCCGGTGAAGCCGACGCCGTCGCGGAACGCCTCGGCCGTGGTGACCGCGTCCTGACCGATCATGGCGTCGAGCACGAACAGCGTCTCGTCGGGCTGGACCGCGTCGCGGATGCCCGCGGCCTGGCGCATCAGCTCCTCGTCGATGCCGAGGCGGCCCGCGGTGTCGACGATGACCACGTCGTACTGCTTCTGCCGGGCCTCCTCGACGCCCGCCTTCGCGACCTCGACGGGATCGGCCGCGGTGATGCCCAACTGGTTCTCGCCGCCGATCGAGGTGCCCGGATGCGGCGCGAACACCGGCACCCCGGCCCGCTCGCCGACCACCTGGAGCTGGGTCACCGCGCCCGGGCGTTGCAGATCGCAGGCCACCAGCAGCGGCGTATGTCCTTGGCCGCGCAGCCATTTCGCGAGTTTGCCCGCGAGGGTCGTCTTACCGGCGCCCTGCAGACCCGCGAGCATGACGACCGTGGGCGGGTTCTTGGCGTACCGCAGCCGCCGGGTCTCGCCGCCGAGGATGCCGATGAGCTCCTCGTTGACGATCTTGACGACCTGCTGCGCGGGGTTGAGCGCCGCCGAGACCTCCGCGCCCTTGGCGCGATCCTTGATCCGCGCGATGAACTGCCGCACCACCGGCAGCGCGACGTCGGCCTCGAGCAGGGCGAGCCGGATCTCCCGCGCGGTCGCGTCGATATCGGCCGGTGACAGTCGCCCTTTCCCGCGCAGATCCTGCAGGGCACCGGTCAACCGGTCGGACAGGGATTCGAACACCGATCGCGCTCCTGGTTTCTCGAGAGGGGACGTCACTCGTCATACCAGGGTACGGGCACGGATCAATCCAGTGAGCGCCGCCTGGGCCGAGGGGTCTGGCGGATGTCGCGATCCTCGGCGGCCACCATGCCCGCCGCCTCGCGCGCGGTCAGGCCGAGTTGGCGGGCCATGGGGTCCAGGCTCGACCAGTCCACGTCGCCGAACCCGGTCTGCTCGTCGACCGTCGCGGCGATGGTCATCGCGGTGACGGCCTGCGTGCCGGTGAGGGTGCGGCCGGGCAGCCACGACACCACCCACCGGTCGTCGCCGACGCAGCGGGCGATGTGCCGGGTGCGGTCGCTGGTCATGATCGATGCGGACACGACTTCGATGGCCACCGATCCCGCTCCCCTCACGCTCGACCAGCATTGTGAAGCTCGGACGAGGCTGATATTAGGGTGGGCGCACGGGCTCGGCGGCCGAGTCGGAGCGACGGCTTGCAACGATCTGGTTAACCAGCAGGTGTCCAGTCCGGATACGCGCCGCAGACCCGGTTCAGCTGTCCGTTTCCGGCGGTTTCTTCGGTTCGGGATGCGGAACCACCGCCAGCAACGCCGCCTCGATCTCCGCGCGGCGGGCGGGGGTGTCGCCGGCCCCGAGATCCAGGCAGAACGCGTCGACCACGGCCGCGCCCATCGTCACCACCTTCGCCCAGCGGACGTCCGCGCCCGTGCGGGCCAGCGCGGCGGCCAGCCGGGTGAGCAGCCCGATGCGGTCCTCGGCGCGCAGTTCCAGCAGCACCGGGCCGCCGATCGTGCTGTCGCTCCACATGATTCGCGGTTCGGCCTGGGCGTACGGGCTGGACCGCAGGCCCGAATCGCGTTCCTTCTTCGCCAGCGCCGATTCCACGTTCAGGTCGCCGTTGATCGCCCGGATCAGCTCCTGACGCAACAGCCCCGCGTCCGGCGGATCACCGAATTTCGGGGTGACGACGAAGGTGTCGATGGCCGACTCCCCCGCCCCGCCCAGCGACGCCGACAGCACCCGCAGCGAATGCAGGGCCAGCACCCCCGCGGCCTCGGAGAGCAGGCCGGGCGTGTCGGGGGCGATGACGGTGACCTGATGGGTGTAGCGACCGTCGCCGGGCCGCAGCTCGACGTGCACGCCGCCGGACTTGGCCTTCTCCACCAGTTCCGGATCGATCGGATCCGGTTGCGGCAGTGGCTCACCCGCCATGGCCAGCCGCGAGCGCCGCACCAGATCGCCGATGAGCGACGCCTTCCAGTCGCCCCACACGCCGGGCCCGGTGGCCAGCGAATCGGCCTCGGCCAGGGTGTGCAGCAACTCCAGCAGCTGCGGATCGCCGTCGAGCGCGTCCACGACCCCCTGCGTGGTCTGCGGATCGGCGAGATCGCGCCGGGTCGCGGTGTCGGGCAGCAACAGGTGATAGCGCACGATCGCGCTGAGCGTGCGCACATCCGACGGCCACAGCCCCAACCGGCGGCCGATCTGGGTGGCCAGTTCGGCGCCGACGATGCTGTGATCCTCGGTGCGGCCCTTGCCGATATCGTGCAGCAGCGCCCCGAGCAGCAGCAGGTCCGGGCGGGCGACGCGGGTGCTCAGGGCACCCGCGTAGGCGACGGTCTCCACCAGGTGCCGGTCCACGGTCCAGGTGTGCATGGGATCGCGCGGCGGCAGGTCGCGCACCGCGCCCCATTCCGGAAACAGCCTGCCCCACAGGCCGCTTCGATCCAGCGCCTCGATCGCGTCGACCAGGGCGCGGCCGGTGCCGAGCAGGACGAGCAGATCGTTGAGGGCCTCGCGCGGCCAGGGCTCGCGTAGTTCGGGCGCGTCCTCGGAGAGCCGGTTCAGCGTGGTCGCCGACATGGGCAGCCCGGACTGCGCCGACGCCGCGGCGACGCGCAGGATCAGGCCCGGATCCCGTTGCGGCCGAGCGTCTCTCGCGAGCACCACCTCACCGGCGTGTTCGACCACGCCCTCGTCCAGCGGGCGGCGCACCGGCATCCGGCGCAGCCGCGCCAAACCCTTGCGCGGCAAGGCGTTTCCGGCGGTGCGCAGGCCCATGTCGACCGAGAAGCCGACCGTGCGGGCGGCGTCGCTGAGGGTGCGGGCCAGATCGAAGCGGTCGCCGATGCGCAGCGCCGCGCCGATCTCGTCGGCGTCCTGGGCGCGCAGCTGATCGCGGGCGCGCCCGGCCACGCGGTGCAGTTCGGTGCGCACGTCGAGTAGTCGTCGGCGGGCCTGCTTCAGGCCGCCGCCGGGCACGTCCGGGCCCAGTCCGGGCATGGCGTCGGTCAGCTGCGCGATGGCCAGGGCGTCGAGCAGCTGGATGTCGCGCAGGCCGCCGCGGCCGTTCTTGAGGTCGGGCTCGGCGCGATGGGCGATCTCGCCGCTGCGCTTCCAGCGGGTCTGCGCCTGTTCCACCAATTCGCCGAAGCGCGAACGGATTCCGGTCCGCCATTCGCGGCGCACGCCGCCGATGAGCAGATTGCTGAGTTCCTCGTCGCCCACGATGTGCCGGGCGTCGAGCAGGCCCAGCGCCGCGGTCAGATCGCTCGCGGCCACCCGCAGCGCCTGCGGGACCGTGCGGACGCTGTGGTCGAGTTTGATGTGCGCATCCCACAACGGGTACCAGAGCCGGTCGGCCACCTCCGCGACCCGCGCGGGGTCCACGTCGTCGTGCAACAGCACCAGATCCAGGTCCGAGTACGGCAGCATCTCCTTGCGGCCGAGCCCGCCGACCGCGATCACCGCCAGCCCGCTGTCGCGGGTGATGCCCAGTTCGGCGCCCTTGCCGGTCAGCCACAGATCGTGCAGATCGACCAGCGCCTGGCGCAGGGATTCGGCGTCGAGCCGGGGACGCCGGGTGTCGCCGCCCTCGAGGAGCTGATCGCGCGCGCGCACCAGATCCTTCGCGCCGTCCATGGATTCGTCTTTCGCCTGCTTGCCCACAACCCACCGCCCTGAAATGCGAGCGGCCCCGCCCGTCCGGAATCCCGGTGCAGGGCGAGGCCGCCGTTGGAATTGTTTTCCGCGTTTCCGCTCAGAGAGCGTCGCCGCCGCGTTCGCCGGTGCGGACCCGGATGACCGACTCCACCGGGGTGACCCAGACCTTGCCGTCACCGATCTTGCCGGTGCGGGCGGCCTCGACGATCACCTCCACGACCTTCTCCACGGAGGCGTCGTCGACCACGACCTCGACCCGGACCTTCGGGACGAAATCGACCGAGTACTCCGCGCCGCGGTAGACCTCGGTGTGGCCCTTCTGCCGCCCGTAGCCCTGAACCTCGCTGACCGTCATGCCCAGCACGCCCGCCTGCTCGAGCCCGGCCTTGACGTCCTCGAGAGTGAACGGTTTGACGATTGCGGTGATGAGTTTCATTTGGTCATGCCTCCTTGACGGCGGTACGTGCCGTGCCACCCACAGCAGCGAAATCGTATGCCGTTTCCGCGTGCGCCGAGTCGTCCATGCCCTCGAACTCCTCCTCGTCGGAGGCCCGCAGGCCGATGGTGAACTTGATCGCGAACGCGATGATCAACGACACGATGAACGAGAAGGCCAGCACGCTGAACGCGCCGACCGCCTGCTTGCCGAGCTGGTCGAAACCACCACCGTAGAACAGACCGGACACGGCCGCGGGCGCCTCGGGCGCGGCGACCAGACCGACCATCAGGGTGCCGACCAGACCGCCGACCAGATGCACGCCGACCACGTCGAGCGAGTCGTCGAAACCGAGCTTGAACTTCAGCCCGACCGCGAGCGCGCACAGCACGCCGGCGACCACGCCGATGATCAACGCGCCCAACACGTTCACCGAGGAACAGGACGGCGTGATGGCGACCAGACCGGCCACGATGCCCGAGGCCGCGCCCAGGCTGGTCGGCTTGCCGTCGCGCACCTTCTCCACGACCAGCCAGCCGAGCATGGCCGCGCAGGTGGCGAACGTCGTGGTGAGGAACGTCGACCCGGCCATACCGTTGGAGCTGACCGACGACCCGGCGTTGAAACCGAACCAGCCGAACCACAGCAGACCGGCGCCCAGCATGACGAAGGGCAGGTTGTGCGGGCGCATCGGCGTCTGCGGCCAGCCCTTGCGGCGGCCGAGCACCAGACACAGCGCCAGGCCCGCGGCGCCGGCGTTGATGTGCACCGCGGTACCACCGGCGAAGTCGATCGCGTGCAGCTTGTTGGCGATCCAGCCGCCGGAGTGGACCACGTTGCCCGCGGCGTCCTTGGCGTCGAAGTCGAACACCCAGTGCGCCACCGGGAAGTAGACGACCGTCGCCCAGATCGCGGCGAAGACCAGCCAGGCACGGAACTTCAAGCGGTCCGCGACCGCACCCGAGATGAGGGCCACCGTGATGATGGCGAACATCAACTGGAAGGCCACGAAGACCGTCATCGGGATCGTGCCCGCCAGCGGGATGTCTGTGCCGGAGACCGCGGCGGCCCCCGTCGCCGGATCGGCGGGCGCGGCCTTGACGCCGTTACCTCCGATCAGGCCCTTCAGCCCGAAGAACTGCCCCGGATTGCCGACGACGCCGAACTTGTTGTCGCCGAACGCTTCCGAGAAGCCGTAGATCGCCCATAGCACGCCCACGATGCCCATCGCGGAGATGGACATCATGATCATGTTGAGCACGTTCTTCGAACGGACCATGCCTCCGTAGAAGAACGCGAGCCCTGGTGTCATCAGCAGGACGAGCGCCGAGCTCGCCAGCATCCAAGCGGTGTCACCGGTGTCCGGGACACCGACCAAGGGATACGCCACCTTGTTCCTCCTCATCTCGGGCCCGGCCAGAACTACGGCTACGAGCCTGCACAGAAGGTTCGCGATTCGGTGTTTCATCCGTGCCGCTGCGATGTTTCACCTGCGTGAACGGATCGGCCGCCGGTGTTGCGTCTGTGTTTCGGCGCTCTCTCAGCGGTTTGTAATTCCGGGTGAGACTACTGCCGCGATGCGGAAGTCGGAGGCGTTTTCGCTGGTCAGCCGAGTAGTGCGTCGACGAAGGCGCCCGGTTCGAAGGGGGCGAGGTCATCGGCCCCCTCGCCCAAACCAACCAGTTTGACCGGAACGCCGAGCTCATGCTGGACCTGGAAGACGATGCCGCCCTTGGCGGTGCCGTCGAGTTTGGTGAGCACCACGCCGGTGATGTCGACCACCTCGGCGAAGACGCGGGCCTGGGTGAGGCCGTTCTGGCCGACGGTCGCGTCGAGGACCAGCAGCACCTCGTCGACGGCCGCCTTCTTCTCCACCACGCGCTTGACCTTGCCCAGCTCGTCCATCAGGCCGGTCTTGGTGTGCAGGCGGCCCGCGGTGTCCACGAGCACCACGTCCACGCCGTTGTCGATGCCGGTGCTGACCGCGTCGAAGGCGACCGAGGCGGGGTCGGCGCCCTCGCGGCCGCGCACGGTCTCCGCGCCGACGCGCTCACCCCAGGTCTGCAACTGGTCGGCGGCGGCGGCGCGGAAGGTGTCGGCCGCGCCGAGCAGCACCCGGCGGCCGTCGGCGACCAGCACGCGCGCCAATTTGCCGGTGGTGGTGGTCTTTCCGGTGCCGTTGACGCCGACGACCAGCAGGATCGAGGGGTGGTCGTCGTGCGGCAGCGCGCGGATGGACCGGTCCATCTCCGGGCGCAGCGCCTCGACCAGCACGTCGCGCAGCACCTGGCGGGCCTGTTCGGGGGTGCGGACCGTGCGGGCGGCCAGTTCCTCGCGCAGCCGGTCGACGACGGTGGCCGTGCTGGCCGTGCCCAGGTCGGCCATGACGAGGGTGTCCTCGATCTCCTCCCAGGAGTCCTCGTCCAGATCGCCGCCGCCGAGCAGGCCGAGCAGGCTCTTGCCGACCGCGTTCTGCGAGCGGGCCAGGCGGCCGCGCAGGCGGGTGAGACGGCCGCTGGTGGGCTCGATCTCCTCGATCGGTGCTTGCGCCTCGGGTTCGGCGAGCGCGGTCGCGCCATCGGTCTCGGGTTCGGGTTCGGCGGGTACGGGCGGCTCGACCGGCTCGGGCTCGCTCGGTTCCTCGATCTCCGGCTCGGGCAGGCGGACGTCGGTGATGGACCGGCGGGCCGAATCGCGCGGGATCGCGGCGTCGTCGCCGATGTGCGGCTGGCCCTCGTCGTCGGTGCGCTCGACGGGGACCGGCTCGGGCTCCCTCGGGGGCGTCAGCGTCCCGGTCCCGGCCCCGCCCTGACTGAAGCTGAACCCGCCGGACGCCGTATACCCGCCGGACCGATCGGTCAGCTCCTTGTCGGGAGCGGCCGGGGTCAGCGTGACCCGGCGGCGTTTGTACAGGACGAACCCGGCCACGAGCGCCACCACCAGCACGGCGGCGATCGCGGCGATCAGAATCCAAGCTTGCGCAGTCACGGGCCCATCCTGTCAGAACTGCCCGATGTGGTCTGCGGCACGCCACGCGCGCCGACCTCAGCCGAGGCGGCCGAAGTTGCCCGCCTCCGACTCCTCGGGCGCGGTGGTGAGGAAGGCGTCGAGCATCTCCTCGGCGACCGTCGGGGAGGTCAGGCGCAGGCCGAGGGCGAGGACGTTGGCGTCGTTCCATTTTCGGGCGCCCTCGGCGGTGGCGCGGTCGGTGCACAGGGCCGCGCGCACGCCCGCGACCTTGTTGGCCGCGATCGAGACACCCGTACCGGTCCAGCAGCACACCACACCGCGTTCGGCGCGGCCGTCGGCGACCGCCTCTGCGACGTCGCGGCCCACGTCGGGCCAGGCCAGATCGGCCGCGACGAGGACGAGTTCGTGCCCGTGCTCGGTGAGCCACCCCTGTACGTGGCGGGTCAGGTCGGTCGTTTCGTCGGTGCCGAACGCAATCCGCATAACCACGAGGGTAGTTTTCTCGCCGTGCGTACACCACGGGCCGGAAGGCGCGGCGAATCCAACACAGAGACAATAGGATCGGCGGAGTGACCGATCGAAATGTGCTCGGGGGACCGCTGGAGGAGTGTGGCACCGATCCTCTCACCGGCTTCTACAGGGACGGATGTTGCAGCACCGGCCCCGAAGACCTGGGCAGCCACACGGTGTGCACAGTGGTGACCCAGGAGTTCCTGGAGCATCAGAAGTCGATCGGCAACGATCTGCTCACCCCGCGACCGGAGAACAACTTCCCCGGCCTGCAACCGGGTGACCGGTGGTGCGTGGTGGCGGTGCGCTGGCTGCACGCGCACGAGGACGGCGTGGCCGCACCGGTCGTGCTCGCGGCGACGCACGAGAACGCGCTCGAGGTGGTCCCGATGGAGACCCTGCGCAAGTACGCCGTCGACGTCCCCGACGATGTCAGCGATCTGCTCTGAGTTCTCCGGGACGGCCTAGCTCGCCGCGGCGCGCTCCCGGTGCGCCTTCTGCCGACACGCCGCCGAGCAGTAGCGCGCCGGTCGGCCGGTCCGCGAATGCCGAAGGGCCGCACCGCAAACCGCGCAGTCGGTACTCGATGTGACGTAACCCGAACGAGTTTCGTTACGCGACATCCCCGAATCCGCGGGTTTCGTCACGCCCCCGTCGACGCGCATCGCCGCCAGCAGCATCGCGGCGGGCCGGGTCAGCGTCCGGCCGCTCCGCGAAGCCCGTTGCATGGCAACACAACCCGCGATGAGCACCTCCACATCGGTCACGGTCAGATCGGCGCGCACGTCCCCGCGCCGCTGCGCCTCCGCGAGCAGTTCGCCCAGCGCGCGCCGGAACCGCTCCCCCGCACGGGGCAGCAGGGCGCGCGGCCAGCCGTCGTCGGCGCCGAGCAGATCGCATACCGCCTTGTGCTCCCGCGCCCGCGTCACCACCAGGACGCACAGCTCGATCAGGGCCGCGCCGGGATCCGCCGTGCCCCGTCGCCGCAACGCCAGCGCGGCCAGGCCGTCGATCCGTTGCTGCACAACGGCTTCCAGCAGGTCGGCCTTGGCGGGGAAATGCCGGTGCACGGTGCCCGCGCCGACGCCCGCGCGCCGGGCGATCTCGGCCAGCGACACCTCGGTCCCGCGCTCGGCGAACGCCTGTTGGGCGGCGCGCAGGATCAGGGCGCGATTGCGGCGGGCGTCGGCGCGCGGGCGCGGATCCGGCGCGGTGGTGAGGCTCATTTCGTTACGGAAATCCTTGTGCGGCTGGCGGTCCCGGGCGCGGCGCTCGTACGGTCGCGATACGGGTCGAGTAACCCGGATTCTACCCAAAGGAGTCGACACACCATGTCCGAACAGCATCCCGTCCTCGTCATCGGCGCCACCGGCCGACAGGGTGGCGCCACGGCACGCCACCTGCTCGCCGCGGGCCGCCCCGTCCGCGCGCTCGTGCGCGATCCCGCCGCCCCCGCCACCCGCGAACTGGCCGCGGCCGGAGCCGAACTGGTGACCGGCGACCTCGACCGGCCCGAGACCCTGGGCCCCGCGGCGGCCGGGGTCCGGGCGGTCTTCGCGGTCACCCCCAATCCCGTGGGCCCCGCGACCGATCGCGAGTCCGAGGAGTCGCGCGGTCTGGCCGTGCTCGAGGCCGCGCGGCGGGCCGGGGCCGACCAGATCGTGTTCACGAGCATCGCCTCGTTCGCCGAGACCACCGACGAACCCGTCGCCGTGGGCAAGCGGGTCATCGAGGAGGCGGTGATCGCCAGCGGCCTGCGGTACACGCTGCTGCGACCCGTGCGCTTCATGGAGAACTACCTCGCCCGGGACACGCCCATCGACGGCATCGTCGACGGCGTGCACCGGCACGTCTTCGACCCCGAGGGCCCGATGCAGGTGATCGCGGTCGACGACATCGGCGCCATCGCCGCCGCGGCCCTCACCGATCCCGACCGCTTCCACGGGCGGGTCCTGGAACTGGCCGGAGACGAACTCACCCCGGTCGCCGCCGCGGCGGCCATCGCCGCGGCCACCGGTCACCCGGTCCGCTACCACCAGCTCACCGACGACGAACTGGGCCCGCTCGGCCCGCTCATCGCCTCCGTGCTCGCCCTGGTGCGCGGCGGCGCCCGCTGGCACGCCGACATCCCGGCGCTGCGCGCGATCCACCCGGGCCTGCGGACCTTCGACGCCTGGCTCGCGGAAACCGGTGCGGCGCAATTGAAGTCGCTGCTTGCGCGACGCTGACCCACGCTGCCGGTATGGTGGGTCTGCCGCATCGACGGCCCGTGTACGACAACGACCGCGAAGTGGGGACCGATGCCCGAGAACTCCGATTCGTCCCCGCTGTTACCGGACTGGGCCAGCGACGACATCGACCCCACCGTACCGAGCATCGCGCGCATCTACGATTACGCGCTGGGCGGCTCGCACAATTTCAGCGTCGACCGTGAGGTGGCCGAGAGCAGCCGCAAGAAGTGGCCGCACAGCCTGCGCGCGGCCTGGACCAATCGGGCGTTTTTGCGCCGGGCGGTCACCTTCTGCGCCGAACAGGGCGTGACGCAGTTCCTCGACATCGGTTCGGGCATCCCGACCGCGGGCAATGTGCACGAGATCCTCGCCGATCTCGATATCGACGCGCATGTGGTCTACACCGACATCGATCCGGTGGCGGTCGCCATGAGCCGCCGCATCCTCACCGATGTCCCGTGGGCGACCGCGATCCGCGCCGACGCCCGCGATCTGGACGCCCTGGTGTCGGATCCGGAGGTGCGCGCGCAACTGGACTTCGGCAAACCGGTGGCGGTGCTGCTCGTCGCGCTGCTGCACTACATTCCGGACAGCGCGGACCCGCGGCGGATGCTGGCCGATCTGCGGGACCGGCTCGCCCCGGGCAGCATGCTGGTGATCTCGCACATGTGCAGCGACGACTGGCCCGCACAGGAGTTGGCCGACACCGTCGAGGTCAGCAGGAAGACCCCGACTCCGCTGATCATGCGCTCGCGGGCCGAGATCGAGCCGATGTTCGACGGATTCGAACTGGCCGACCCCGGTCTGGTCCGGGTACCGCTGTGGCGGCCCGAACCCGAGGACGACACGATGGTCTCCTACTTCGACACCGTCGGCGCGGTCGGCGTGAAAAAGGGCTGACACCTATACCCGATCGGAGTGTCGGCAAACCTTCGGCGTCCGCGCGTCCCATAATTCGCGCATGACGCTGTCCCGGAGATCGATGCTGGCGTTGGCGGCGGGCCTGCCGCTGGGGATGACGATCGCCGGTCGCGCCGCGGCGACGGGGGTGCCGATGCGGTACACGATGACCGCGTTCACCAACGACAGCGAAACCGATATGTACGTCTACGAATCCACGGACGCGACGAATTTCACGCTGTTGCGCGCCGCGGCCTACCGCCCGCCCACCGGACTGTGCCGCGACCCCAGCCTCTTCCGCGGCTTCGACGGCGCGTACTACCTCACCTACACCACCGGCTGGGACGGCGACACCATCGGCTTCGCCCGCAGCACCGACCGGGTGAACTGGACCTTCCTCTACGAACTGCCCGTCCCGGTCCCGAACGTCGGGCACACCTGGGCCCCGGAGTGGTTCGTGGACCGCCGCGGCCGGATCGGCGTGGTGGTCTCGCTCAACACCGGCCCGAACTTCCGGCCGTATCTGATGACCGCCCTGCATCCGGCGCTGCGCTCGTGGAGCCCGCTGACCCCGCTGCCCGGCTTCGACCCCGCGCCGGACACGCTCGGCTACATCGACACCACGATCGTGGCCGCCGACGGCCGCTACCACGCCTTCACCAAGAACGAGTCCACCAAACTCGTGGAACTGGCCGTGGCCGAGTCCCCCACGGGCCCATACCGATTCGTCGAGACCGGCGACTGGGCCGGGTGGGGCGGGCCGTGCGAGGGGCAGTGCGTGATCCAGCTGCCCGACGGCCGGTGGCGGATCTTCCTGGACCACTACGACCTGGACGAACCCGAACGCGGCACCTACCTCTACAGCGACAGCTTCGACACCTTCCGCACCTGGACCGAACCGGCCGAGCTGCCCGGCATCTCGGGCACCGTCCGCCATTTCACCGTCCTGCCGGAACGGCTGTAGCCCCTAGGTCGGCGCGCCCACCAGGTTCTCCCCGCGCAGCCGCTGCGAGATGACCTGGGTGATGCCGTCGCCGCGCATACTCACCCCGTACAGCGCGTCGGCGATCTCCATGGTCGGCTTCTGGTGGGTGATCACGATCAGCTGCGACTTCTCCCGCAGCTGTTCGAACAGTCCGATGAGCCGCCGCAGATTGGTGTCGTCCAGCGCCGCCTCGACCTCGTCCATGACGTAGAACGGGGACGGGCGGGCCCGGAAGATGGCCACCAGCAACGCGACCGCGGTCAGCGACTTCTCCCCGCCCGACAGCAGCGACAGCCGCTTGACCTTCTTGCCCGGCGGCCGCGCCTCGACCTCGACGCCGGTGGCGAGCAGATCGCCCGGCTCGGTCAGCAGCAGCCGCCCCTCGCCGCCGGGGAACAGCTTGCCGAACACCTCGACGAATTCGCGCGACACGTCCTCGTACGCCTCGGCGAACACCTGGAGGATGCGCGCGTCCACCTCGGCCACCACGTCCAGCAGATCCTGTCGGGCCTTCTTGACGTCCTCGAGCTGGGTGGACAGGAACGTGTAGCGCTCCTCGAGGGCCGCGAACTCCTCCAGCGCGAGGGGATTCACCTTGCCGAGCGTGGTGAGGTCCTTCTCGGCCTGTTTGGCGCGGCGTTCCTGGACGGCCCGGTTGTAGGGCATGGGCTGCGGTTCGCTGACCGCCTCGCCGCGCTCGCGAGCCTGTTCGTACTCCTGCATCTCCCGCGCCGACGGCGGCATCGGGACGTCGGGGCCGTATTCGGCGATCAGGTCGTCGAGCGCGATGCCGAACTGTTCGGCGATGTTCTGCTCGAGCTGTTCGATGCGCAGCGCGGCCTCGGCGCGGGCCACCTCGTCGCGGTGCACGGTGTCGGTCAGCTGGGTGAGCTGGGCGCCCAGCGCGCGCACCCGTTCCTTGGTCTGCTCGACCTGGGCGGAGCATTCGGTGCGGCGGCGCACCAGATCGTCGCGGCGGGCGGCGGCCCGGCCGACGACCGTCTGGAGTTCGGCGGCGACGCGCTCGGCCGAATCCGCCACCACCGCGGCCACGTCCGCGGCCTTGCGGCGGGCGGCCTGGGCGCGTTCGGCGCGGGCGCGGGACTCGCGTTCGGCGCGGGCGGCGCGGCGCAGCGAATCCGCCTTGCCGCGAACAGATTCCGCGCGTTCCTCGGCGGTGCGGACCGCCAGTCGCGCCTCGACCTCCAGGGACCGGGCCTCGGCGAGCGCGGCCGCGGCCTCCTCCCGGGCCTGGCCCGCGGTCTCGGTTCCGGCGTCGGAGTCCGAATCCAGCAGGGACTGTTCGGATTCGGCGTGGCGCAGCCGCTCCTCGAGGTCGGCGAGCTTCGCGAGATTCTCGTCGCGCGCGGATTCGGCGTCGGCGCGCTGGGTGAGCAGCCGGTCGCATTCCTGTCGCGCCTTGCGCGCGGTCTCGCCGAGCCGTCCCAGCCGGTCGTAGATGGCGACCATCGCCTGATCGGATTCGTGCAAGGCGAGCAGCGCCTGGTCGGCGGCCTGCTTGCGGTCGTTCTGCTCGGCCAGCGCCCCCGACAGCGCCGCCTCGACCTCCTCGGCCTGCCGCTGCCACGAGGCCAGATCCGCGGTGGCGGCGTCGATATCGGCCTGGATCTCGAGTTGACTGGGCGCGCGGTCGGAGCCGCCGAGCAGCCAGCCGGTTCCGGTGAGATCGCCCTCGCGGGTGACGATCCGCAGCTTCGGTTGCGCGGCAAGCACATTCGCCGCCACCGTCAGATCGTCGGCGACGACGGTGCCCGCGGTCATGGCGTCGATCGCCGCGCGCAGATTCGCCGGACAGTCGACAACCTCCGCCAGCGGGCGCGCGCCGGGCGGAAGCGCCGCTCCCCCCGCGACACCGGACGCACCGGGCGCGGTAGCGCCGCCGAAGACGAGGGCGACCCGGCCGCCATCGGCCTCCTTCAACGCGCGCAACGCCGCCTGTGCCGACGAATCCGATTCGGCCGCAACGGCATCGGCGAGCGGCCCGAGGGCCGCGGCCACGGCGGCCTCGTAGCCCGGGTGCACGCGCAGCATTCCCGACAGCGGACCGAGCAGCCCCCGCCCGTGGTTCTCCAGCAGCCACGCGCCGCCGTCCTTGCGGGCCAGGCCCATGGTCAGCGCCTCGATGCGGGCGGTGAGCGAGGCGACCTTCTTCCCCGCCTCGCGGTCCTGCTCGCGCAGTTCGGTGACGCGCCGATCGGCGAGTTCCAGGGCCTGGGCGGCGTGTTCGTAGGCGGTGTCGAGGCTCTCCTCGCCCGCGTCGAGTTCGCCCAATTCGGTTTGGGCGGACTCGAATTCGGCCTCGGCCTCGGCGCCGCGGCGGCGCGCCTCGGTCAGCGCGGTGGACAGCCGGGTGATCTCGGTGTCGGCGGACTGGGCGCGGTGGCGCAGGTTGTCGACCTGCCCCGAGAGCCGGACCAGGCCCTCGCGGCGGTCGGCGATGGCCCGCACGGCGGCGAGATGGGCCTGTTCGGCGGCCTTGGCGGCCTGTTCGCGCTCGTGCAGCTGATCGCGCGCGGCCTCCAGGGTCTCGGTGGCGATCTCGACCGCCTCGAGCAGTTCGGCCTCCTCGGCCTCCACCCGCGCGGCCTCGGCCTCGAGCTGTTCGGGGTCGCGGCCGCCGCCGGTGGTCTGTTCCATGGCGAGGTTGCGGGCGCGGTCGCGGGCGATGCGGATGGTCGCGTTGACCCGTTCCACCTGGGCCGAGAGCTGGAACCAGGTCTGCGCGGCGGCCTCGGCGCTGGGCGTCAGCCGGGACAGCTGGAATTCCTGTTGCGCCAGTGCGGCATTCGCGGCGTCGAGTTCGGCCTGGACAGTGATCTGCTGCTCGCGCGCGAACGCCTCCTTGCTCTGCTGGCTCTCCAGTTCGCGGCGGCGGCCCACCAGATCGTCGGCGGCCAAACGCAATCGGGCGTCGCGCAGATCGGCCTGGACGGTCGCGGCGCGGCGGGCCACCTCGGCCTGCCGGCCCAGCGGTTTGAGCTGGCGGCGCAGTTCGGTGGTGAGGTCGGTGAGGCGAGCCAGATTGGCCTGCATGGCCTCCAGCTTGCGGACCGCCTTCTCCTTGCGCTTGCGGTGTTTGAGCACACCGGCCGCCTCCTCGATGAAGGCGCGGCGGTCCTCGGGACGCGATTCCAGAATGGCCGACAGCTGGCCCTGGCCGACGATGACGTGCATCTCGCGCCCGATGCCGGAGTCGGACAACAACTCCTGCACATCCATCAATCGGCAGGTGTTGCCGTTGATCTCGTACTCCCCCGCGCCGTCGCGGAACATGCGGCGGGTGATGGAGACCTCGGCGTAGTCGATGGGCAGCGCGCCGTCGGAGTTGTCGATGGTGAGCGTGACCTCGGCGCGGCCCAGCGGCGCGCGGCCCGCGGTCCCGGCGAAGATGACGTCCTGCATCTTCCCGCCGCGCAACGCCTTCGCGCCCTGTTCACCCATCACCCAGGTGAGCGCGTCGACGACGTTCGACTTGCCCGATCCGTTGGGGCCCACCACACAGGTGATGCCCGGCTCGAAGCGCAGCGTCGTCGCGGACGCGAAGGATTTGAATCCCTTCAGCGTCAGACTCTTCAGGTGCACAGTCGGCCAGGCTACCTCGTCGGGGGCCGTTGCCCCGAGTATGCCGGGCGATCGTGTTCGCCCGGCAGGTCGGCGGTCAGGAGACGGTGACCGTCAGGGTGTAGTCGGCCGCGTACCCGTCGGCGGAGGTGATCCGCACCTGGTAGTCGGTGCCGTCGGTGACGAAGTCGGCGACCGGGGCCTCGGTGGCGATCATCGGGCCGATGAGCGGGGCGACCGAGACGCGGGCGTTGTTGTTCGGCGAGGCGACCTCGAGGTGGATGGTCAGGCCCGGCCCGGCGGCGATGGCGTAGCCCTCGGACTTGCCCTGCGCGACGCTGCCGGTGTACTGGCTCTGGCCGGGGCCGAGTTCCAAGCGGTGGTTGAAGTTCGGCACGGAGGGGATGCCCGGCGCCTGGGCGCTGGCGACCCCGCCCGCCACGGCGAACGTCGCCGCGGCGACCACGGCGAGAAGCACCGCGGGCACGGCACGCAGCAACGAACGAAACACTCGAGATGCGGTCATGGGGCCTTATTGTTCCGCACACCCCACCCGAGATCGCAAGCGGCTATGACAATTTGGTTGTCACCGCGCCCGAATTGGGTGTGCCGCATTGGGAATTCCCGACCGGCGGTCGGCTTTCCGCCCCGCCTCCCACCCGGTGAGCACCCGGAAGGCGAGCACCGCGCCCCACGGCCCGATGACCCAGATGGGCCAGAAGTACACCATTTCGCCCACCCCGAGGCTCACCGCCGCCCAGATCAGCAGGTTCAGCACGCCCGCGCCCAGCCACGCGCCGCCCTCGATGCGCTGCCAGATCGGCACGCGCGGGGTCGCCGCGGACCGGGTCCGCGCGGGGGCCGCGGGCAGATCGGCCACGACCGCGCGCAGGTCCTCGGCGGTGCGCGCGGCGTAGACCAGGGCGGACCGCTCCTCGTACTCCCTCAGATCGATCCGCCCCTCGCCCACGGCCCGCACCAACAGCTCGGTCACCTGCTGCCGCTCGGCGTCGGAGATCCGGATTCCGGTCGAGATGTCCATGATCGCGTCCTGTCAATGTTCCAAAGTGGAATGTTGTATCAGCATGAGACCTCCACAGTGGAATGTCAAGCGCGGAGCCGTTAAGTTAACGACCATTTGCATTCCCCAGCGGGAGAATGAGAAGGTAGAGCTCCAATAATCCCGCAAGGAGTTGTCCGTGGATCTGGACTGGTCGCCCACCGATCTGGCGTTTCGTGATGAGGTGAGGCATTTTCTGGAGGAGAACCTGACCCCGGAGTTGCGTCGTGCCGGTCGGCTCGCCACGAGCGTGTATCCGGATCACGAGGCCAGCATGCGGTGGCAGCGGATCCTGCACGCCCGCGGCTGGGCCGCGCCCGCCTGGCCGGTGGAGTGGGGCGGCTGCGACTGGAGTCCGGCCCAGCACTACATCTTCGATCGGGAGTCGATGGTCGCGGGCGCCCCGGCGCTGTCGCCGATGGGCATCAAGATGGTCGCGCACGCCATCATCGCCTTCGGCACCGACGAGCAGAAGAACTTCTTCCTGCCGCGCATCCTCACCGGCGAGGTGTTCTTCTGCCAGGGCTACTCCGAGCCCGAGGCCGGATCGGATCTGGCGTCGCTGGCGATGGCCGCGGTGTCCGACGGCGACGATCTGGTCTGCACCGGCAGCAAGATCTGGACCACCCACGCCACCGAGGCGAACTGGATCTTCTGCCTGGTCCGCACCTCGAAGCTGGAACGCAAGCAGCAGGGCATCACGTTCCTGCTCATCCCGATGGACGCGCCCGGCATCCAGATCCGGCCGCTGGTCATGAGTTCCGGTGAGCAGGTGCAGAATCAGGTCTTCTTCGACGAGGTCCGGGTGCCCAAGGCCAATGTGCTGGGCCGGATCGACGACGGCTGGACGGTCGCGAAGTATCTGCTGAACTTCGAACGCGGCGGCACCGCGCTCAGCCCCATGTTGCAGGTGATGGCGGAGGCGCTGGCCGAGCAGGCGGGCCGACAGCCCGGCCCGAACGGCGGTGCGCTGCTGGACGATCCGTCGTTCTCGACCAAACTGGCCGATGTCCGCATCCGCGCGGACGTGCTGGAGATCCTCGAATACCGCACGATGTCGGCGATCTCGCAGGGCAGGAATCCGGGACCGGCGGCGTCCACGCTGAAGATCCTCGGCACCGAATTGAGCCAGCAACTCACCGAACTCGCGCTCGAGGCGGCGGGTCCGCGCGGGCGCGCCTATCAGCCGCACGCCGCCATGCCCGGCGGCCCGGTCGCCGACTACGTGCCGCCCGCGGACGGCTACCTCGGCGGCGAGGACTGGCAGGCGGTCGCCCCGCTGCGCTACTTCAACGATCGCGCGGGCTCGATCTACGCCGGCAGCAACGAGATTCAGCGCAACATCATCGCCAAGGCAACCCTGGGACTGTGACATGGACTTCGAACTCACCGCCGAACAACAGCTGCTCCGCGACACCGTCACCGAGTTCCTGGCGGCCCGCTACGACCTGGAGAAGAGCCGCGCGGCGGCCCGCACGGGCGCGGGCTGGCAGCCGGAGATCTGGCGCGCCTTCGCCGACGAGGTCGGCATCCTCGGCGCGAGCCTGCCCGAGAGCGTCGGCGGCTTCGACGGCGGCCCGGTGGAGACGATGATCATCGCCGAGGCGCTGGGCCGCGCGCTGGTGGTGGAACCGTATGTGGACACCGTCGTGGTCGGCGCGGGCCTGCTGCGCCGCGCGGGCGGCGACCGCGCGCGAAAGCTGTTGCGCGGCATCGCCTCCGGCGAGGTGATCACGGCTCTGGCCGCGCTGGAAGCGGATTCGCGCCACGATCTCACCCGGGTCACGACCACCGCTCGGCGCGACGGGGATTCGTGGGTGCTCGACGGCGCGAAGATCGTGGTGACGAGCGCCCCGCTGGCGACCCAGCTGCTGGTCACCGCCCGTACCGAGGCGGGCCTGTCGCTGTTCGTGGTGAACAGCGGCACCGCGGGCATCACCCAGCACCCGTACCGCACCATCGACGAACGCCGCGCCGCCGACCTCACTTTCGCGGGCGTGCGCATCCCCGCCGACGCGCTGCTGGGCGTGGAGGGCGGAGCCGAGCAGTCCCTGGCCGCGGCCGCCGACGAGGCGATCGCCGCGATCTGCGCCGAGGCCGTCGGGGCCATGCGCCGGGTGCTCGCGGACACGGTCGAGTACGCCAAGCAGCGTCAGCAGTTCGGCGTCCCGATCGCCGCGTTCCAGGCGTTGCAGCACCGCATGGTCGACATGCTCCTGGAACTCGAACAGGCCGTCGCCGCAACGTATCTGGTGACCCTGAAGCTGAACGCCGATCCGGCGGTCCGGGCCCGCGCCGCGGCCGCCGCCAAGGCCACCGTCGGCCGGGCCGCCCGCCGCATCGGCCAGGAGTCGGTCCAATTGCACGGCGCCATGGGCATGACCGAGGAACTGGCCATCGGCCACTACTTCAAACGCCTCACCGCCATCCAGAACGAATGGGGCAGCACCTCCGCCCACATCGCGCGCTACGCGGCCCTCACCCGGCCCTGAAAACCCGAGGCGCCGCCCACTTCCGGCACAGTGGGCGGCGACTCGATTCGGGCGCTTCGGGCGAACCTCACCGCACGGGCGTGAAATCCCGCGCGGCGATGTAGGTCGGGCGTGGTGCGGGAGCCGCGAACGGGTCCTGGAGGGTGTTCTCGACGCTGTTGAACACGAGGAAGATGTTCGAGCGCGGGAACGGGGTGATGTTGTTGGCCGAGCCGTGCATGACGTTCGAGTCGAACAGCAGCGCCGAGCCGCGCGCGCCGGTGAACTGGGCGATGCCGTGGCGGTCGGCCAGTTCGGTGATGTGCGCGTGCGAGGGAACGCCGATCTGCTGCTCCCGCAACGACTCCCGGTAGTGGTCGGCCGGGGTCTCGCCCTGGCACGGCACGTAGGTGCGGTGCGAACCGGGCATGACCATGAGGCTGCCGTTGAACGGGTAGTTGTCGGTCAGCGCGATCGACAGGCTCACCGCCCGGGGCGCGGGCATCCCGTCCTCGGCGTGCCAGGTCTCGAAGTCGGAGTGCCAGTAGAAACCGGTCCCCTCGAAACCGGGCATGTAGTTCACCCGGCTCTGATGGATGTAGACCTCCGAGCCCAGCACCTGACGGGCCAGCCCGAGCACCCGCTCGTCGCGGACCAACTCGGCCACCGCCGCGCTGATCCGGTGCACCTCGAAAATCGACCGCACCCGATTCGACCGCTTCTCGACGATCACCCGCTCGTCCAGCCGCAGTTCGGGATCGTTCGCCAGGCGATCGATCTCGGCGGAGAATCCGGCGACCTCCTCCGGGCTCAACAGCGCGTCGATGATCGAGTACCCGTCGGCGTCGAAGTCCGCCAGCGCGGGCGACTCGATCCGCCCCCACACGGTGGGATCGGTGCGCTCGGCCAGCGGCGCGGGCCCCGCCGTGCGGGTCGGGTAACGGTCGATTCGACTCTCGGCCAACGTCATCGAAGTGTTCTCCTCCTCACTACTGCGGGACGGCGATCAGGGGATAGACGCCGTTCTCGTCGTGCACCTCCTGGCCGGTCACCGGCGGGTTGAACACGCACAGCATCCGCATCCTCGTGCGGGTCTCGACGCGGTGCCGCTCGTGACCGTTGAGCAGGTACATGGTGCCGGGGCCCAGTTCATAGCGTACGTCGTTGTCCAGGTCGTGCAGGGTGCCCTCGCCCTCGACCAGCCACACCGCCTCCACATGGTTGGCGTAGTGGAACTCGTGCGTCGTGCCGGGCTCGATGGTGGTCTCGTGGAACGAGAATCCGACGCCGTCCCCGGCCAGGATGATGCGCTTGCTGCGCCAGCTCTCGGCCGCGACGTCGCGGTCGGTCCCGGTGATCTCGTCGGTGGTCCGCACGATCATGGTCAGTTACCTCCTCGCACCATGTCCACGGCCCGGCCCAGAATGCTCAGGCCGTGGTCGAGCTCGTCGTCGGTGATCGTCAACGGCGGCAACAGCTTCACCACCTCGTCCTCGGCGCCGGAGGTCTCCACCAGCAGGCCGTGTTCGAAGGCGATGCGGCTGACCTTGCCCGCCTGGGTGGGCTCGTCGAACACCAGCCCGTGCACCAGCCCGCGGCCGCGGGTGGACACGCCGGTGTACTGCTCGGCCAACTCCGAGAACGACTTTCGGATCCGGTCGCCCTTGGCGATCGTCGACTTCTCCAATCGATCGTCGCTCCAGAAGTGCTCGAGCGCGACCCGGGCGGTGACGAAGGCGGGGTTGTTGCCGCGGAAGGTGCCGTTGTGCTCGCCCGGCGACCACTGGTCCAGGTCGC
This sequence comes from Nocardia sp. NPDC003482, assembly GCF_053588115.1. NCBI lineage: Bacteria > Bacillati > Actinomycetota > Actinomycetes > Mycobacteriales > Nocardiaceae > Nocardia > Nocardia sp. NPDC003482. The sequence continues at coordinate 65,496 of NZ_JBSFPI010000031.1, forward strand.
GGCGCATGAGCACCAGCGCCAGCGGCATGCCGTACCCGCCGATGGACTTCGACAGCGTGACGATGTCGGGGGTGATGCCCGCGATCTCGAACGAGAAGAACGGCCCGGTCCGGCCGCAGCCCATCTGCACGTCGTCGACGATGAGCAGAATGCCGCGCGCCGAGCACAATTCGGACAACCGGCGCAGCCACTCCGGGCGGGACACGTTGACCCCGCCCTCGCCCTGCACGGTCTCCACGATCACCGCGGCGGGCTTGTCCACGCCGGAGGAGTTGTCGTCGAGCGCCTTCTCCATCCAGTCGAGTTCGTCGCCGCCGTCGAGGTAGCCGTCGTAGGGCATCGGGTTGACGTGCACCAGCGGCACACCGGCACCCGCGCGCTTGGCGGCGTTACCGGTCACCGACAGCGCGCCCAGCGTCATGCCGTGGAAGGCGTTGGTGAAGTTGAGGATCGTGGTGCGGCCGGTCACCTTGCGGGCCAGCTTGAGCGCCGCCTCGACCGCGTTCGCGCCGGTCGGTCCGGGGAACTGCACCTTGTAGTCCAGCCCGCGCGGCTCGAGCAGCACCCGGTTCACTGTCTCCAGCAGTTGCTGTTTGGCGACGGTCGACATGTCCAATCCGTGCGTGATGCCGTCGCGCGCGATGTAATCCAGCAGCGCCTGCTTCAGGACCGGATTGTTGTGCCCGTAGTTCAACGCTCCCGCGCCCGCGAAAAAGTCCAGATAATCGCGGCCTTCGCCGTCTCGCAGCCACGCACCCTGAGCGGTGTCGAACAGCGTCGGCCAGGACCTGCAATAGCCGCGCACATTCGATTCCAAATTCTCGAAAACGGTCATCTCAGCGGTGGTCATCGAATGATCCTTCCTGAGGTGTGCGCAACTGCGCTTTCCTTCTCCCGCGCCGCGGTCGTGAGCGGCGCTATCCGGTACAGGTCCTCTGCTTCGTGCCCGTCCGGGAAATCCTGGGGTTCGAACAAGGTCTGGCGCGTCATGCGCGCGCCGCGGCGGCGGGCCAGCGAGGCGAACATCGCCAGCGATGCCTCGTTGTCCGGCGACACCGTCGTCTCCAAGGTCGAAATGCCTTGGGCCGCAACGGAATCTACCAGATGCTCGAGCATCGTCACGCTCAGCCCCCGGCCGCGGAAGTCGTGGTCGACGGCGACCTGCCAGATGAACAGCACATCCGGCGCCTGCGGCCGCAGATATCCGGTGATGAATCCCGCGATTCGACCATCGATTTCGGCGACCACCGAGGTGCCGCGAAAGTCGCGACACCACAGCAGATAGGCATAGCTCGAATTCGCGTCCAGCACCTGCGAATCGACCGCGATCTGCCACATCCGCGCGCCGTCACCGAGGCGCGGGGTGCGAATCACGGTCTGCGAGTGGGCCCGCCCTCTTTCGAGGGTGGCGGCGCCGGAGGAACTGCTCGGCATACTCGGTCTTCGGGTCTGCTTCACGTAGTTAGATTTGCCAGATTTCTTTGCGGGCAACCTGTCGGCTTCATTACAGTCGTGTTACGCAGGCGTCTTCAGTGAGTTGCGTCACTTATGGGTAGACAGACCGTGAATCGCGCTCCGCCGCCGTCGCGTTCGCCGCAGCGCACCCGGCCGCCGTGCGCCGCAACGGTTTCCGCGACCAGCGCCAACCCGATGCCGGTGCCCGTGCCGGAACGCCGCCCGCGGCGCACTGTGACGAAGCGCTCGAAGACGCGTTCGCGGTCCTCGGGCGCGATCCCCGGACCGGCGTCGTCGACTGTGATAATCACCTCGGTACCGGCACGCCGGGCGCCGACGGCAACCACTCCCCCGCCGTGGCGTTGGGCGTTCTCGAGCAGATTCACCACGGCCCGTTCGAGTTCCAGCTTGCGGCCCAGCACGGTCGCGTCGCCCTCGACGCGCAGCAGATCGGGCGGGACGCGGAGCTCGGCGAGGGTGTGGGTGAGCAGTTCGCGCACCGACAGCGGTTCGGCGTCGGCCGCGTGCAGGCGGGCCTCGGCGCGGGCCAGCGCCAGCAGATCGTCGAGCAGGCGGCGCAGATGGTCCAGTTCGGCGCGCACCAGATCCAGCGCCCGGCGCGACCGCTCGGGCAGTTCGTCCGCGTGGCGGCTCATCACCTCGACGCTGGTGGTCAAAGTCGTGAGGGGCGTGCGCAATTCGTGACTGACGTCACCCACCAGCCGCCGCTCGCGGTCGATCCGCCGTTGCAGCGAATCCACCATGGCGTTGAAGGCGTCGACGGTCGGCGCGAGATCGGGATCGTCGGTGTCGGGCAGCCGGGTGCCGAGCTGACCCGAGGCGATGCGGGCGGCCGTACCGGTCACCTGGCGCAGCGGCCCGAGCAGGCGGCGCGAGAGCCACAGCCCGAACACCGCGCCGATGCCGGTTCCGGCGATGGCACAGGTGATCAGCGTCTCCCAGAAGCCGCGGTGCAGCAGGGTGACCGACGCCGCGAGCAGCGCCGAGACCATCCCGGAGGTGGCGGCGAACGCGAAAACCGCTCGCGCGCGCAGGTTCTGGCGGCGCTCGGGCCGAGTCAGCACCTCACCGCCGGACGTCCAGCCGATACCCCAGCCCGCGCACGGTCACCACGAGGGCGGGTTCGGAGGGATCGCGCTCGACCTTGGTGCGCAACCGGCGCACGTGCACATCCACGATCCGTTCGTCGCCGAAGAAGCCACGGTCCCAGACCCGTTCGAGCAGCACGCTGCGGGAGAGCACCCGGCCGGGCGTCTCGGCGAGTTCGCACAGCAGCCGGAACTCGGTGAGGGTCAGATGCAGTTCCTCGTCGCCGCGGCGCACGGTGCCCGCCTCCGGCGAAAGCAGCAGCGGCGCTTCGGGATCCGCGTCGAGCACGACCTCCTGCGGGGCGGGCGGCTCGGCGAACTGCTGGGCGCGGCGGCGCAGGGCGCGCATCCGCGCGGTGATCTCCTTGATCTCGAACGGTTTGGTGACGAAGTCGTCGGCCCCCGCCTCCAGCGCGGCCACCACGTCGTGGGTGTCGTCGCGGGCGCTGACCACGATGATCGGCACGTCGTGGTCGCGGCGGATCTCGCGGATACAGCTGAAGCCGTCCATATCGCCGAGCATGAGATCGACGATCATCACATCGGGGGCGCCGTTGTCACGCAGATGCTCGAGCGCGTCCTCGGCCTCCTCGGCCTCGGCGACGTCGTATCCCTCGTCCTCCATGGCCAGCCGCAGGGCGGTGCGGACCCGGTCGTCGTCCTCCACGATCATCAGGTTCGCGCCCATCACTCAACCACCTCGCCACCGACACACGACGGTTTGCTGGGTACCCACCGGCCACATCGCGTAAACCCGCGGCAACACCCGCGGATGTGCGGCCGGTCGTGGGCGCTGCGTAGACTGTCCCGTCGGAGACAGTCGGGCGATTTCGCAGGAGAAAACCATGTCAGGTCGGCGCTGCCGATTCGGTATCGCCGTGGCTTGTGCCCTGGTGATGTTGTCGGCCGCGTGCTCGTCCTCGTCGGGGACCGTGTCGAAACCGGGGCCCGCGACGCCGGGCCCGGCGGCTCCCGTCATCGCGGTGACGCCCGGCAACGGCAGCAAGAACGTCGATCCCCTGGGCAAGATCGAGGTGAGCGCCTCCGACGGCATCCTGACCGACGTCAGCATGGTCAACGAACAGGGCAAGCCGGTGGAGGGCATTCTCACCCCCGACCGCACCGCGTGGAAGCCGAGCGGCCCGCTGGGCTACGACCACACCTACACCGTCGACGCGAAGGGCCTGTCCATCACCGGGCCGACCGGACCGTTCAAGGCGTCCTTCGCCACCATCACCCCCAGCAACCAGACCAAGCTGTACCTCACCACCACGGGCGGCCAGACACTGGCCGAGGGCGGCACCTACGGCGTGGGCACGGTGATCGTCGCGCACTTCGACGAGGACATCCCCGACCGGGCCGCGGCCGAGAAGCGGCTCACGGTCACCACCGATCCGCCGGTGCAGGGCTCCTGGTACTGGATGGACGACCGCAACGCGCACTGGCGGCCGGAGAAGTACTGGCCGTCGAACACCAAGGTGACCGTGCAGGCCAACATCTACGGCGCCGAACTCGGCAACGGCCTCTACGGCCAGGAGGATACGAAGACCACGTTCAAGATCGGCCCGTCGCACGTGGCGATCGCCGACGACAGCACCCATCAGGTGCAGGTCTTCGAGGACGGCAAGCTCATCCGCACGATGCCCACCTCGATGGGCCGCGGCGGCAGTGAGCAGATCGGCAACAAGACGATCTACTTCAACACCCCCGCGGGCGTCTACACCGTGATGGACAAGGGCAACCCGGTCATCATGGACTCCTCCACCTACGGCCTGCCGGTCAACGACCGGCTGGGCTACAAGGAGGCCATCAACTGGGCCACCCGCATCAGCGGCGACGGCATCTACCTGCATCAGCTCGATTCGACGGTGTGGGCGCAGGGCAGCTCCAACACCTCGCACGGCTGCCTGAACCTCAACGGCGAGAACGCCAAATGGTTCTTCGACTGGTCGATGCCCGGCGATGTGGTCGAGATCCACGGCACCACCGGCCCGCCGCAGCAGTCCTGGAACAACGGCGACTGGACCATCCCGTGGGCCGAATGGCAGGCGGGCAGCGCCCTGCGTTAGGGCGCGACGACGATCGGCACGAGGTAGCGGCGGGCGAAGTCGGCCAGCCGCTCCTCGGTCGCCAGATCCAGCGCGCCCTGCGGGGTCAGGATCAGCGAGTGCACCACGCGGCAGATGACCTCGCAGCGCGCGGTCAGGTCGGGCACCGGGGCCAGTAGCCCGCGGTCGACGGCCTGTTCCAGGGCCGCGGCGGCGGTGGCGACGCTCATGGCGAAGACGTTCGCGCCCGCGACGGTCAGGTTCATGATCACCCGCTCCGGCTCGATGTCGAGCATGCGGCGCACGAGAGGGTGTGCGCGCCAACGGGTTACGACGGTGACGAAGATGTCGGCCACCAGCCCGTCGAGGGTGTCGTGGCGATCGGGGATGCCCGCGATCTCGGCGAGCACGGCCCCGACCTCGCGCCGGACGACGGCGGCCACGAGGTCGTCGCGCGAGCCCAGGCGGCGGTAGACCGTCACGCGATCGACCCCGGCGTGGCGGGCGACGTCCTCGATGGTCGTCTTCTTCACGCCGACCTCTTGGAATCGGGACAGCGCCGCGTCCAGGATGCGCTCCTCGACCTCGTCGGCGATGTCCGCGCGCGATGCTGGGGTCTCCGACGCGGTCGTCACCCACTCAAACTAGCAGCCGGGCGCCTTTGTGCAACGTTTGTATCGAATTGTTGCGCAACATTGCGAGGAGGTTTGTTGCATTGTACGGTCGAGGCATGGCTGATACGGCTGATGCGACGACGCATCACTATCGCGACGAGGCGCACGCCATCACCGCCCGGGACGTCCGCTTCGACTTCGACTCGGTTCCGCTGCACTACATCCCGGGCGAGGTGCTGGCCACCCACATCGTGAACGTGATGCATCTGGTGCTGCCCGAGGGCGAGCGCGCGATGGCCCGGGCGCTCGCCGAGGCGCTGCCGCACATCGGGGACGAACGGCTGCGCGAGGAGGTGCGCGGATTCATCGGGCAGGAGTCGACGCACGCGAACAGTCACGAGGCCGCGCGCAGGCACCTGCAAGCCCTGGGCCTGGACGTCGACTCCTACGTGCGGGGCATCGCCTGGCTGGTCGACCGGTTCCTCGGCGACCACGGCCTGGCCGGGCGCGCCCGCGAGGAGTGGCTCAAGGAGCGGCTCGGCCTGTTCGCGGGCATGGAGCATTTCACGGCCGTGCTCGGGGAGTGGCTGCTCAACGCGGAGGTGCTCGAGGACAAGGGGATGCACCCCGCCATGCTGGATCTGGTCCGATGGCACGGCGCGGAGGAAGTGGAGCACCGCAGCGTGGTCTACGACGCCTACATGTATCTCGACGGGGGCTATCTGCGCAAGGCCCGCACGGCGGTGCTCGCCGCGGGCACGCTGTTGCCGCTGTTCGTCTTCTCGGCGGCCTATCTGTACCGCAAGGATCCGTCGCCGACCAAGGGCCGGTTCTGGGGCTGGCAGTTCCTCGACGCGACCCGCCGCGGCGTGATCCCCAAGTGGACGGTGTTCCTCACCGAGGTGCCGCGGTATCTGCGGCCCGGCTTCCATCCCTCGCAGCTGGGCCCGATGGACACCGCGCTGCGCTACCTCGCGCACTCCCCCGCCGCGCGCGCCGCGGACCGGTGATGGGCACGACGCCCCCGCCGGGGTTGCGCGTGGTCGCGGCGGCGCTGGGCCTGTACCGCTCGGTGGTCACCGCGGGCCGGGCCGCGCCGCTGCTGTCGCCGCCGAAACCCTTGCGGCGCATCGGTTTCGACCGGGACGTGGTGGTCGAGACGGTCACCCCCGAGGCGGTCGACGTGGTGAGCCTGACAGTGCGCGCGGCCGACGGCGGGACGCTGCCGAGCTGGCGGCCGGGGGCGCATCTGGACGTCTTCCTGCCCTCGGGTCGGCAGCGGCAGTACTCGCTGTGCGGCGATCCGCGCGACCGGTACCGGTATCGAATCGCGGTGCGGCGCATCGCGGACGGCGACGGCGGCTCACTGGAGATCCACGACCGACTGCGCGCCGGGTCGGCGCTGCGAATTCGCGGTCCGCGCAACGCGTTCACCTTCGTCGAGGCGCCGTCGTATCTGTTCCTCGCCGGGGGTATCGGCATCACCGCGATCCTGCCGATGGTGCGGGCCGCGGGTGCGCGCGGGCGGCTGGTGTACACCGGGCGTTCCCGCGAGACCATGCCGTTCCTGGACGAACTGCCCGGCGCCGATGTGCGGCCCGACGACGAATGCGGCGTCCCCGACGTCGCCGCGATCCTCGCGGCGGCGAAACCCGGTGCGGCCGTGTATGTCTGCGGTCCGCCGCCGATGCTGGCCGCCGCGCGGCGGCACCTGTTCGAGCTGAATCCGACCGGCTCGCTGCACACCGAACGCTTCTCCCCCGCCCCGGTCGTCGACGGCCGCGCCTTCGAGCTGACCCTCGCGCGCACCGGCCGCCGGATCCGGGTGGGCGCCGAGGAGACGGCCCTGGCCGCGCTGCGCCGCGAACTGCCGGACGTGGATTACTCCTGCCGCCAAGGGTTCTGCGGCACCTGCCGGGTGCGGGTGCTGTCCGGCGCGGTGGACCACCGCGACCACGCCGGGATCGACCGCGACGAGCAGATGCTGGTGTGCGTGTCCCGGGCGGCGGGCGACCATCTCGTACTCGACCTCTGATCGGCGAAAGGATCGCCCGTGACACCCACCCCCGAGCACCGGCACATCGTGGTGATCGGCGCCGGATTCGGCGGCATCGGCCTGACGATCAAGCTGCGCGAGGCCGGTTTCGACGACGTGCTCGTCCTCGAACGCGCCGACGACCTGGGCGGCACCTGGCGGGCCAACACCTACCCGGGCTGCGCCTGCGATGTGCCCTCCCAGCTCTACAGCTACTCGTTCGCGCCGAATCCGCACTGGTCGCGCGTCTACGGACAGCAGCGCGAGATCCTGGAGTATCTGCGGTCGGTCGCCGCCGAACACGATGTGCCGCGGCACATCCGGTTCCGCACCGAACTGCTCGACGCCCGCTGGGACGACGACCGCGCGGTGTGGGATATCGACACCACGGGCGGGCGGCTCACCGCCGACTTCCTGATCTCGGCGACCGGCGTGTTCGCCGAGGCGAAGTATCCGCGCATCGCGGGCGCCGATACCTTCGCCGGGACGAGTTTCCACTCGCTGCACTGGGATCACGCCCACGATCTGCGCGGGGAGCGGGTCGCGGTGATCGGCACCGGCGCCTCGGCCGTGCAGTTCGTGCCGGAGATCCAACCCCTGGTGAAAGAGCTGTTGCTGTTCCAGCGGTCGGCGCCGTGGATCGTGCCGCGTCTGGACCGGCCCACGCTCGCGCTGGAACGGCAGCTGCTGAGTCGGCTTCCGTTGGCGCGGAAGGCGATTCGCGGCGGCTGGTACGCGGCGATCGAGGGGTTCGGGCTGATCTCGTTGGTGGATCAGCGGTTCCGGCACCTCTACGAGCCGCTGGCGAGGTTCCAGCTGCGGCGGCAGGTCCCCGATCCGCGGCTGCGGCGCACGCTCACCCCCGATTACGTGATCGGCTGCAAGCGGGCCATCTTCTCCGACGCCTACCTGCCCGCGCTGACCCGGCCCAATGTCGAGGTGGTCACCACCGGCATCGCCGAGATCCGGCCGCGTTCGATAGTGCTGCGCGACGGCACCGAGCGCGCGGTGGACACCATCGTCTACGCCACCGGCTTCACCCCGATCCCGAGCGCCTACGACCGCATCACCGGGCGCGCGGGCACCTCGGTGGCGGAACTGTACGACCAAGAGCCGCAGAGCTATCTGGGCGTGGCGCTCGCGGGGTTCCCCAACTTCTTCATGACGCTGGGCCCGTTCGGCGCGGCCGGGAACCAGTCCGCCGTCTTCATGATCGAATCGCAGATCGCCTACATCGTGGACGCGCTGAAGACGGTGCGCCGCAACGGTTCCCGGCGGGTGGAGGTGCGCCCGGCGGTGCAGGAGCGGTTCCTGGCCGAGATGGCCGAGCGCAGTTCCTCGACGGTGTGGCTCATCGGCGGCTGCGAGAGCTACTACACCACGCCCGACGGTCGCAACGCCGGGCTGTATCCCAACTGGAGCTTCGAATACCGCAGGCGCACACGCCGATTCGACGCGCGATCCTACGAGGTGACCCGATGAGCGCGCCGTCCTTCCCCGTCCGCGATCGGGTGGCGCTGATCACCGGCGCGGGTCGGGGCATCGGCCTGCGCCTGGCGCGGGAGCTGCACCGGCGCGGCGCGCGGATCGCGGTGGTCGACATCGACGAGAGCGCCGCGGCCGCGGCGGCGGCCGAGCTGGGCC
>NZ_JBSFPI010000032.1:0-63567 GCF_053588115.1 Nocardia sp. NPDC003482
GGTGCCCCGGCGCCCGGCTCGGGGGCGGGCGCGCCGCCGGGCAGGCCGCTGCGCAGCGCGACGACGCTGAAAGCCGTCGCGCCGCAGAACAATACGACGCTCACGGTGAACCGCCGCCGGGGCGGGCGCGTCGATACGGTGCCGATCATGATCCGTCTCCTCGAGAGGTGCGCGGTGCGGGTACGCGGGCGAGGATCTCCTCGACCACCGCGTCGGTGGGTACGCGCCGCGCCCACATCTCGGGTCGCAGCACGAGGCGATGCGCGAACGCCGGGACCGCCAGGGCCTTCACATCGTCGGGCAGCGCGAAGTCGCGGCCCGCGAGCAGCGCCCGGGCCCGGGACAGTTGCAGCAGATCGAGTTCCGCGCGCGGGCTCGCGCCCACCTCGACCTGCGGATGCCGGCGCGTGGCCTCGGCGAGGACCACGACGTAGCGCAGGACGTCGTCGTGCACCGCGACGTCCTCCACCGCGCGCTGCGCCGCCACCACCCGGGCGGGATCGAGCACCCGGGGCAGCTCCGGTTCTCGGCGCCGCCGATCCACCCTGCGGCGCAACAACTCCGTCTCGCCGTCGGCGCTCAGATACCCCAGCCGCAGCCGTACCGCGAAACGGTCCAGTTGCGCCTCCGGCAGCGGATAGGTGCCCTCGTGCTCGATCGGGTTCTCCGTGGCCAGCACCACGAACGGCGTGGGCAGCGGCCGGGTCCGGCCGTCCACGCTGACCTGCCGCTCCGCCATGCCCTCGAGCAGTGCGGCCTGCGTCTTCGGCGAGGTGCGGTTGATCTCGTCGGCGATCAGGACGTTGGTGAAGACGGGCCCCGGCCGGTACTCGAATTCGCGGGTGACGACGTTGTAGCTGGTGGCCCCGACGACGTCGGCCGGAAGCAGATCGGGGGTGAACTGGATGCGGGCCGTCTCCAGCCCCAGCACCGTCGCCAGCGATCGGGCCAGCATGGTCTTGCCCAGCCCGGGCAGATCCTCGATCAAGATGTGACCGTCGGCGAGCACGGCCAGCAGGATCGTCGTCAGCGCGGCGCGTCGCCCGACGACGGCGCGGTCGAGCGTGCCGAGCACCGCTCGCACGTCGTCGAGCACGTGGTGGTGATCGAGTTGCGCGGTCATCGGATCCGACCTCTCATCCGGAGATGCGGGCCGAACCGGCCGCGGATCCCCAAATCGCCAGGGACAGAGCGAGATTCGTACAGACCATGGTGATGATGGACAGCCGGATGGCCCGCCCGGCCGCGACGCCCACCCCGACCGGGCCGCCCGCGGCGAAGAAGCCGTAATAGCACTGGATGAACGTGGTCAGGGTGACGAGCACGATCAGCTTGAGGATGGACATGCCGATATCGCTCGGCACCAGGAACAGGTTGAAGTAGTGCGCGTAGGTCCCGCCCGTCACGCCGCCGATCACCATGGTGGTCAGCTCGGTGGACAGGAACGACACCACGAGCGCGCACAGGTACAGCGGCGGCGCCACCACCAGGACCGCGAGCACGCGGGTGGTGATCAGGTAGGGCATGGGCCGGATGGCGATGGACTCGAGCGCGTCGATCTCCTCGGAGATCCGCATCGCCCCGAGTTCGGCGGTGAACCGGCAGCCCGCCTGCACGACGAAGGCGAGCGTGGCGAGGATCGGGACGATCTCGCGGGTGCCGCCCAGCGCGGAGATCGAACCCGTCAGCTCGCCGACGCCGACCAGGCTGAGATTGTTGTACGCCTCGATCCCGATCGTCATGCCGCCGAAGGCGCACATCACCAGGACCACGCCGATCGTCCCGCCCCCGGCGACGAGCGTGCCGTTGCCCCAGGTGACATCGGCGACCAGGCGGGTCACCTCCTTGGAGTAGTGCCGCAGCGTCAGCGGAATCGAGGTCAGCACGCGGAACAGGAACACGATCTGGTTGCCGAAGGTGCCCAGCGCCCGCGTGACGGGGCGGAAGACGTTGGCGCCCAACCGGATAACGGGTCGCGTCGTCGTGGTCATCAGCCCACCTGCCCGGGAACGAGGGTGTTGTAGATCTGCGAGATGACGACGTTGGTCCCGAACAGGATGAGCGCCGACTGGACCACCGAGGCGTTGACCGCGTTCGCGACGCCGCTGGGCCCGCCCCGCGCGTGCAGCCCGTGATAGCTCGCGATGATCGCGGTGAAGAAGCCGAACAGCAGCGATTTGAACAGCGCCAGCAGCAGATCCTTGACGTTCGCGAACCCCACGAACGCGGCGATGAACGAACCGGGCGTGCCGTGGTTCGCGTAGATGTAGAACGCGAAGGTCGCGAAGAACCCGACGAAGACCACCAGCCCGCACAGCAGGACGCTGACCACCATCGCCGCCAGCAGGCGCGGCACGACCAGGCGTTGCAGCGGATCCACGCCCATGGTCTTCATCGCGTCGATCTCCTCGCGGATCGTGCGCGACCCCAGGTCCGCGCACAGCGACGATCCGACCGCGCCCGCGATCATCATCGACGCGACCAGCGGCGCGCCCTGTTTGAGCACGCCGATGCCCACCGCCGAGCCGACGAACGAGTCCGCGCCGACCTGCTGGATGACCTCGCCGACCTGGAGGGCGATCACGACGCCGACGGGAACGGCGTTGATGACCGTCGGGATGGCCGACACGCTCGCCATGAACGCGCACTGCCGCACGAACTCGCGCCATTCGAAGGTGCCGCGCGCGATCGAGACCACGAGCCCGATGAGGAGTTCACCGGCCATCTCCAGCTGTCGGCCGAAGGTGTCCAGGGCTCGTCTCGGATGCTCCCGCCAGAACGATTCCGCCTGGTCGAGGAGGGTCGGGCGGCGGCGGTGGGGCGCTGCGGTGGTCGCCGTTGCGTTCATACTCACAGAAAGTCACCTATCCGACGTCTGTCACATACTCAATGTATGTGAGTATGCTTGTCGTGTGTCAAATGTCAAGAGTCGGCGAGAGCTCTACTCCGAGGCGACGCGCGAGGCCCTGCTCGAAGAGGCGACGCGCTTGTTCGCGGAGAAGGGCTACGCGGGGACGTCGCTGGAGGAGGTGGCCTCGGCGAGCCTGCTCACCCGCGGGGCCGTCTATCACCACTTCGCCAGCAAGAAGGCGCTTTTCGAGGCCGTCCTCGACCGGCTCGGCGCGGAGGTGGTCGCGCGGGTCGGCGCGATCGCCGGGCGGTACACCGACCCCGTCGAGGGGTCGCTCGCCGCGCTGGACGCCTTCCTCGTGGAATCGTGCGATCCGGTGTACGGCAAGCTCGTCTGGCAGGAGGGCCCGCTCGCACTCGGCTGGGAGGGCTGGCGACGCTGCGAGCACGAGCACTCCTACGCGCTGGTGGAGGGGATGGTCAGCGCGCTGATGCACATCGGCTTCCTCGAGCGCAAGGCCGAGAAGACGACCGTGCGCATGTTCTACGAGGTGCTCGGCGGGGCCGGGCTCGCGATCGCCGAGGCGCCCGCGGACGAGCAGCCGCGCGTGCGCGAGGAGTGCTCGGATCTGCTGCGGCGACTGCTGACCGGATTGCGGCGGCCCGAATACACCCCCGCCGACTGAGCACATTTCCGGCTACCGGGGGGAAATCCGGTACGTCCAGCGCGTCTTCCCGGAAATCGATCCGCCGCGTCGTTGATTACCATCCGGAGATATTTATCAGTAACAAGCACCCGTCATCGTTTTCGATTCTCGGGAAAGTTTCGAAGTGTGAGATCCCTCCAGAGGTTGAACTTTCCGTACGAGCGCACGTATTATTTGCCCATGAAGGGCGAAGGGGACAGGTATAGGCCGAAGGCGTTGCGGTCGTAAACATTCCAGAGTGTGGGGGGCCCGAGGCGCCGAATCCGCCGTGTTCACCGAGGGCCGGTCGAAACCGAAGTATCAGGAAGCGGTGACCGAGTTGGAAATGGAAGTGAGTGTTCTGGGGCCGCTTCGCGCGCGTTTCGACGGTGTCGAGGCGACGCTCAGCGGCTCGAAAATGCGCAGTGTCCTCGCGATACTGGCATTTCGGGCGGGCATTCCGGTACGCCGGGACGAATTGGTCGAAGAGTTGGGGCTGGACCGCTCGACGGGTGATCCGATCAACGCGCTGCACGCCAATATGGTCCGCCTCCGGAAGTGGTTGCAGAACTACTCCCCCGATCACGAGGTGCTCGAAACCATTGATTCCGGCTATCGACTGAACATCGATCCGTCGAAGGTGGACGCGCACACTTTCACGGTGCAGGCGCAGGACGCGCTGAATCTGGTTCCGTCGACCCCGCATGTGGTGTCGGCGATCCTCGACGACGCCCTGAGCCTGTGGCGCGGGGACGCCTTGTCGGACGTTTTCGGCGGCCCGTTGTTGTCCGCGCTCACCGACGAACTGCACCAATTGCGTTCGGCGGCACGCGAGGAACTCGTCTATGCCTGGAGCGAATTGGGCCGCAATCAGAAGGTGGTGCTCAGCGCGCGCCGGTTCATCGCCGACGATCCGCTCAACGAGCGACTACACGCCGCGCTCATCACCGCGTTGCGCCGGATGAACCGGGTGGCGGAGGCGGTCGAGGCGTACAAGAACGCCGAGCGAACCCTGCACGAGGAGCTGGGCGTGCCGCCGAGCGCGATGCTCCGGGCCGCCATCGAGGGCGTCGGCTTCCGGCTGCCCGCCGAGTTGTCCGGTTCGGCGCGCCGCGGCTGACCGCTCACAGGTAGCCGCGGTCGTGGTGGATCAGCGGCCGCCGATCCGCGCGCACGCGGGTGTCGAGCAGCAGTCCGAACAGCACGATGTGGTCGCCCATCCAGAGTTCTCGGTGCAGTGCGCACACGCCGACCGCCAGGCAGTCCGTCAGCGCGGGTACCCCGGCGATCGTCTCGACCGGCACGGTGGACCGGGCGGCGCGGTCGGCGCTGCTGCTGAATCGGATGGACAACTCGCGCTGCTCGGCGGCGAGCAGATTCACCGCGAACAGCTCCGAACGCTGGATGTGCTCCAGGGTCCGCGAGCGGCGGTCCAGACAACACGACAGGATCGGCGGCGCGGCGGACACGCTGGTCACGCTGCTGACCGTGGTCCCCGCCCAGCCGTCGGCGGTCGCGGTGCTGACCACCGCGACCCCGGCGGTCAATTTGCGGCAGTAGTCGCGGAAGCCGGCCTGGTCGACCGCGGCGACCTGCGGCACGAACGGATTCGTCATGCGGGGCAACCGATCTCGTCGAGGTGCAGGGACCGTTCCAGCAGCCGGGCGACCTCCGGCGGCCCGAGTTCGTCGAGCCGTTCGAGATCGGGCAGGGCCGCGGCGACACCGCCGGCCCGCAGGTACTTGTCCCGGACGATGGCCGCGTGATCGCGGCGGGTGGCGTCACCGGCCGCGCCGATCGGGGTCGCGCAGGTCTCGTATTCGACTGTGCCGTCGCGCATTTCGATCTCGACGCGGGCGCCGATGGCCATGGTGGCGCGGGCGAACGTCGGCTCCGGCGGCCCGAGTTCGGCGAGCCGCTCGGCCAGCCGGTCGCCGCCCCACATCCGGAGTTCGGGCCAGTCCAGCGCGCGTTCGCCCGCGTGCCGGATCGCCTGTCCCAGTGGGGAGGTCGCGCGAATCATGGCCTCGGACAGGGCCATATCGTGTTCGACGGTGACCTTGTCGGCGACCGCCCAGCGCTCGGTGTCGGTCAGGGCGGGCGCGCGGAAGTCCTCGGCCTCGAGCCGCCCGGTGCGCAGCAGGGTGGCCACGCCGTAGCCGACGGACAGGATCGCCGCGCCCGTGCCCGTGCGCGGACCGTCGAGGTACCCGGCGATCTTGTGTTCGAGCAACCAGGTGAGGATCGAGCCGTGCACGACGACGCGGCGGATCCGGTCGGGATCGACGGCGCCGAGGCGGCGGTGCAGGCGCTGGGCGCAGTCGAAGGCGGCGTGCAGATAGGCGCTGCCGGGAAATCGCTTGTAGGTCAACGTGTCCGTGTGCCAGCGGCGGCCGAGGCCCTCGGTGATGGTCTCGGGCACGGGCACGGCGGCCAGCTTCGCGAGCACGCCGTCGGCATGTTCGAGAATTCGCGGGGCGCCGCCCAGTCCGGCGGCGGCCGCGTCGCAGGCGTCCAGGGCCAACCGCACCGGGGCGGCCGCGGTGAACGCCTTGCCGTCGCCGACGATGACGCCGTGATGGATCGCGGTGGGCACGACGCCGAGCGCCAATCCGAGCGCCCGCACCCACTCGTCGAGATCGGCGTCCCGGGCGTGCAGGCGCGCCACCGCGGCCCCGACGAGGAAGCAGTGCGTATTCGTCTGACCTCGGAAGAACGGGCCGAGCACGGTCGACGCGGTGACGCGGGCCGCGCATTCGTTGGCGGCCACGACCGCCGCCAGCAGCCTGCGCCCGTCGAGCCCGTTGACCCGGGACTCGGTGAGGGCGACGCCGACCGCGCCGATCGAGACGTGACCGACGTAGCTCACCTCGTCGTAGTCGAGGATCGTCGCGAGCGCGGCCAGGACGTACGCCGCCTGGCGTGGGTCGGAGCGCACCGGCGAGCCGAAGGCCGCCACGATGCCGCGCCCGGCCGGATGCGCGAGCGACGCCTGCACCGCGCCCAGATGCGAGATGATCTGGCTGCGCGCGGCGGCGACGGTGGCCGGGGGGATGTCCTCGTAGCGCACCGAGCGGGCCCACTCGGCCAGCCGCCGCGTGAGGCCGGGTTCGGTGTGCACGCCGCTCACTCCCCGGCCGCCCGGGACCATTCGAACGCGGTCCGGTCGGGCGCGCGGGTCGCCCACCAGTACGAGGTTCCGGTCCCCGGCCAGGACTGGCGGTTGTACCCGGTGTGGTCGAGGAACCAGCTGTCGCAGCCGCCCGCGTTCCAGACGGTGCGGGCGAGTTTGCGGTGCAGCCGGTCGTTGAACGCGCGCTGCCGGTCCGCGCGCACCTCCAGGCGCGTCATGCCCTGCGCGCGAACGGCTTTCAGGCACTTCACGATGTAGCGGATCTGGTTCTCGATCACGAACAGGATGGACTGCGAACCGCCGCCGGAGTTGGGGCCCATGATCAGGAACAGGTTCGGGAAACCGGTGACCGTCATCCCGAGGTATGCCTGCATGCCGTCGCGCCAGGCGTCGCGGATGTCGAGGCCGGCCCGCCCGATGATCCGCTCGTTCGCGCAGCGGTTGTCGGTGGCGAATCCGGTGGCGAAGATGACGACGTCGGCCTCGTGCTCGCGGCCGTCGACGGTGCGAATTCCCTTGTCGGTGAAGCGTTCTATCCCGGCGGTCACCAGGTCGACGTTGTCACGCAGCAGGGCCGGGTAGTAGTCGCTGCTGAGCAGGATCCGCTTGCACCCGATGGTGTAGTCGGGGGTCAGTTTCGCCCGCAGCTCGGGATCGGGCACCTGCTTGCGCAGCGCGCGGCGGGCGGCGAACTCGAGCAGTTTCAGCAGGCGCGGGTTCTTGAAGCCGAGCACCGGGATCTCGTGACTCCAGTACGCGAAATCGCGATACACCGTCCGCAGCGCGGGCACGGCCTCGATCAGGCGGCGTTCGCGCGGACCGAGGACGCGGTCCGGCTTGGCCAGCACCCAGTGGGCGCTGCGCTGGAAGACCTCGAGGTGGTCGGCGGTCTCGGCGATGATCGGAACGAACTGCACCGCACTGGCTCCCGTGCCGACGACCGCGACCCGCTTACCGGTCAGATCCACCGAGTCGTCCCATCGAGCGGCGTGGAAATGCCGCCCGGTGAACTCGTCGAGTCCGGGATAGTCCGGGGTGTACGGCCGATGCAGCACGCCGTTGGCGAGGACGACGAACCGGGGGCGATAGGTTTCGCCGGTGCGGGTCCGGACCGTCCAGCGGTCCGCGTCCTCGTCGAATTCGCAGGAGACGACCTCCGTCCGGAATCGGATGTGCGATTCGATATCCGCTTCCTTGGTCACCCGCTTGATGTAGTCCAGGATCTCCGGCTGCGACGGGTACATGCGGGTCCAGTCGTGCCGCTGCGCGAAGGAGTACGAGTACATGAAACTCGTGACGTCGCAGGCACATCCGGGGTAGGTGTTCTCGCGCCAGGTGCCGCCCACGTCGTCGGCCTTCTCCAGCACGACGAAGTCGCCGATGCCCGCCCGGCGCAGTGCGACGGCCGTGCCGAGCCCGCCGAGCCCGGCGCCGACCACGACGACGTCGACGGTCGAAATTCCCTGATTCACGGATTCGATGCTAGGAACTCGGCCTGATCTCGCTCCGACCATGCGGGACAACGGATTTCAGGTCCGCGTCATCGCAGAACACGACAACGCGGCGGCACTCCACGATCGGGAGTGCCGCCGCGTCGTCGGGCGCGAATCAGGAGCAGATGACGGAGTTCTGCCCCAGCGTGGTCACGATTCCACAGGCCCAGCTCTTGTCCAGTTTCCACGTGCCCTGATCCGCGATCAGCGGGACCTGGCCCGGATTGCGCTGGCCGTTGAGGACCAGGACGGCATCGGCGGTGGCCGTGCCGTCGCAGTGGTCGGTGACGTCGTTGATCTGCACCGAGAGGTCGGCCTGGGTGAGCGCCGCGGTCATCCGGTCGAACAGCGCCGGGTCGGCCTCGGAGCCCTGGACCAGGCCGACCTTGTCGGCGGCCGGGACCTTGGGGTCGAGGCCCTTGCGCAGCAGTCCGTTCAGCTGATCGATCGTGGGGGCCGGGGGGTATTTCGTTCCGGCAGGGCAACTTCCGGCCGCCGCGACCGCGGTCGTGGTCGTCGCCTTCGTCGCGCTCTTGCCGTCGTCGGAGCCGCAGCCGGGCGCCGCCACCGCGAGGGTCAGCGCCGCCGCGATCAGCACGCTCCGGGAAACCGCCGTCTTCATCGCTCGAATCCTCGCCTTCGTGTCCGGACGCCTGTCGGTCTCATACCGCGCAAAGAAAACATACTATGTGTATCACACAGACGCGGCGTCGGTGAAGGCCGCGGACAGGTGCGCGAGGTAGCGGTCCAGCGTCCGGTCGACGAGCGCTCCGCGCGGAATCCACGGCCCCGCCGCCCGCAGCCAGGGCAGCGCGGACATCAGGGGATGGATCTCCCGGCCGAGCACCAGGTCGGCCAGGTGGGCGCCGTGCCGCAGGCAGACGGCGAGGCCGTGGCCGTTGCATCCGCTGGCGTGCAGAATTCGGTCGTCGCCGCGGTGCCGCCCGAGGACGGGCAGGCCGTCGCGGGTGACGGCGATCGGTCCGCTCCACGCCGCGTCCAGGCGCACCGCGGCCAGGTGCGGGGACAGTCCGGCCAGCGCGCCCCGCAATCGCTCCGGATAGGGGGCCGTGTGCCCGTCGACACCGCGCAGCACCGCTCCCCCGCCGACGATCAGGCGGCCATCGCTCATGAGGCGGAAATACGGTGCGGGATCGCCGGATTCGATGATCGGCTCGGCACGCAGCGATTCGACCGCGGCCAGCTCCGGCCCGGACAGGGGCGCGGTTGCGCCAGCCTGCACGCGGAAACCCAGTACGCCCGAGGGTGTTTCGATCCTGGGCGAGCCGAAGGCGTTGACACACAGCACGATCCGATCCGCCACCAACTCCCCGTCCGCGGTGACCACGCTCGGCGGGGTGCCGTGCCGGAGGGACCGGGCGGCGCTCCCCTCGTGGATCCGCGCACCGAGTTCTGCGCAGCGGCGAGCGAGCTCGGCGGTGAGCGCGCCCGGATCGAGGGTGGCGGCTTCGGGATACCGCAGCCCGCGCCGGTAGCGCCGCGCGATCTCGGGCAGATCGCCGGAAGGCACGGCGGCGATGGGCAATTCGAGCGCGCTCGCCGCCTCGGCCTCGCGCCGCAGGGCCGCGGCCGCCGCCGCGTCGCGCGCCACGACCAGCTGGCCGCCGACCACGAGATCGCAGTCGAGACCGTGCCGCCGGATCACGTCGATCGCGTGCGCCACGGCCCGCACGGACCACAGGTGCGCGGCCCGCGCCACGCCGTCGCCGTGGCGCCGCCGCCACGCGGTGAGCGACGGCCCGACGCGCGGACCGAGCAGTCCGGTGCCGCGCCCGCTCGCGCCCGCGCCCACCCGCCGCGCCTCGAGCACGACCACGCGGGCGCCCGGATCGCGTTCGAGGATCGCGAGCGCGGTGGACAGCCCGGTCAGTCCGGCGCCCACGACGGCGACGTCGCAGCGGTCCCGGCCGCGCAACGGGGGATGCTCCGCGGACGTCGAAAGACGCCAGGGCGGTGTGGAATTCGGCATGCGCGCCTCATACGCTCGAGACGGCGTGCCGCGGCCCCCGCACACCCACCCCGAGCAGACGCCGCTCGAATTCCACGAATTCGGTGACGGGTTCGGGTTCGAAGGGCACCCGGAAGCTCTTGACGACATTGCCGAACAACGCCCGATCGCCGCACAGGTGGATGGGCACCACCAGCAGCGCCCACTCGAAACCCCATACCGCGATCCACACCCCGAGCACGACCGCGTGCGTGACGAAGCTGTGCATGACGTTGTAGAGCACGTAGTAGATCCGTCCGATGGGGCGATGCCCCGCCCGCCGATACGCCACCGCGCCCGGCAGATAGCCGATCAGGTCGATGTAGGCGAACAGGGCCACCGCCGGAATCCACCGGATCTCGGTCAGGTGCGCGAGGAACAGAACGGCGCAAATCGCCAGTGCCACACCGTATTCCGTTCGCAACAGCCAGAACACCGCGGGGGTGGCGAAACGGTTTCGCTGATCCATCAGGCCGACAGCCGCTCGGCGTCGCGGTCCGCGAGCCGCAGGGCGACCGCCGCGGCGACCTGTGGATCGTCGACCACCTCGACCCGCCCGAGCAGGCGGTGGACGATGATCGCGATGCCCTCCTTCAGCACGCGGGTCGCGATCGGCTCCAGAACGCCCGCCATGGACGGGATTCCGAAGTCGAAGGTGGTCTCGAACCGCACCTCGCAGCCCTCGGGCGCCTCGTCCACGGCCCACGAGCCACGGAAGACCTCGAAGTCGCCGCTGGTCTGCTCGAAGACGATTCGACGGGCGTTGTGCTGGAAGTAGTCGACCTCCGACCATTTGAGCGGGCCGTTGCGGAAGTAGACCTCCCAGTCGCTGTGCAGCGGCGTGTTGGGGGCGTCCTGCCGCACGGTCACCGCGCGCACCTCCTCGACCAGGGCGGGGTAACTCTCGAAGCGGCTGATCCGCTCGAAGGCGGTGTCCGCGTTGACATTACGGGCGAACAACTTCAGTTCCAGCGTGCGCATTTCGAACCTCATACTTCCGGATTTCGCAGGGCAACCAGACGGGCCGCTCGCGCGAACCGCTCCAGCAGGAATGCCACGTCGTGGTCGGACATGATCGCCGGGGGCGTCAGCCGGACGACGTGGTCGGAATTCAGGGAGAAGTTGGCGATGACGCCGTTCTCCACGAGCGCGGTGAACAGGTCGCCCGCCAGCAGCGGGTCGGGGAACTCCACCGCGATCAGCAGGCCGACCCCGCGCACCTGCCAGGTGTGCGGGGGCAGGTGGGCGGTCAGGGACTCGGACAGCCGCGGCACCAGTTCCCGGCCCAGGGCCGCGGCCCGGTTCACCAGGTCGTCTTCCTCGATCGCGCGGACGGCCCCGCACACCGCGGCCATGGCCAGCGGCGCACCCGAGAACGTCGAGGTGTGCAGCACCGGATCGCGGTCGAGGGTGGCGAACGCCTGCTCGGTGGTGATGGTCGCCGCGACCGGAACCACGCCGCCGCCCAAGGCCTTTCCGGACAGCAGGATGTCGGGCCGCACCCGCTCGCGATCCGCGCCCCACCAGTGCCCGAGCCGGCCCAACCCGGTCTGGATCTCGTCGAGCACCAGCAGCGCGCCGTATTCGGAGCACAGGGCGCGCACGGTGCGCAGGTAGCCCTCGGGCGGGATGATCACGCCGGCCTCGCCCTGTACGGGTTCCACCACCACGCACGCCTCGCCGGGGCAGGCGGCCAGGGCGCGGGCCAGGGCGTCGGCGTCGCCGAACGGGATGTGCGACACCAGCGGGACGAGTGGTTCGAACGGTTCCTGGTACACCCGCCGCGCGGTCAGCGACAGCGCGCCCATGGTCTTGCCGTGGTAGCCGCCCGTCATCGAGATCAGGCGCTTGCGGCCGTTCAGGCGCGCGATCTTGATCGCCGCCTCGGTGGCCTCCGCGCCGGAGCCGGAGAAGTGGACGCGTACCAGGCCCGCGGGCGTGATCGAGGTCAGTAGCTCCGCGGCGCGAGCGGCGGTGGGCTCCAAGAAGATTCGCGTCCCGATCGGATGGGTCGCGAGCTGCCGTTCCACCTCGGCGATCACCCGCGGGTGCCGCGCGCCGGTGATGAACACCCCGTAGCCGCCCACGTTCAGAATCCGCGTGCCGTCGCTCATGATCAGCCACGAGCCGTTCGATTCGACCTCGACGTGCCCGCCCAGCAGGTCGGCGAGCCGGGCCCGGCCCGCGCTCAGATTGCGCCGATAGATCGCCGAGACGCGCTCGGTGTCCACCGCGGATTCGATGGTCACACCGCACCTCCTAGGCGATCCGCAGGATGTCGCCGCCGAAATGGGCGGCCAGGGCTTGTCGGCTCGCCGCCCGCGACGGGGGGTGGAAGGTCACGCACTGCGTCGCGGCGCTCAGGTACGCCACATCGGGATCGGTGATGAATCCGATGCCGCCGAGCGCCTCGACCGCGCGGCCCGCCGCCTCGACGATGGCGTCCTGGGCGCCGTAGCGGGCCGCGGTCGCCCGGGCCAGCGCGGCGTTGTCCGCGGCGCCCGCGGCCAGC
Organism: Nocardia sp. NPDC003482; assembly: GCF_053588115.1. NCBI lineage: Bacteria > Bacillati > Actinomycetota > Actinomycetes > Mycobacteriales > Nocardiaceae > Nocardia > Nocardia sp. NPDC003482. The sequence continues at coordinate 12,683 of NZ_JBSFPI010000032.1, forward strand.
AGCCCGGCGATGGTGTCGAGCAGCATGGTCGCCGTCTCGAGCCGGATGCCCAGCGCGGCGATCTCACCCGGACCCGCCTTGCCGCGGTCGATCACGCGCTCCACCAACGCGCTCGCCATGCCGAGATAGCAAGCGGTGATGAGCATTTCGAACCACATGAAGCCGACCGTCTGGAGTTCGTCGAGTTCACCGCTGTCGGTGACCTCCGTGGTGGTGATCAGCCGGGCGTCGACGAAGACGTCGGTGAGCCGCACCTCGTCGCTCTCCGCGCCGCCGAGAATCGGTGTGGCCCAGAACGAATGGACCGAGATGCCCGGGCTGTCGGCGGGGACGAGCAGCAACAGGGTCTCCGTGCCGTCGCCGTCCGCGCGCGGCACCGCCACGCTCGCCGACAGGAAATCCATCGATGCCGCCATGCTGCACGGGCGCTTGGCGCCGTTGACGATCACACCGCCGTCGGTCCGCACCGCCGACACCGACGGGCTGAGGATGCCGGCCCCCGGCCTGCCCTCCGCGAAACCCGAGGAGACGAGCAGATTCTGGGTGGCGATGGCCTCGAGCAGCGCCCACTCCACACCGCTCGAGCGCAGGCTCTCGGCGAGGGTGAAGATCGTCGCCATGGAGAAGTGGTGCATGGTCGAGGCGACCGCCAGCGAGGGCGCGACCGAGCCGATCGCCCGCATGACGCGCAACGCGTCCGCGGGGGTCGCGCCCGAGCCGGAGTAGGCCGTCGGGATCACCAGCGCCGGGCCGCCCTTCTTGCGGAAGATCTCCAGCGCGGGATTGCCCGCCCGTTCCAACTCCGGCAGCGGCACGGCCGAAAGTTCGCCCAGCAGACCGGGAATCAACGTCTCGCAGACCGACCGCGCCTCATCGAGCGCCCGCACGGGGACCTCCTGCCTGTGCGTCCGGCGAGGCGATGGACACGCCTTGCAGATGGGTGGTGCGCAGCACCGGATAGTTGGCCTCGCCGAAGACGCCGCCGGTCATGCCCGTCCCGCCGTGCGAGGGCAGCGGCGCCGCGAAGGCGACGTGCGAATCGTTGATCTTGAGCAGGCCGCCGTTGACCGTCTCCGCCACGAAGCGATCGATGATCCGCTGCTCGCCCGCCCACACCGAGTTGCGCAACCCGTACAGGTTGGTGTTGAGGAACTCGACGCATTCGGTCAGCAGGTCGGCCTCGTCGATGGCCTCGGGGACCACGATCGGCAGCAGTGGGAAGAACGTCTCGTGCTTGACCGCCTCGAATTCCCGCGCCCGCCGCAGGCCGTCGATGCGGACAACGGTGGGTTGCAGGAAGAATCCCGCGCTGTCGACGGTGCCGTCGAGCTGCATGCCCTTGCCGCCGGTGACGATCGTGGCGCCCTTCTCCGTGGCGTCGGCGAGGAAGCGGTCGAACTTGTCGTGCCGCATGACCGGGGACAGCAGCACGCCCTCCTCGTCGGGGTAGCCGGGCCGCATCGCCTCGGCGCGCGCCACGACCAGGGCGATGAGCCGGTCCGCGACCGCGGGATGCACGATCGCCTGATTCGGCACCATGCACAATTGCCCGGAGCCGTAGAAGCTTTCGGCGAGGGCGTCGGCCGCGCGTTCCAGATCGGCGTCGGCCCACACCACCACCGCGTCGTTGCCCGCGAGCTCGAGGATGGGCTTCTTCCCGGCCTCCACACAGCGGCTCTCCATGCGGAAGCCGCTGGGCACGTCGCCGAAGTACATGATGTCGTTCACGTGCGGGCTCGCGAGCCAGGCGTCCAGCATGGGCGCGGGATGACCGCAGACGATGCTGAGCAGTCCGGGTGGGGCGCCGACCGCCTCGAGGGTGGGCACGACCAGTTTGCGCAGCACGTAGGTGACGCCGAAGGGCACCGACCGCGGCGCGCGGACAACGACCGCGTTGCCGGCCGCGATGCTCAGCGCGCCCAGCAGCGCGCTCACCAGCGGCGCGTTCGCGGGCGGGTTCACGCACACCACGCCGTCGGGCTGACGGCGGACGATATTGCGCCGCCCGGGCGCGGGAAATTCCCGCCACAGCTGGCCGCCCAGGTAGTCCGCGGCCTCGGGTCGGGTCATCTCGTACATGCCCGACACCTCCCACCGGGCCAGGTCGATCGGATGTCCCTCGGAGGTGAGGGCCCAGACGATCTCGTCCTGATGCTCGAGCAGCACGTCGTGCAGCAACGCGTACCAGTGGTGCAGCCGCGTTCGCATCGGTACCGAACGCCACTCCTGCGCCGCGAGCCGCGCGCCGTGCAGGGCCTGCTCGACGGTGGCCTTGTCGGCCATCGCCACCCGGCCCACGACGACGCCCGGCGGCACGTCCGAGATCGCCGTCTCGCCGCGCTCCAACCTGCGCTTGAGCTTCAGCGTGGCGAAGGAATCGTCGAGCACCGCGCGCGGTGCGAGGGTGTACACCCACTTGTCGCTGTCGACGTCCCGGCCACAGACGTAGTTCGACAGGGAATGAACCTGCTGCGCCGTATCCGTAATAGTCAATTTTCTCCCGCCAAATCACGTAGCGTTTCTTCCCCGGCTTCGGCCCATTCTGCGCAGCGGCCCTGACACTGTTCTGACGTTGCGGGTACGCCGCGGTCGGTTTCGCCTCAGGGCACGTCGATTAGGCTCGGGCACATCGACCGAACGGAGAACCACGATGCCCCTGGATGGCTTATTGCCGCCGCCGGATATCAAAGGTGCCTTCGCCGCGCTGCGGGATCACGCCGACAATCCGAGCGCGTTCCTGGCGCTCAACGAGGGCAATGAGTACTACACCGATCCGGAAATCGACGGAATGATCTGCTATCGTCGGCGCCGGAAGTACTGGATCCAATTCGGCGGACCGTTCTGCCCACCCGGGCAACGGCATCGATTGCAGTCCTCCTTCTTCGCGCACGCACGCTCGCGGCGACAGAAGATCATCGCCCTGCAATTGCAATCCGAGGACGCGCTCCTGTGGGCGGATATGGGAATGTCCGTCAATCAGATGGGCGCTTCCTACGCGGTGGATCTCGGTACGCACAGCCTGCGCGGAAAGCATTTCGTCTCCTTGCGGAACAAGATCTCCCGGGCGAAACGCGCGGGGCTCGAGATCCGCGAGGTCACCGCCGCCGACTTCGCCGACGACATCGACCGCATCGATCGAATGTGGTTGCGGGACAAGGGCAGACACGCCAAAGAGCTGCAATTCCTCATCGGGGAGATCGGCGGTGCGGCCCAGGCGTATCGGCGGCTGTTCCTGGGGTTCGTCGCACACGCGCCGATCGGGTACATCTCCTACGCCCCGGTGTTCGGGCGGCACGCGGGCTGGCTGCACGACCTGAGCCGACGGCATCCCGACAGCCCGCCGGGGGTGATGGAGGCGCTGAACGCGCACGCCATCGAGGTCTTCCGCGCCGAGAACGCCGCCTGGCTGCACTTCGGGTTCACGCCCTTCACCGGTCTCGCCGACAGCCATCGCACGGCGACCGAGAATCGGATGGTCGCGCGGCTGGTCCGGGTGCTGGCCGAGCACGGCGAGGCGATCTATCCCGCGCGCACCCAGCTCGAGTACAAGTCGAAATGGGCGCCGGCCCTGATCCTTCCGGAGTATCTGGGGTTCACCGGCCGGTTGACCCCGGGCGCGGTGTGGAACCTGTTGCGGGTCATCAACATTCTGTGAGATTGATTCGGAAAGGCTGGAAACGATGTCGAGAGTGGATTTCTCGGTGACCTGCCCGGTACCCGTGCCGGTGGTGTTCGATTACGTGTCCGACCATCGGAACGTGCCGGAGTACTTCGACGGCATCACGAGTTACGAGCCGGTGACCGAGCAGACCACCGGACCGGGTTCGCGTTTCGACGCGGTCATGCGACTGGGACCGTCGACGATGCGGTCGCGCATCGAGACCACCGTGTGGCAGCGGTACGAGCGGCTCGAGTTCACCTCGATCTCGGGGGTGAGCAATGTGATCACCTACGCCTTCGAGGCCGTGGACGAGCGCAATTCCCGCATCGATGTCTCCGTCGAATTCAGCCTGCCCGGCGGTCTGGCGGGTAACGCCCTGAGCAAGACCCTCACGCCGTTCGTCGCCGCGGCCGCGGAACGCACCGCCGCGGCCATCGCGCGCAATGTCGTCGCGTCCGGACCGTCGCACACGGCCTGACGCGCACCCCCGGGAAGGGTATCCGAAGTGGCCCAACGGAGACCGGATTCCGTCCGGTCGGGCTCCCAGCAGCCCCCGCAGGTTCGAATCCTGCCCCTTCCGCTTCCCCGTATCTCCGAGCCGATATTCCGAAAGGCGCACTCGTGCGGATCGCCGTCATCGTCAATCCGGCCGCGGGCGGGAACCCGTTCGATCTGATCGATGTTCTCACCGCCGAACATCCGGCCCGCGCGATCACCGTCCACCCGACCGCCGGTCGCGGCGACGGCGAGAAGCTGGCCTACGACCTCGCCACCGCGGCCGATCGCCCGGACGCCGTGGTCGCCGTCGGCGGCGACGGGACCGTCGGGGAGGTCGTCGCCGGTCTGCACCGCGCGACGAGCATCGATCCCGGCACGGACCCGGCGCTGGTGGTCGCCCCCGGCGGCACCGGCAATTCCAACTATCGCGGGCTCTGGGACGATCTGCCCTGGCCCGATGTGGCCCGGATGCTGCGCGATCCGGCGGCCGTGCGGGAGCGGCGCATCGATCTGCTGCACGTCGACGAGTTGGATCGGGCGGTTCTGCTCGGTTCGGCGACCGGGGTGCTGCCCGCCGCGCTCACCGCGGCCGCCACCCTCCCGCTGCGCGGACGCGAGCGGCTGTTGACCGCCACGCTGACCGCGCTGACGACCTTCCGTCCCTTCCGCGTTCGGGTCACGCTCGACGGCCGGCCGTTCGCCGACACCGCGGCCCTGGTCACCAATGTGAGCGGGTTCCGTCACCGCGGCGGCCTGCTGCGCCTCATGCCGCGGTCGGTCCTCGACGACGGCCTGCTCGACGTGCTGGTGGTGACCGCCGACGCGGAGGTCGAGCCGTTGGTGCAGGCGGTGCTCGCGGGCGATATCACCGAGATCCCGGGCGTCCATTACGCCCAGGGCAAACACGTCACGATCGAGCGGACCGACGGCGAGCCGATCACCTTCGAGCACGACGGGGAATTGCGTACGGCGGCGACGCCGAACTACGCGGTGACCGTGCTCCCGCACGCGCTGAAGGTGCTCGTTCCCGCGGACACGCCGCCGTGGTTCACGGCCGCGGAGTGACCGGTTCGCTTGTCAGGCAACGGGAAACGGTTGCGGATCGCCCGACGGCGAGACCAGCAGCCGGCCCAGCACCGCGGGCATCTTCTCGATCACGGCGGGATCGCCGAGCCGTACGCGGGTATTCACCGCGAGCAGGACGGCATCGATCTCGAAGACCGCCAATTCGATATCGATATCGGCCACCTCACCGTTGTCGACGGCAATGCGCAACTGGTTCGCAAACATCTCCAGCCAGTCGTCACTGTCGCGCAGCAGTGCCTTTCGGACGATCTCGGGCTGACGGTCGATATGGGCCAGATTGGCGGCACGGAAACAACCGCCGGGAAACAGCGGTTTCGTCACGTACACGATGTACTGCCGAAATAACGCGTGTAAGCGAGCCAATCCCGGAGCCACGGATCTCGTCGGATCGACGACATTCTCGACGACCGCCTCACGGGCCGCGTTCACGGCCGCGAGCTGGAGCTTCTCCTTCGTGACAAAAAGCCCCTGAACACCGCTCTTACTCATTCCGAGATCGGTGGCGAGCCGCCCCAGACTCAACCCCTCGAGCCCTTCCAACGAGGCCACATTCGCCGCGTGCAGCGCGACGATGCGCCTCGTTCGCGCGCCTCGTAATCGACGTTTGTCAGAAGTCTCGTGCGCTACGGAGGCCGAGCGATTCATACGAAAATAATACATTCGACCATACGTTGATCTCAAGCACTTCGCCGATTTCATTCCACTTGATAGGGGTGCCACGCCGTTATCGGAGGAAATTCTGTGGCACCCCTGCCGAACATTCACAAAACGCGGACCGCCGCAACGTGATCGGAGCCCTCTCCCACGCGCCGATCGGCCGTCCGCAGCGGCGACCAGCCGCGCCGGTACACCGCCTCCCCGCGCCGCCGGAGCCGGGGTAGGAACAGCAGCCGCTTACCGGTGATGGACCGCGCGATGGCGGCGGCGTCGATGCGGAAGTCCGGGAGCACGCCGGGCAGCCGGTAGCCGATGAAGTGCAGGCCGGGCAGGCCGGGTGCGTCGGGGCCGAGTTCGCGGGGCCGCGCGTTGTGGTCGAGCAGATCCAGATGGCCCACCAGCGGTTCGAGATTGGGCCGCGCCCCGGTTCCGCAGATCACGACGTCGGGCCGCAGCCGCTCGCCGTCGGCGAGCACCACCTCGTCGCCGTCGAGATCGTCGACCGCGGCCACGGCCTCGATCTGCCCGGCCTTCAACGCCGCCATCAGACCGCGGTCGATGAGGGTGCCGTGACCGGTCTTGCGCACGGTCGTCGCGAGCCCCTCCTCCGGAATCGTGAACCCGTACCGGGATACGTCGCCGAAGTAGCGCAAGCGGATGAACCGCTGCATGAAGTTGGTGAACTTGTCGACGTAGGGATCGGCGCCCGGCGGCAGATGCTTGACGACGAAGGCGAAGGTGGACGGCGAGATACCGAGCACCTCCGGCGGCGAGATGTGCGGCGGTCGCCGCACCGACAACCACACCTTGCTGGATCCGGTGGCCACGCATTCCATCGCGATATCGGCCGAGCTCTGCCCGCCCCCGACGACGAGCACGCTCTTTCCGACATACGGTTCGGCGTTGCGAAAGTCCCTGGTGTGCAACAACTCCCGGGTGTAGGTCGCCCGGCCGGGCCACGGCGGGATGTAGGGCTGGGAGAACACGCCGGTCGCGATCACCACGTGCGGCGCCCGGATCGGGCCCTGCGAGGTGTGCAGCAGCCAGCCGTCGCCGTCGCGCTCGACCCGCCGGACGTCGACGTCGAATTCGATGTCCAGATCCCAACGCCGCGCGTACCGCTCGAAATACAGCAGCATATCGATGCGGGACGGGAAGCGCCCCGCGCCGCGATCGATGACCATGCCCGGCAGCGAGGACACCACCCGCGGCGAGTTGAGTCGCAGGGAGTCGTAGTAGCCCAGCCAGGTCTCGCCGACGTTGGTTCCGCGGTCGAGCAGCTTCGGCCGGACGCCCGCGCGGGTCAGGGCGTAGCCCACCGACATTCCGGCCGGGCCCGCGCCGACGATCACCGGCACCTCGAATCGGCGGATCGGCCGCTCCGCCGACTTTCCGGTCTGTGCAGACATAGTGGTATCCCTCGGTTGATCCGTTGCGCCCCTGCGACTTTCGCCGGTGGCGACCTCGAGGCGAAGTATGGCGAGCGACCCCTGATTCGCCCATGAGACCGTGCGGCGGGGGCGTCAGGGGTCGGACGCGCCCTAGCTCGAGGTTCTCGCCGTCAGGGTTCAGACGCGTCCCAGTTCCAGGTTCTCGCCGTCCGCGGCCGCCGCGGGTTCGGATGGGTCGCCCTCGCCGAACCCGCGCCGATCGTGCCAGCGGGCGAGGGGGCCCGGGGCCCACCAGTTCGCGCGGCCGAGCAGGCGCATGAGCGCGGGAACGAGCAACGGGCGCACCAGGAACGCGTCCAGCAGGACGGTGGCCGCGAGGCCGACGCCGAGGCCGCGCATGAACGACACCTGGGCGGTCGTGATCGAGACGAAGACGATCGCCATGACCGACGCGGCGGCGGTCACGATGCGGCCGGTGCGGGCCAGCCCGAGGGCCACCGCGCGTTCGTTGTCGGCGGTGGTGCGGCCGGACCGCAGCCACTCCTCGCGCATCCGCGACAGCACGAAAACCTCGTAGTCCATGGACAATCCGTACGCCAGGCACAGCAGCAGCGGCGGCATCGTGTAGTTGTAGTAGCCGGTCGCGACCGTGCCGAGGCCGCCGAGGTGCCCGTCCTGGAAGATCCAGGTGATCACGCCGAAGGCGGCCGTCAGCGACAGCATGTTCATGATCAACGCCTTGATCGGCAGCAGCACGCTGCCGGTCATCAGGAAGATGAGCACCAGCGTCGCGACCGCGATCAGCGCGAGGATCCACGGCAGCCGGGTCATGATCCCGTGCACGTCGTCGATGTCGCGCTGGGCCAGCCCGGTGAACAGGGCGGGCGCGGGCGCGGGCACCTGCCGCAGCGCCGCGAGCTGATCACGTCCGGCCTGCGACAACGGATCCCGGCTGGTGGACACGGCCAGGTAGGCGGCGTCGCCCTTCTGTGCCGAGTCGTAGGTGACGATGCTGATCAGCGACCCGTTCGCGTAGATGCCGCCGGGCGCGGCGACCGTGGTGACGTCGGGGACGCGGGACAGCGCGCCGGCGTACTCGGTCAGCGCCCGTCCCGAGGTCACCCCCGCGGGCAGCACGATGTGGACCACGCCCAGCTCACCCTCGGAGAACTGCGAGCGCAGCGTCTCACCGACCTGACGCGAGGACGCCGACGTCGGCAGCACCCGATCGTCGGGGTAGCCGAGCCTGGCCCCGAGCAGCGGCGTCCCCAGGAAGAGGAACAGCAGCACCAGCACCGCGATCACCGGCGTCGCGCGCCGCATGGCGAATACGGCGACGCGGTACCAGAATGTCTGCTCGGGCGTGATCGCGCGCGGCTCGGGCCGTCTCAGCAAGCGCCGCACGGGCTTTCGGATGTCGGCCGCGTCGAGCCGATCGCCGAGCAGCACCATCATCGCCGGGGCGACGACGAGCGCGCCGAGCAACGAGAACGCCACCCCGGCCAGGCCCGCGTAGGCGAGCGAGCGCAGGAAGTAGATGGGGAACACGAACATCGCCGAGGTCGTCACCGCGACCGTCACCGCGGAGTAGACGACCGTGCGGCCCGCGGTGTTCATCGTCCGGAGCAACGCCCGATCGCGGGGCACGCCGGCGGCGAGTTCCTCCCGGTAGCGGTTGATCATGAACAGCGTGTAGTCGACGGCCAGGGCGAGGCACAGGGCTGTCGCCAGATTCAGCGCGAAGACCGCGACATCGGTGACGGCGAACAGGCCGCGCAGCGTCGCCGTGGTCCCGGCGATGGCGAACGCCGCCACCGCGAGCGGCAGCGTGGCCGCGACCGCGCTGCCGAAGATCCACACCAGGGCCAGAAACGTGAACGGCGCCGCGATGAGTTCCAGGGTCACCAGGTCGACGCGGGACTGCCGATTCAGCTCGTACTGGACGATGGCCTCGCCGCCCGCGGTGACGGTCACGCCGTCGCGGGTGCCGGAGACGCGCTCGGCGATCTCGTGCGCCAGCCGGGGCGCGTCGCGATCGTTCCCGACCACCTGGGCGGCCACGAGCGCGGTCCGGCCGTCCTTCCCGAGCAGCGATCCCGCGAGTTTCGGGGGTGTGGTCCAGTAGGAGATCACCTGGGTGGTGGTCCCCGAATCATTCAGCGCCGCAACGACTTCCCTGCCCCGGGCGGCCGCGGCCGGACTGTCCGCGCCCGCCGGGTCGGTGACCGTGAGGATCAGCGAGAACCCGCCGGCGTGGAACTTCTCGGCGAGCACCCGCTCGGCCGCGGTGAACTCCGACCCCGGGTCGTCGTATCCGCCCGCGAGCAGTTGGGTGCTCACCGGCAGCCCGTACGCCGCCGCGCCGATCGTGAAGACGAGCACCACGCCCGCGATCCAGCGCGGCCATCGCGACGTCAGTTCGCCCAGTCTCGTCAGCATCGAGCCCGTACCACCTATCCCCCGTCGAATACATACAGTGGATCTAAGACTGTACACAGAGTATCTCAGTGTGCGGGCGTCGGTCTACGGGTGCGGACCACGGGAAAACCGGTGGCGTCGGCGTTTTCGGCGGGGCTAGGGTCCCGAGCATGAGCGGCATCGAAGGTTCGTGGGACGCGCGGTTCGCGGGGGCGGCCGAAACCTTCGGCAGGGCCCTGGACGAGGGGGACGGGGGTGCGTCGGCGGCGGTGTTCGTCGACGGTCGGCCGGTGCTCGACATCTGGGGCGGGTATCGCGACGCCGAGGGTTCGGCGGCGTGGGAGCGAGACACGATCGTCAATGTGTGGTCGACGACCAAGACGATGGTGGCGGTATGCGCGCTGCTGCTGGCCGATCGGGGGGAGTTGGATCTCGACGCGGCCGTCGCCGAGTATTGGCCGGAGTTCGCCGCGGCGGGCAAATCCGGGGTGCGGGTTCGGCATCTGCTCGGGCACACCGCGGGGTTGCCCACCTGGGACGTTCCGCTGACCGCGGCCGACCTCTACGACTGGCGCGGGGTCACCGACGCGCTGGCCGCGCAGGCCCCGGCCTGGGCGCCCGGCGAGGCGGCGGGGTACCACTCGATCACGTTCGGTTTCCTTGTGGGCGAGGTGATCTCGCGGGTCTCGGGTCGTTCCGTGGGCCGGTACTTCGCCGAGGAGATCGCCGCGCCGCTGGGCGCCGACTTCCATATCGGGCTGGCGCCCGAACACGATCACCGGGTCGCCACGCTCCTCCCCGATCCGGCGGGCGATCGGCCCGAGGACTTCTTCGTCGGCGTTCGGGACGCGAACACCCCGGCGTGGCGGCGCGCGGAGATCCCGGCGATCAACGGGCACGGCAACGCGCGCTCGGTCGCGCTGGTGCAATCGCTGCTGGCCTGCGGCGGGACGGTGAACGGCACCCGGCTGCTCGCCCCCGCCACCTGCGAGCGGGTCTTCGAGGAGCAGTTCCGCGGCACCGATCGCGTTCTCGGACAACCGATCCGCTGGGGGCTCGGCTACCGCCTGGAGAACCGCACCTGCTCCTGGGGCGGTTGGGGCGGGTCGCTGGTCTTCGTCGACGTGGACGCGCGAATGTCCATGGCGTACACCATGAATCGGGTGCGGTGGGCGGACGGGTACGCGCGGGCGCTGGACGTGCTGTTCGCGGCGTACGACGGCGTCCTGTCCTGACCCTGTCCGTTTCACCCTGCGCGCCTCGGGTATTCGCCGCACGTTCGACGCGAACGGGAACGAGGATTCGATGAGCGTGCTGTCAGGTGAGGGATCGATGTCGGGCTCGGCGAGCCGGGTCGCGCAGAACAGCGTGCTCGAGCGGTTCGCCCGGTCCGGATTCGTGATGACCGGGATCGTGCATCTGATCATCGGGTACATCGCGATCCGCCTCGCGCTCGGGGGCGGCGGCGGGACCGCGGACCAGTCGGGGGCCATGGCCGAGATGGCGGCGAAACCCGGTGGGCGCGTGGCCCTCTGGATCGGCGCCGCGGCGTTCGTGCTGATGGGCCTGTGGCGCCTGGCGGAGACGGCGTTCGGCAGCGCATCGAAGCCCGACAAGGACAGTGCCTCCGGCGAGGCGTTCCACCGCGTGAAGGCGTTCGCGCTGGCGGTGATCTACTTCGCCTTCGCGGTGTCGGCGTTCGGTTTCGCCCGGGGCAGCGGCAAGTCGAGCAGCGGGCAGAGCACGGGGATGACGGCGCGGCTGATGCAGCACACGGCGGGCACGGTCGTCCTCGTCATCGCCGGATCGATCATCATCGGGGTCGGCGGATATCACGTCTACAAGGGCGCGAGCCGAAAGTTCCTGCGCGACTTGCAGGGTTCGCCGAGCACGCTGGTGCGACGGCTGGGCATAAGCGGCTACATCGCGAAGGGGCTGGCCGTCGCCGCGGTCGGGGCACTGGTGATCCTCGCCGTCACCCGCTCGCAGCCCGACAAGGCCGGCGGCCTCGACGCGGCCCTGAAAACCCTTGGCGCGCAACCGTACGGCGTGGTGCTGTTGATCGTCGCCGCGGTGGGGATCATCCTCTACGGGCTGTACTGCTTCGTGATGGCGCGGTTCGCCAAGATGTGAGCGGCGGGGCGATGACCCTGCCCATAGGAGACCGTCGGAGATCATTGGGCATACTGTTCTTGATGAGTCATCAAGACACGAGCGGTCGGTACGGCGATGCCTCGTAACAGGCGGCCGCGGGATCGGGAGGAGAAGCGGGCCGAGATCGTCACGCATGGGGGTCTTCGTGATCGAGGGCCTGCTCATGCATTCCCCGGGCGCGGCCGACAAGCGCGCGGTGTTGTCGGCGCTGGTGCGCGGGATCCGGGGGCTCGCGGTGACGGCGCCCTGAGCCGCCGGACCAGAACTTTCTCGATCGTCAGTCAAGAAGGGTGCCGTCCGCCCCGATTCGGAAAACCCGTGTAGTCGCCGGGCGGCCGGTACCGTAAGAACGACGGTGCGGCCGTCGTTCGGAGGGATTGGTGGCCAGGGTATTCATCAGTCACGCGAGCGCGGATCGGGTGTGGGCCAACCGGATTCGGGACTGGCTGGTCGCCGACGGGCACGAGGTGTTCCTCGATCTGCATCCGGCGGACGGGCTGATCGTCGGCGAGGAGTGGGAGCGCGCGCTGTACCGGCGGCTGCGCTGGGCCGACGCGGTGGTCTGCGTGGTGAGCCCGGACTATCTCCGCTCGGTGTGGTGCGCGGCCGAGGTCGGTATCGCGAAGGCGAACGGCTCCCGGCTGCTTCCGGTCCGCGTGGTCGCCGGGGCGACCCATCCGCTGCTGCGGTCGCTCCAGCAGTCCGATGCCGCGGCCGACCCGGCGGCGGCGCGGGCGAAGCTCGCGGTCGCGCTGCGTCGGCTCGACGTGGGCGGCGGCCTGGGGTGGCCGGACGACCGTTCGCCGTATCCGGGTCTGGCGGCCTTCGACACCGACCGGCACCGCGTCTTCTTCGGCCGCGGGCGGGAGGCCGCGGAGATCGCCGAGCTGTTGCGCAAACCCGCGACGCGCGCCGAACCGGCGATCCAGCTGGTGATCGGCCCCTCGGGGTGCGGGAAGTCCTCGCTGATCCGGGCGGGCGTGCTCCCGCTCATCGCCGAGGAACCCCTGTGGGTGCCGCTCGACCCGATCGTTCCGGGCACGGATCCGGTGGGCGCGCTGACCCGCACCCTGGCGGTCGCCCGGCAGCGCGCCGGACTGGAGCCGCCGTCGGAATCCGCGCGAGAACGGCTGCTGGACAAGGGCTTCGGTGAGATCGCGGAGGAGATCCTGACCGCCGAGAAGGCGGGCGCCGAATGCAGGCTCCTCCTGGTCGTCGACCAGTTCGAGGAGTTGCTCCGGCGCACACCCCCGCCGCGGCGCGCCGAATTCGTCGACGTGCTCCTCCCCGCGGTGGGCGCGTCCGTCCAGGTCCTCGCCACCCTGCGACCGGAATTCCTCGACGCGCTCGGGACCGACCCGGCGCTGTCCCGCCTCCCCGTCCGGACCCATTCCCTGCCACCGCTGCGCACGACCGCGCTGCGCGAGATCATCGAGGGACCGGCGCGGGTGGCGGGCCTGACGCTCGAGGACGGTCTGGTGGACGCGCTGGTCGCCGACACCGAGAGCGGTGAGGCGCTGCCGATGCTGGCCTTCACCCTGGCGCGGCTGTCGGACGGCGTGCGCCGCGGCGAATCGCTCACCCGACGCCGCCTCGACGAGATCGGCGGTGTGCGAGGCGCTTTGGGGCGGCAGGCCGATGCCGCGCTGGCCGAGGCGCGCGCGACCACCGGCCGATCGGACGACGAGATCGTCGCGATGCTGCTGCGTCTGGTCACCGTCGACGAGAGCGGCGTGCCCACCCGCGATCGGGTGCCGCGCGCGGAACTGACCGACGCCGCCCGGTCGGTGGCCGACATCTTCGTGAACGATCGGTTGCTCACCACCGCCGAGGAGGACGGCCGCGTCGTCGTCTCGGCCGCGCACGAGGCGTTCCTGCTGAACTGGAAGCCGTTGCGCGAGGCCATCGCTCGCGAGTGCGCCGCCCTGCGCGCCCGGCGGGCCGTGGAGATCGCGGCCGCGGAATGGGAAACCGATCACAAACCCGAACGGTTGTGGGAGCGCGATCGGCTGAGCGTGGCGATGCACGATATCGGGTCCCGCCCGCGACTGGGTCGCCTGCGCCCGGCTCGGATCGAAATCAGCACGCGCGCAAGGAATTTCCTGGAAAGAAGCTACCGTCGTGATCGCCTCCGGCGCGGGCGGGCGACGGCGGTGCTGTCCGCGCTGCTGTGCGCCGCGCTGGTCGCGGCGTTCGTCGCGATCGTGCAGCAGCGGGCGGCGGTGGCGCGGCAGCACACCGCGGTCGCCCGCCAACTGCTGGCGCAGGCCGATCAGCTGCGCCCGATCGATCCCCGCGCGGCCATCCGGCTCGGGCTCGCGGCCGATCGCGTCGACCCGAGCGACGAGACCCGGCAGTGGTTGCTCAATATGCTCTCCACCAGCAGGTACGCGGGCAGCATCGACGGCGCGACCGCAGCGGTGCAGTCGCTCGCCTTCGCGCCGGACGGGCGCACGATCGCCGTGCAGCACCAGGGCGGGACGGTCGAGCTGTGGGAAGTGTCCGATTCCGGCCGGACGCGGCGGCTCGCGGAGCCGCTGGCCGATGTGAACGACGGTATCCCCATCGCCTTCACGCCCGACGGCAAGACCCTGCTGACCGGATCGGCCCTCGACCTCAACGCTCGCGATGCGCGCCTGGGCCTGTCGGTGTCCGCCGAGCCGAGGCACTATCCGGCGAGCGTGGACGGTCTGCTCCAGTGGGATGTCTCCGATCCGGCCCACCCGCGCCTGAAAGCGCGTGCGTCCCTTGCCATTTCCGAGACGCTGAGATTCGACTTCGCCCCGGCGGCCCGGTTGGCGCTGAGTCATCAGTTCAAGGAGCCGACCCAGCTGTGGGATCTCACCGATCCGGAGCATCCGGCGCCGACCGCGACCGTGCTGCCGCCCGAGGAGAATCTTCTCACCGCCGCCTTCTCCCCGGACGGCACCCGCCTGGTGACCAGCACGTACACCGCCGCGACGCTGTGGGACGTCGGCGATCGCCGAGCGCCGCGACCGATCGCGCGATGGGACCTGCCACCCAGGCAGTCGATTCAGCAGATCGCGTTCGCACCCGATGGCCGCCGCGTGGCGGTCACGGTGTTCCCGACCGGCGGCCAGCTGTGGGACATCACCGATCCGGCGCGACCGCGCACGGTCGCGAGCCTGGGTTCCGGGGGCCGGTTGGCGTTCGCTCCGGCCGGCGACGTGGTCGCCGCCGCACAGGAATTCGGAAACGTCACCACGCTCTACGACTTCCGCAACGCGGATGGCGACGACCCCGCGACGGTCTCCCTGGTCGGGCAGCTCACGCGGACGACGGCGGTCGCGTTCTCGGCGAACGGCGTCCTGGCCGTCGGCGAGCCCGACGGGCGGACGGTCCTGTGGACCATCGATGCGCACACCCAGCCGCAGCCGATGGGACAACCGTTCTCGGGCGAGGTCGACAAGGTCGCCGGTCCCTGCGGCCTCGCGACGAGTCGCGACCTCACCGCGACGGGCGGCCGGAACGGCAGGGTCGATCTCTGGGAGACGGGCCGCCCGGACGACCCGGTGCACACGGCGGCCTTCGACACCGAGCATTTCGATCCCCTCAACGACCTGCGGATCAGCTGTGTGGCGCTGTCACCCGACGGCACGGTCCTGGCCACCGGTGGTCCCGACCGGACCGTGGCGCTGTGGGACGTCCGTGATCACCGGCGCCCCCGGCGGCTCGGCGTGCCGCTGACGGGCATAGTGGGCACACCGCGGTCCCTCGCCTTCTCCCCCGACGGCAGGCGACTGGCGGCGGGCAGCGACGGTACTTCGCTGATGTGGGACATCACGAACCGCGACGCGCCGCGGCGGCTGGGCCGCGGCATCGAGGCGGTGATGCGACAGATCTCGTTCACCGCGGACGGCCGCGCGTTCGCCCTGGGCTGGGCCGACAGGACATTGACGTTCTGGGATTTCACCGACTCCGACAACCCGATCCGGCTCGGCGGCATCCCGATCGAGCAGAACACACCCGTCGCGTACTCACCGGTGACCGGGGTGCTGGTGGTCGTGGCGAACGACGCGGGACAGTTCTGGGACGTCAGCGATCCGGCGCACGCCAAACCCGTCGGCAATGTGGTGCGGTCGCCGTTCGGAGAGTTCGAGCCCCGATTCGATTCCACCGGAACGATGCTCGCGATCACCGGCGACGATAGGGTGCAGATCTGGCTCGTCGCCGATCCGGCGCATCCCACCCGGATCGGGGAGGCCCGCGACGCGGGGGCCGGGGAGATCATGGCGGCGAGCTTCACCGCCGATTCCACCCGGCTCATCACCGGCCACGAACTGGGCAAGGTGGTCGTGTGGGATCTGCGCCGGATCCACGAACTGCTCCGGCACATCGACGAAATCGCCTGTGCGACAGTGGGAACGGGCCTCGATCGGGACGGCTGGCAACAGTACATCCGGGAACTTCCCTATCGCGACACCTGCGGATGACCGAAGGGGCGGTCAGCGCACGGGGGCCAAGCGCACCACCCGGCCACTGCGATGGTCCTCGGTGTAGTAGATGGTGCCGTTCGAGTCGAACGCGACACTCTCGAGCAGACCGAGATCGGTGTAGGGCAGTCGCGTCGGTGTCGTTGTGCCGGGGGCGATTTCCCACAACGACGCGACCCGCTCGAACGGCGCGTCGGCGTCCGAATGGTTCACGCCGAGCAGCAGGGTGCCGCGATGATCGAAGGCGAGCGCCTCGACGAGGGTCAGATCCGGAATCGGAGTCGTCATCGCGGGCCCGCCGCCCCCGCGGAAGGTGAGCAGCGCCTGAGCCGGATTCGCGACGGTGACCACGACGTCACCCGCGTCGGACACGGCGATGGGGGCCCGCAGATCCGCGACGTGCGCCAGCACCTCCGCCGGGGCTCCGGAACCCTTGGGCAGGCGCAGGATTCGGGCGTTGTCGGTATCGGTGACGTACACGGTGCCCGCCCGATCGACCGCGACGGCCGCGTCGAACGAATGGCCGGTCCCCGCGGGACCCGGATCGGCCAGGGCGGGGAATGGCAGGTCGGTGATCGTCGTTCGGTCCGCGGCGATCTGCCATACCCGGCCTTGGGGATAGTCGATGACGTCGATCTCGTGCGCCGGGCCGAGCGCGAGGGCGGAGGCGTGCTTCATATCGGGCACGCGAATCCGTCGCGGGAGGAACGTCCCGGCGGGCAGCCAGTAGATCTCCTCGGAGTTCAGCACGTACACATCCCCGTTGTCGTCCACGACGAGGGCCCCGCTCACCGGGATCGGCAGATCGGTCTGTGTCTGCCACCCGGTCGCCCGACGCACCGGCGGCTCGCCCGGCCACCACGCCCACACGGCGACGAGCACGACCACCACGGCCACGGCACCGACCAGCCACCTCGGGGACGGTCGCGACCTCATGCGGCGATTATCCGCCGTGCGCGGCTCCCTCGTGGGCGAGCGGCCGATCGTCCTCGGCGGGCACGCCCGGAACGGGCGGGCGGGCGATGATCAGCAGGTCGCCCACGCGGATGTGGTGGGCGTCCGAGCCGGGCCGAGGTTCGGGACGGTGGCCGGTGACGGCGGCGAAGACGTCGACCGCCGCGGGCAGTTCGGTGAGCGGGACCTCGAGGTGCGGGTCGATCCGGCGGCTTCGGGTCGAATCCGATTGCGGGACCGGCGAATACGGTGTCTCCCCGGGAAGGGGCCGATGCTCGACGAGTTCGGCGAGGACGCCGCCGGGGTACAGCAGGCGGGCGCGGCGGCCGGGCAGGATCGGCTCCACGCGCTCGAGGATTCGCGCGCCGATATCCGCGGCGATGGCGATCTGCCGGTCCAGGTCGGGAACGATCAGGGAGAAACGCGTCGCGCGCTGCACGGGGGTGAAGGGGCGTTCGCTCGCGATGAGCAGGACCCCGCCCACCGCGGCGAGTTCGAGCCCGCCGAAGTCGGGAATGGGCATCCGCAGATCGGCCCGTAAGCCTTGGAGCGCTTCGTAATCGGCGATCTGCCGGTCGAGCCGGTCCAGCGGCACCAGCACGCGGGACAGGATGCGGGTATTGGGCAGGCGGGAGGAATCCGGCATCGTCCGGAACCAGCGGTCGGGGATCATGTGACGGTCCATTTCTCGGCTCGGACGCCCAGCTCGCGCAGGACGCGGTCGGCGGTGTCGGCCAGTGCGGCGGAATCGCCGAACCGGCAGGGGATTCCGGTGATCGATATCGACAGCGTGTCGCCGATGCGAATCACGCACAGCGACAGGCGCAGTCGCGCGCGGGCGGGGACGACTCCCGGAATGCTCATGGTGCGCACGAACACCCGTGTCGCGGGCGCTCCGTCGAGCGCGTGCGACACCGCCGGGCTCGCCGCCCCGAAATTCGAGGCGACCACGTCGGTGAACTGCGCCCCGGGCGTCTTCAGCGCGGTGGCGAGGCGACGCGGCAGGTGGTGCCAGAGCGCTTGCGGCACAAGGGTGATGTCCTCCGGTCCGGTGCGTGCGAGCCGCTCCTTGGCGAGCGCGCGCACGTCCCGCACGGTCGGACCGGCCGCCGGGACGCGCATCGGCACCACGACGAGCGCGTTGGCGGACAGATCGTCGGCGCCCGCGCGCAGGCTGACCGGTATGCCGATGTCCAACTCCCCCAGACCGTTTCGGCCGGACGCCGCGTGGTACAGCCGCTCGGCGAAGGTGAGGAACAGGCTGTTGTCGGTGCCGCCCGCGGCCTCCGCCGTCGTCCGCCAGAGCGGAGCGGGCACAGTGCAGAACGCGGTCGAGAAGAACTGCGGCGCATCGGGTTCCGCGCGTCGCGCCCCACGTGACCGGAGCGCCGTGGCCAGGTCGGCTCGCAGACCCGGCTTCCGGGCGAGCTCGCCCAGCCAGCGCGCGGTGTCGCGCAGACCCCCGGTCGTCTGTTCCGCGATGTCGGTCACGTCGTCCAACCAACGCGAGCGACGCTGTGGTGGAATCGATTTCGCCGCCGCGGCGGCCTCGACGGCGCGGAGCAGGCCGACGCCGTCGACCACCGCGTGCGGAACGGTGAGCGCGACGATCGACCCGTCCTCGGTGGGCCGATAGGCCAGCGCCCAGAGTCCGTCCGGGCCGAGCGGGACGCGCACCTGGCGATCGAGCCAGTCGAGTACCGGCGCCCCCGGCGCGACGTCGGTGTCCACGATCGGGGGCAGCGCGTTGGCGGCGGGTGCCCACCAGCGGCGGGCGCCCGGAATCAGCGGCGAACTCGGCCGACGGCTCAGGACCCCGTCGTCGAGCCGCCGCCAGAACTCCTCCACCCGCGCCCGGTCGAGCCCGCGCGGCAGCGCCCAGACCAACTGGATCCGGCGCGACGCGCCCACCGAACTCGTTGCGGCGGCGAGCATTTCATCGGTGGCGTTGAGCCGGGCCCGGGCGGTCATACCTCCTCCTCGACGAGGACTCGCGGCTCGAACGCGAGTTCGGCGATCGCGGGGGCCGCCTTGAATCCGCCGCCGTTCCAGCCCGCGGCGATGGTGAGTCCGCGCGGATCCGGACAGTGCCGGACCCGCGGGTCGCCGGGGGCCGGGCGCGCGACATCGTAGGCGGTCACCCCGCCCGCCAGCGGCGCGTCGGCGGCGGCGGGCAGCAATTGCGCGATGGTCCGGCGGATCTCGTGGACGTCGGCGTCCGAGATGTCGTGCCGGATCTCGGCCGGTACCCCGAACACCTCCTGCCGTCGCCCCACGAGCACGAGATCGGGATCCCGGCAGGGCCGCACCCACGTGCCGCCGACCCGATCGATGATGGTGGGCAGGCCGCGGGTGCGATCGCGGCCGATCCGCAGCAGGCAGTAGCCGATCCGGCGGGTGCGCAACGGGAAGTCCACCCCGGCGGTGGCGGCCAGGCGGGTCGAGCCGATCCCGGCGGCGACCAGCACCCGGGGCGCCGCGATCGCCCGGCCCGCGCTGGTCACCACGCCGCGGACGCGACCCCGATCGGTCACCAGGTGGTCGGCCCGATCGGTGACGAATTCCACGCCCCGGGAACGGAGTTCGGAGCGGATGGCGGCCAGCAGCACCGGCGCGTCGACCCAGCCCGCGCCCTCCTCGAACACACCGATCACATTGGGCGGCACCGCGATCTGCGGCCACCGCCGCCGCATGGACCGCGCGGCGTAGGGCACGGTCCGGGTGCGGACGTGGGTGGGCAGCGGATCGTTCGAGTATTGCAGGGTCAGCGCGCCCGTCGGCTGGTACGCCGAGCACGCGGTGGCGCACTCCCGCATCCGGTCGAAACCGGCCGACACCAGATCGCCGAGGCCACCGCCGAGATCGAAGCGCCGGATCAGCCCGCCGGAGGCGGCCGACACCGCGGTGGACGCCGAACCGGGATCGACGACCACCACGGCGCGGCCCCCGCGCACGGCCGCGACGGCCGTGCACAGTCCGACGATGCCGGCGCCCACGATCACCATGTCGGCGTTCATGACACGCTCAGCAGGCCGTTCCGAGCCGGGACGGGCTCCGGGCGCGCCCCGGTGCGGACGCGGGCACGCAGGGATTCGGCGATGTCCTGCGCCCGCGCCGACAGCACCGCCAGCGCCCCCGCGTCACCCATGCCGTGACTCGCCTCGCACACCCCGTTGAGGTACACCGACAGCGAGTCGCCCGCGCTGGCGAACTCGAGCGAGTAGTCGCGGTGCACCACCGGGGTGCCGTCGGACTCGCACGCGATGCGATTGCGGACCGACCGCAGCAGCGGATGGGACAGCTCGTCGTCGGCGCCGGTGCCGAAATCGCGGTATCCCGTGGCGAGGACGACGGCGTCCACGTCGAGCGAGGAGGTCTCGCCGTTGTTGACGTCGGCCAGCGTCAGCGCCAGCGACCGCCCGTGCCCGACGACGGTCTGCACCTGCGAGAACGACGCCAGGGTGAAGCGATCCGAGCCGCGTTGCTCGTAATCGCGCTGCACCGTGGTCAATTGGTCGATCACGTCCTGATCGCAGGCGCCGTAGTTGACCGCCCGCAGCTGCTCGCGCAGCCGCTTCTTGGTCTCGAGCGGCAGCGGATGGAAGTAATCGATGAACTCCGGCAGGAAGACCCGGCGCGAGAACGGACTGGTGTCCTTGAGCCGGAACCCGATACCGCGCTGGATCGAGACCACCCGGCCGACATCGGGACGGGCCAGCAGATCGAGAATGATCTCGATCGCGCTCTGGCTGGAGCCGACCACCGCGACGGTGCGGAGGTCGGTCCGCTCCCGGGCCAGCCGCCGCATCGTCGACAGGTAGCGGCTGGCGTGGAAGATGCGCGGATCGTCGATCGCGAAGCAGGCCGGGATGTTCGGCGAGCGCCCGGTGCCCACCACGAGGTGCCGGGCCCGCCAGATCCGGTCGGCCGTAACGACTTCGAAGCATTCGCCGCCGGGTCCCGGCACCACCTCGACCCCGCGCACCTCCTGCCCGTAGGTCACGTGGTCGGCGAAGTGCGACGCCACCCACTCCAGGTATCCCGCGTATTCGTTGCGGAGCGCGAATTTCGTGTTGTAGTGCAGATATTCGGTGAGCGCCCCGCGACTGTGCAGGTACCGCACGAAGGTGTACTCGTGGCCCGGATCGCGCGGCATCACCAGATCGCGAAACGGGTTGTTCTGGATGTCGGCGCCGCTGAGCATCTGCTCGCTCTGCCACTCGAAACGCGGTGCGCGCTCGATGAAGTGGCAGTCCTCGAGCAGGCCCTTGTCCCGCGCGGCGATCGCGGTGGACAGATTGGCGGGGCCGAACCCGATGCCCAGCACCGGATGGATCGGAATGCGTTGCGTGATAGCCATGGGGTGCCGCCGATCAGACCGTCTCGTAGAGCGTGTTCGCCGGTTCGAGGGTGGTGATCTCCTGAACCTCGTTGGCGCCGTTGACATGGACGACCGCGGAGCGATGCTTGTCGATCTCCTCCTCGGTCAGCTGGGCGTAGGAGATGATGATGATCTTGTCGCCGGGCTGCACCAGGCGCGCGGCCGCGCCGTTGACGCAGATCTGCCCGGCGCCGGGCGCGCCCGCGATGGTGTAGGTCTCGAAGCGCTGACCGTTGTCGATGTCGACGATCTGGACGAGTTCGTGGACGCCGATACCCGCCGCCCGCATCAGGTCGGTCGAGATGGTGATCGAGCCGACGTAGTGCAGGTTGCTCTCGGTGACGGTGGCCCGGTGGATCTTCGAATTCATGAACGTGCGAAGCATGGTGTGTTCCTTGCGATTTCGAGATGGTCAGACGGCGACGGGGGCGGACACGGCGGGTCGCGGCTCGAACAGCGACGCGACGGTGGCCGCGATGTCGGGGACGATCGGATCGGCCAGCGTCGCCAGGGCGTGCAGGAAGCGCACGGCCCCGGCCTGTTCCTCGATCCGGTTCATGTCGCGGGTGGTGTATCCGAGCAGGAGGACCTCGATGTGCAGCGCGAACGCCTCGGCGGCGGCCTTGGTGCTGAAGGTGTCCAGGTCGTAGGCCTCGTCGAAGCGGGCGGTCGAGGCCGCCAGCGCCGCGAGCCACCACTGCTCGGGATCCGGGTGATCGCGGGCGTCCAGGCGCGGCGGCACGGCCGCGAACGCCTCGGCCAGCCGGCGCAGCGGGGTGTCGAACCGCTCCGCCAGGGTGTCCAGCGCCGATTCCACGGTGAATTCGGCGTGCTGGAAGTCCGGCGCCTTCAGGGCGAGGACGAACCGGGCGCGGTCGCGGCCCACGTCGGCGAGGAACCGCCGCGCCCAGATGACATCGCCCTTGCTGGTGGAGAACTTGCGCCCGCCCAGCTGGAGGTAGTTGTTGGTGATCGTGCGGCGCGGCGGCGGATCGGCGATCCCGGCCCGGCGCGCCAGGGCGGCCAGCGCGGTGTAGACGAACGCGTTGTAGAAGCCGTTGTCGATACCGATGAACTGGACCAGTTCGGCCATGCCCGGGGCCGGGTTCGTCAGCCCCAGCCAGTACAGATGCCCGACGAAGATCTCGGGCCACGCGTTGATCGTGCCCGCGACGCCGTCCCACTCGACGGGGATGCCCCACTCGATCGGGTAGGTCACCGGGATCGAGGGCAGCGGCGCGGCCAGCGTCTTGTCGATGATGCGCGCCAACGACTGTCGACCCGCGCGGTGGTGGGTGCGCAGCTCCTCGGTGATCGCGTCCCGATGCCGCTCGAGGTCGAGCATCCAGATGCGCGCGGGCCGGTACTCCACGGCGCGCTCGGCGTTGTCGAGCAACTGGGCGGGCAGGTTGTACAGGCCGCACGCCTCGCACACCCCGGCCCGCGCGTGCGCCAGGCAGTGCGGGCAGCGCCCGGTCATGAACGCCTCGGTCAGATAGGCCCCGGCCGCGGTGTCGTAGGGCAGCTCGACCGTGCGCAGATCGAACGCCCCGGCGCGCCACAGATCGGTGAAGAATCCGCGCACGAACTCGTCGTAGGCGGCGTCGGTCATCGTGTACCCGGTAACCGAGATGTCCGCCAGCGCAAGCGAAGCCGAGGTCTGCTCGAACGCGTGCGCGATGAGGGCCCGCGGATCGGTGTCGAGCCGCCGCGCGGTGGTGACGACGTAGGTCTGATTGTCGTCGGTGCTGCACGCGAACCGGACCTCGTGCCCGCGGCGACGCAGCGCCCGCGCGCACACGTCGCTGCTGAGCACCGGGCCCGCGAAATGGCCGAGATGGAAGTCGCCGTTGGGGGTGGGCGGGGAGAACGTGGAGCCGTAGAGCGCGCCGGTCATGCCCGCACCTCCTCGGGCTGCAACCAGTAGATGCTGACGAAGTCCAGCGGCCGCTCGGTGCTGGTGTTGGTGACGATGTGGTCCTGACCGTGCGGAATGTAGATCACGTCGCCGGGCTTGATCGTCCGCTGCTCGCCCGCCACGGTCACCGTGCCCTCACCCGAGGTGAAGATGAAGGTCTCGTCGGTGGCGTGCTGGTGCTGCTTGCTGGACTCCTGCGGTCGGATCGAGACGAGCGAGCTGTTCCACGGCGGCACGACGACGTCGTGCCACGGGTACAACCTGCGCAGGTCGCAGTTGTTCTCCCGGGTGATCACATCGGACTCGGCAGTACGGTAAAACATCGAAACTGATTTCCTCTCTGTACTTTTCACTACTCGCTCGGTTGCCCGAGCCGCAGGATTCGATCGATGACATGGGGTTCGAACGACTCGGCGGGGACGTTGTGCGGTCCCTTGAACGTCGCGAGCCGCGAACCGGCCAGCAGTTCGTCCTTCGGCCACGCGCGGGCGTAGGCGGCGCGGCGGCGCCGGCCGAACTCGCCGAATGTCAGGCCCATCGCCGTGCGGACCTTGCCCGACAGCAGCAGCCGCTGCATGCGCACCTCGCGCTCGGCGACGTAGTCGCGGAAGATGTCCTCGGTCCAGCGCGAATGTCCCAGCAGCGCATCGCGAACCAGGCGGGCGTCGCGCAGCGCGATCGAAAGACCCTGTCCCACAACGGGATCGCTCCATCCGGCGGCATCGCCGATCAGGACGGCGCCGGGGCGGGTGATGGTGTCGCACCAGGAGTCGTTCATGGGGAAGAACGCGCAGGGCGTGTTCGGCAGGGCGGGCCGCGCGTTGCCGAAGATGGCGGCGCTGTCGGGAATGCATCGGAATCGGAAGGCGGACAGGAAATCCGCGGCCGCCGTGGCGCCGGAGAATCGGCCCTTCTGATGCGGTGAGTGCAGCAGATACAGGCGCGCGCGGCCGTTCGCGCGGGGGTAGACGAAGTAGAGCAGATCGTCCTCGGTCCCGATGCCGCTGGTGTCCTGACGCCAGCCCTCGATGCCGTCGGCGAGCAGGCCGCCGCCCAGCGAGTTCGCGGGCGTCTGGGTGAGTTCGATGCCCAGCTGTCTGCGCGTCGCCGAGACCCGGCCGTCCGCGCCGACGATCAGCCGCGCGGTGCGCAGGAGTTCGCGGCCGCGCGCCTTGAATCGGACCCGCGGCGCGGCGCCGGCGCTCGCCTCGGTGTCGGTCACCCCGCGGATGACCGCGGCGCCCGCGGACTCCGCGGCCGCGAGCAGCGCCGAACACGCCTCGGGATGGCCCACGTCGAGGACGCCGGGGATGCCCTCGAGCATGGATCCGACATCCAGCGCCACGGCGTCGGCGTGTTCCGGGGTCACGGTCTCGTCGTAGGCGACGAAGCGATCGGCGTAATTGCCGCCCGCTGCCTCGAGTATTTCGAGGACCTTCAATTCCTGGGCTTCGCGCACGCCCCAGCAGTTGATCACCTCACCGCGCACGCGGTCCTGATGGACCGTCTGGCGCTCGAGGATGGTGGTTTCTATTCCGAAAGAGGCCAGCGCATAGCCGAGAGCCGATCCCGCTATCCCGCCACCGATGATGATCACATCCGTATCGGTGACCGCCTCATAACATCTTTCATTCATCTGGAATTATCCTCCGGGCTTTATCCGCCTCTCGGTTTCTCACGCTACGACTGCGGTGAACCATTCACCACAACCAATACTGACATCAGACGAACGAATTCGGCCATGGCCGGAGGGCATGAACGGCATTATTCGAATGCGCCATCACGAATCGGTCACGGGCACGCCGGCGGCTCGAATGGGAGTAATGAGGGATAAGCAGGTGGATTCGAATACGGAATGTTGGGTACCCGCTATCGGCACGCCAGCGGCGAGCATTAGAGAATAGCGCGAACGTGCTGGTCGAATTCATTGTCGGCGTTCGATCCGGCGTGAGATTGCAGATGTGGCACACATTCGGCGTGTGATATAGACTACAGCGGGCGGATGTCCGAGTTCCGCTAGGCTGAAGGCATCGAGCCTGTTCATCTCCGGGGGAATCCATGACCGAATTGACGGACGGCACTGCAATCACCCCCGACGAGAAGCCCCGACACCGCGTGGCGATCGCGCTCGCGCCGAAAATGTCGCTTTTGGAGGTCGCCTCCGCGTACGAGGTGTTCTCCGCGCCCGCGGCCCGTCGTCACTACACCGTGAAGACCTGCGGAACCCCCGCGGCGCACGTCGGCGCGTGGCTGCGCGCGGAGGTCGACGAAACCTACGACGGCCTGCTTTCCGCGGATACCGTGATCGTCCCCGCGTGCAGCGACGAGAATCGTTCCCAACCGGAAATACTTGTCGACGCGGTGCGCGCGGCGCACGAGTCCGGGGCCCGTGTGGTGTCCATTTGCACCGGGGCGTTCACCCTCGCCGCGGCGGGAATTCTCGACGGATTGAGAGCGACCACGCATTGGCGGCACACCGCCCGGCTGGCCGCGGACTACCCGCGCGTGACGGTCGATCCGGACGTGTTGTACGTCGACGAGAAGATGGTTCTGACCTCGGCGGGAAAAGCCGCCGGAATCGATCTATGCCTGTATCTGGTCCGCAAGGACGTCGGCATCGGCGTGTCCAACGCGCTCGCGCGGTACCTCGTCATCCCGCCGCATCGCGAGGGCGGGCAGGCCCAGTTCATCGCACCCCTGGAGGACGACGAGGACGACGAGATCATCGTCCGGGTGCGCGACTGGCTGATGTCGTGCCTGGACATGCCGCTGACGATCGCCGACATGGCCGCGCACGCGCACATCAGCCCGCGGCAGTTGCACCGCCGCTTCGTCTCCACGACCGGGTCACCGCCGTTGCAGTGGCTGCACTCCCAGCGCGTCTTCGCCGCCCAGAACCTCTTGGAGACAACCGATCTGAGCATCGAGCAGATCGCCGCGCGGACCGGCATGGGCACCCCGGCGAATCTGCGCAGGCATTTCGTCAAACACGTGGGGGTCGCCCCGGACGCCTATCGGCGGACCTTCCGGGGCGCGACGACGAGCTGACCGGGATCAGAGGTCGGCGCCCAGCCGGGGGCGGATCGCGAAACCCGCGGCCAGCGCCCGGCGGGTCAGCAGCGGGGTCAGCACCCGCACGCGGGTCCCGGCCGGCGGGAGCGCGACCTCGCGGTAGCCGTGCTCGCCGTCCCAGGCGAAGGCCGTGCCCGCCCACAGCAGCACGTCTCGATCCCGGTGTCGCACAAAGGTTCCGGCGGGCAGGCTGTCGGCCTCGGCGTGCACCGCGGCCGCCAGGCGCTGGCGGTGCAGCAGCGCGTCGAGCGTGCCGACGGTCCCCGCCACCCCGATCGTCGCGGCCTTGTACTCGCGCAGGCGGTGGTGCTGACACTCCCCGCAGGGACGATGCCCGGCCGCGAGGGCGACCGCCTCGTCGAAGAAGAACAGCTCGGTGTAGCGGCGGCCGGGTTGGCGGAAGACGCGCTCCCGGTCGTTGAACGCGAGGTGGCAATAGATCCAGTGCGTGCTCGCCCACGGTCGGCGCGTGGGGGACTCGGGTATCGGGCCGCCGCGGTTGCCCATCCAGGCGCCGCGAAACCCGGCGGCGATGATCTCGCCGCCGGGCAGCACACGGTTTCGGTGCGGCAACGGTCAGACCCGCTCCCTCGTCTGCCGGACCTCCGCCGCCATCGGCGGCACGGCCGCCACCCCGGCGGGCGCGGGGACCACCTTCGGGTCGAGCACCCGCTGCGCGCGGATCAACCACACGAAGAACAGCGCGGCCACCGCGGCCGTGTACAGCAGCAGGCGCACCGGACTGCCCAGGGGAGCCAGCAGCGCGAGCACGAACGACGCGGCGAAACCGACGTAGGTCAGCGCCTGATACACCGCGGTCAACCCGCCCAGGCGCGCCGGATCGGCGATGCTCTGCACCTCGAGCAGCCCGCACACCTGTAGGCATCCGTACGCCACACCGAGCACCAGGCTGCTGACCAGCGCCGTAACCGGACTGGTGAAGCGCACCGCCGCGGCCGCGAGCAGCAGACCCACCACGGTCAGCGAGAATCCGGTCAGGATCAGGTACTGCCGCCCGTGCGCGGCGATCGTCTTGGCCGGTTTCTGCACCAGGATGCCCGCGCCCGCGTTGCAGGTGGTCACCACCGCGGCGAACAGCAGCGCCCAGTTCCGCGTGCTGTCGTGGATGAGCGAGGGGACGTAGGCGAGGATCAGCGCGACCGGGATGAACACCCACGGCGCCAGGGGCACGACGATCATCAGGAACCGCCGATCCCGGACCTCCCGAATCCGCAGTGCCGCAAGGATTCCCGCGTCGGGATTCCTGGTCAGCGTCTCCGGGGTCCGTGCCACGAGAACCAGCGCGGTGCCCGCGAGCAGCAGATGCGGCAGGTAGGGGACGAAGGTCTGGTACGGCGCCCACTGGGCGAGCACGCCAGCGATCAACGGCCCCAACGCGAATCCGATGCCCATCGCCACCGTGAGCCGGCGGGCGCCCTGGGTCACGTCGTGGGATTCGCGGTTGGACAACTCCTTCAGCCACGCCGCGCCGCTGCTGAACGCCGCGCCGCTGGCCACACCGGTGATCAGGCGGCCCGCGATGAGCCAGCCGATGCCCCAGGGACCGGCGATGAGCAGCACCGACGCGAGCAGCGCGGCGAGCATGGTCGGGATCATGACGGCCTTGCGGCCGAAGCGATCCGAGAACGGTCCGCCCAGCAGCAGACCCGGGAGCAGACCGGCGGAATACGCCGCGAAGGTCAGCTGGGTCATGGTGGCGGTCAGGTGCAGCCGGTCGTGGTAGACCAGCAGCAGCGGCGTGAATTGCTGTGCGCCCCACCCCGCGGCCGCGACCGCCGCGGCCGGTTTGATCCACTGGCGAGGGACCCGGGAGGCGCTGATGTCTGACGTCTGCATGAACATCGCTCCTTGCGTCGAAGATTGACGATTTTCGATGTCTTCTCCAGCCTCTCCGGGGCCCTCCGCCCGGACAAGTGGCTGAACTGACGTGATGCGAACGGATCCGGCCGTCTTCATCGGTCCGCCACCAGGAGGCTCTGGGTGACGAGCGCGCACGGTCCCGCGGTGTCGTACAGGGTTCCGACGGCATACGCGGTCCCCGACGGCTCCGCGCGCGTGCGCGAACGCAGCCCGATCCACTCGCCGCGCGGCCAGCGGGCGAAGGTGACGGTGAGATCGACATTGACCACGAACAGCTCGTGCCGATCCAGTTCGAACGCCGCCGCCCAGTTGCTGTCGGCGACGACCAGCGCGCGTGTGAGGGGTGCGTCGGGCACGCCCGCGAGCAACGGCACCCGCTGCCGGGCCCAGACGCAGTCCGGACCCAGCGAGTCGAAGGAGGACCCGGCCGCGGGGAACCGCCACTCCATCGCCGACACGTAGCCGTCGACGTGGGCCTTGCTCATGCCGCGGAACTCCTGCGGTCCGGGCAGCGGCGGCATGGGTTGCTCGTGATCGATGCGCGGGCTGTCCGCCGGACTCTCGCGAATCGCCCACGCCCGCAGGTGCATTCGATCCTTGCCGCCGCTGGACAGCGTGCCCTCGAGGATCGCCGTGCGCGACCCCGCCTTGACCACGCGGGTGCACAGCCGCACGGGAGCGACCGGAACGGGTCCGGCCAGTTCGACCGTGACCCGCGCCAACCGCAGGCCGTGCTCCCCGGCCACCCGATCCAGCGCCCGCGTCAGCAGCGCCGACGGCGGTCCCCCGTGCTGCGCCTGCGCGCTCCACGGGCCCGCGGTCGCCGGGGTGCTGTCGAAGGTGTCGTCCTCCCCCGCGACGGGGACGAAGAACGAACCGGGCAGCTCGTCGATCATCGGCTCGGCCATTCGACCCAGAGCTCCTTCGGCCCGCGGAAGGAGATGTTGCGCGGGAAGGTGAACCTCTGCGGGAGCAGGGTCATCCCGGGGGCGCGCCTGGTCAGCTCCTCGAGGATGACCCGGCCCTCGACCCGGGCCAGCGCGGCGCCCAGGCAGAAGTGGATGCCCTTGCCGAACGCCAGATGGGTCTTGGCGTCGGCCCGGCGGATATCGATGTCGTCGGGATTCTCGAAATGCGACGGATCGTGATTCGCCGCCCCGAGCAACAACAGCACCGTCGCGCCCTCGGGAATGTCGACACCGGCGACGGTGACCTCTCGCGTGGTCCGCCGCCGCCAGGCGATGACCGCGCTGTCGTAGCGCAACATCTCCTCCACCGCGCCGCCGATGAGCGACGGGTCGGCGCAGATCTCGTCCCACAGCGACCGGCGCGTCAGTAATCGGCGCAGCGCGCTGCCCGCGAGGCTGGTGGTCGTTTCGTGGCCCGCGAAACTGAGGCCGAACGTCACATTCGCGATCTCGTATTCGGAGATACTTTCGGGATCGTCCCGGTGCGCTGCCAGCAGATAGCTGGTGAAGTCGTCGGCGGGATTCTTCTTCCGGTATTCGACGAACCGCTGGCAGTATTCCCAGTAGTTCACCATATTGTTCGCGACCTTCGCCTGCTCCGCCTCGGACGGGGCGCCCCAGCTGAATTCGATCCGGTTGCCACACCATTCCTTGATCTGATCGGCGTCCTCTTCGGGAAAGCCGATGAGGGTGGAGACGACGAAGGCGGGCAGCGGATAGGACAGCGCGGCGACCATGTCGACCGGACCGGGTTCGATCTTGTCGATGAGTTCGACGGTCTTCTCCCGCACCTTCGGTTCCAGGGCGGCGATCCGCCGCGCCGAGAAGCCCTTCATGTTCAGCGCCCGGATCCGGGAGTGCATCGGCGGATCGCAGTCCGACATGACCGCCGTGGTGGTGAACTTCTCGACCAGGATCTTCTTGGTCTCGGGGGCGAGATCGAAGACCGGCTGCTGCTGAATCGTGGCCGAGAAGACCGACGGGTTCTTGAAGACCGCCTCGATATCGTCGTACCGGGTCAGGACGTACATGTCCAGGCGCGGCGAATAGAAGATCGGGCCGCGCTCCCGCACCGCGTTCTGATACGCGTACGGGTCGTCGAGGTAGTCCTCGGAAAGGGGATCGAAGTCCGCATCGATAGGACAGGTACGGACGTCGGGCATGATAGTCATCAGTACAAAACCTTGTCGAAATCGTCATTCGGATACACAAACCAGCCTGCGCCCGGGGCATACATAAGTCAATTGCAATTAATCGGACGACCACATAAAATAAATTCATGTCCCTCAGCTTGCGGAAGCTGCAGTACTTCACTCTCGCCGCCGAGAGCGGGCAGATGACCGCGGCGGCCGCGGCGCTGCACGTCTCCCAGTCCTCGATCTCCATCGGCATCTCCGAACTGGAACGCGATGTCGGCAGCCAGCTGCTGGTCCGGCACAAGTCCAAGGGCCTGACGCTGACCGCGGCCGGTCGCGAACTGCTCCCGCACGCGCGGGCGCTGCTGGCCCGCGCGGACGAATTGGTCGTCGCCGCAAGGCATTTCGGCGAATCGATCGGCGGCGACTTCACCGTCGGCTGTTTCACCACGATCGCCCCCTTCGTGCTGCCCGAACTGGTCACCCAGCTGGCCACCACGACTCCCCCGATCCACCTGCACTTCCGCGAGGGCTCCCAGGACGAGCTGCAGGAGGATCTGCTGACGGGCCGATTCGAACTGGCGATCCTGTACGAGACCGGCATCTTCCCCGGCGTCCGCTGCACCCAGCTGTACGCGACCCGCCCGCACGTCATCGTCCCCGGCGATCATCCCCTGGCACAACAACATTCGATCGCCCTCGCCGATCTCGCCGACGAGACGATGATCGCCCTCGACGTCGACCCGAGCCTGGCCTACTTCACCGGCCTGCTGCGAGCGGCCGGGGTGGAACCCCGAATCCGCCACGTCACAAGGGAATTCGAGATGGTCCGCTCCCTGGTAGGCCGCGGCCTGGGCTACTCCCTACTGATCCAGAAGCCCCAGGTCGACTACTCCTACGAGGGCAGACCGGTCGCCGCGATGCCGATCTCCGATCCGGTCGATCCGCTCCCCGTCGTTCTGGCGCGTGCCGAGGAGGTTCAGCTCACGCGGCGGGCGCAGGCGGTGGCGTCGTATTGCGAGGAGGTGCTGTCGCGGACGCATCGACTGGGGGTGGGGTTGGAGATGCCGCGGGAGCCCGATTCGAAGTGACGAATGGTGTGGCTCGCCGGAACCGTTGTGTGACAGGGTTTTTCGTCAGTAGGCGAGCTCGCCGATACCACCGTCCACCCGCAGCACCGTGCCAGCGGTGTAGGCGGACTCGTCCGAGGCGAGGTAGACGGCCGCCTTGGCCATCTCGACGGTCGTCCCGATGCGATGTAGCGGCACGACCCGTTCGAGCTCGTCGTAGATGGCGTCCCGGCGTTCGGCGCCCAGCGGCGTGAAGGTGTCGGTGCGGGTCGGGCCGGGGCTGAGCCCGTTGATCCGGATGCCGCGGTCCTTCAGCTCATAGGTCAGCCCCCGCGAGAGCGACAGCAGTCCCGCCTTGGCCGCGCCGTAGACCGCGGCGTTCTCGTGCCCGACGAAGGCGGAGACCGAGCCGACGACGATCACCGACGACTGCCGCGAGAACAGCGGCAGCAGAGCCTTGATCAGGAAGAAGGGCGATTTGAGGTTGGTAGCGACGAGCGTGTCGAATGCCTGCTCGGTCCACTCCTCGATCGGCAGGTGAGTGACGTCGGCGGCGTTGCACATGAGAATGTCGAGCTTCGGCCATCGCCCCGCCAGCCGCTCGGCGAGCGCCGCCTGACCGGGAATGTCACAGGCATCGCTGCGTATCGGCAACACTCCGTCGAGTTGCCGGGCGGCTCGGTCCAGTTTGTCCTGTGAGCGACCGGTGATCGCGACGGTCGCCCCCTCGGCGAGGAACTGGCGGGCGGTTTCGAAGCCGATGCCGCCGGTTCCTCCCGTGATGAGCGCGTGTTTTCCCGCGAGACGACCCATTGTTTCTCCTTGCCCAGACGACTTTTATGTGACCGTTCCAAAAGTTGCCCGGCCGACGCTACGACTTCTTGAACGCTTAGTCAAGAAGTCGTAGGGTTGGAGACATGCCACGCACCGGACGTCCGCGCGAGTTCGACCGGGACCAGACGCTGACGCGGGCACTCCAGCTGTTCTGGTCCCGCGGTTACGCCACGACATCGATCCAGGACCTGGTCGACGCGCTGGGGGTCGAACGCGGCAGTCTCTACGGCGCGTTCGGCGACAAACGCCGCTTCTATCTGGACGCGGTCCGGCTGTATTGGGATGTGTACGAGCAGCACCTGCTCGCCGTACTCGACGCTCCCCGTCTCCTGCCCGCGCTGCGGGAGATCCTAACCCATCCCGCGCGGGTGGACGAGGTGATCTCCGAGGTGGGTACCCCGAACGGATGCCTGATGGGCAATACCGCCGCCGAACTCGTTCCGCACGACAACGAGGCGACCGAACTCGTCGCCCGCTCCTACTCCCGCTTCACCGAGATCGTCACCGAGGCCCTGCGCCGGGCCCAGGCCACCGGCGAAGTCACAGACAGCGCCCCACCCGACGCGCAAGCTCGACTACTGCTCTTCGTCGTCCAGGGACTCTCGCTGGTCTCGCGAGCGGGTCTCGACAAGACCGCCGCTCTGGCCGCGATCGATACCGCGATCGACGCGTTGCGAGCGCGGCCGGGCCCCGCGGAATGACGCCTCATCCCGGAACCCGTTGAGCTGTCGGCATTTACGGCGTGGTTGCGCTCAGACCTGTGTGCGGCTGTCGTAGCGGCGTTGCGCGGCGCGGACGACGTCCATGTTCTCCTCCGCCCAGTTTTTCACCGCGGCGACCACGGGGAGAAGGCTGCGGCCGAGCGGGGTCAGTGAGTAGTCGACGCGGACGGGCACCTCGGCAGTGACCGCGCGGTCGACCAACCCGCCCCGTTCCAGCGAACGCAGGGTCTGCGTGAGCATCTTCTGGCTCACCCCCGCGATGCGGACGCGAAGTTCGCCGTGCCGCTTCGGACCGTCGGCAAGGGCCGTGAGGACGAGGGTCACCCATTTGTCGCTGATCGTCGCCAGCAGTTCGCGCGTCGGGCAGGCGGCGACGAACGCGTCGTACTCCACCTTCGCCCGCTGCCTCCGCTCCGCCGCGGTTCGCGTTGTCACTCCTCGCCTCCACCCTTCGGACCAGCGCGGACACCCCTCGGTGCGCTAGGCACTTTCCGGTTCCTACTTACCGACAGAGACCGGCCGCTCCTATCTTGACCGTGCGCGTCACCGAATACAAGGAGGAACGATGCGATCGATCGTCAATGCCCCCGGTACACCGAATCTCGTGGAATTCCAGGATGTTCCGGATCCGACCCCAGCCCCGAATCACGCCGTCGTAGCCGTCCGAGCGTTCTCGATCAACCGCGGCGAACTGGCCCTGCTGAAGGCTCGCCCGGCCGGTTGGCGCCCGGGCCAGGACATCGCCGGAGTGGTGGTCGAGGCCGCCGCCGACGGCAGCGGGCCCGCGGCCGGAACCCCGGTCGTCGGAGCGGCGGAGGAGGGTGGGTGGGCCGAGAGGGTGACGGTTCGCACCGATCAGCTCGCGGCCGTGCCCGAGGAGGTGAGCCTGGACATCGCGGCGACCCTGCCCATAGCGGGAATCACCGCCCTGCGAACCCTGCGGCTCGCCCGGGATCTCCTGGGTCGAAGGGTGCTTGTGACCGCCGCCAGCGGGGCGGTGGGGCGTTTCCAGGTCGAACTCGCCGCCGCCCGGGGTGCCGAGGTAACCGCCGTCGCGGCATCCGAATACGCCGCGGAACTGGCCGATCGGGGCGCGACGACCGTCGTCTCCACGATCGAGGACGCCCCCGGCCGCTACCACGTGGTCAGTGAATCCGTGGGCGGCAAGTCCCTGTCCGCGGCGATCTCGAAGGTCGAGCCGGGCGGCCTTGTCCTCCTCATCGGCACTACCTCCGGTGAGCCGGGTGCGGTCAGCATCTACGACTTCATCGGTCACGAGGGGGCGCGCATCCAATCGTTCCTCTCCTATGCCAGCGGGCCTTTCGGAGCGGACCTCGGTCTGCTCGTGTCGCTTGTTGCGAAGGGGATTTTGCATCCCAGGATCGGCTATGCCGGGGCCTGGGAAGACCTGCCCGACGCGTTGCGCGCTCTGGCGGAGCGTCGGGTGAAAGGTAAAGCGGTGCTGATCATCTCGTGAGTTTCGTTTGTAACGCTGGCCTTGCTCGTACGATTCACGATGCTGGCGACGAATACCCTTGGCATGGAAGGCATTCGGTCGGCGCATGAGCGAACGGAAAGACACATCGAGGTTGTTCATGAGGCCCACAGCCGCATTGGGCGTCGTACTGGCCTCTGCCGCACTGACACTCGGTTTCAGTGACGGCATCGCAACCGCGGATGGCGACGAGTGGGAGGGTGACCACACCGCGATCGACCCGCAGCTGTGCATCGACAACGGCGGTTCTGTGGAGGGCAGTATCTGCGTGGGGGGCAGCTACACCGGATACATCGTCGTTTAGGGGCATGGGCTCACCTGGCCTCCGATCGCCCCCTCTAGCGGGCATCCGCCGCTCGACCGCGATTGCGACGAGTCGTGTCCGCGCTCGAATCTCTTCGTCCCGCAACGAGTTCAGAATACTCCAGACTCCTCGCACCCTGAGCTACATGGTCGGCAACGATGCGAGGATCTCCGCGGTGTGAACACCCGAGCATGAAAAATGGCCCGGGTCTGAGAGACTTCCGTCTCCCAGACCCGGGCCGCTTGTAGCGGGGACAGGATTTGAACCTGCGACCTCTGGGTTATGAGGAGTATTGAAATAGAGAACATTATTGAATATGGCATTCCATAACCGCTGATAGAACCATCCAATGCTTGAAACGTTCCCCACAAATGAGCTTCGATGGTGAGTTGTGGTCGAAATTTTCGGACACTTTCCGGACCCTCTCCCAGCCCTCGGTGCCCCGTTTCGAGCAGGAGGCCGTCGGCGTGTTCCGAGAGCGACACGCCAACGACTTTTCGACGCTGGCGAACTGCTGGCAATCGATTGCTTTCGCGCTCGCGGGTTGCGGGGAGCACTCGAGGAGCCGGATGGTGGTGCGGCATTTGGCGGGCTCACCCCCGCGCGTGCGGGGAGCACGAAGTCGATGTCGTCGGCGGCCGCGGTCCGCTGAGCTCATCCCCACGCGTGCGGGGAGCACTTCTTCACGGCGGCGTGCGTGTTCGTCGTGGTGGGCTCATCCCCGCGCGTGCAGGGAGCACGCCCGCTGAGGATTGGTGGAAGGATAGTCGGAGGGCTCATCCCCGCGCGTGCGGGGAACACGTTCTGCCGCAGCCGATCCCATCTGGTTCGTCGGGCTCATCCCCGCGCGTGCGGGGAGCACCCGCGGAGTTGCGGGCCCTGGCGGACGGGTCGGGGCTCATCCCCGCGCGTGCGGGGAGCACGATCCTGCTGTCGCTGTACGCGAACAGCGAGAGGGCTCATCCCCGCGCGTGCGGGGAGCACTCGGACGGTTTTCCCTCTGAAAGACCGCTGGCAGGGCTCATCCCCGCGCGTGCGGGGAGCACAATTAGCGCAGGCCCATGCGTCGCTGACCGCCGGGCTCATCCCCGCGCGTGCGGGGAGCACAATGCTGGTGTGACCGTGACGATTCCGCGGCGGGGCTCATCCCCGCGCGTGCGGGAAGCACACAGCGGATTCCACCACGCGCCGCCGGGCTCAGGGCTCATCCCCGCGCGTGCGGGAAGCACTTGAGCATCAAGGCGACGCGCTTCGTCGCGGTCGGCTCATCCCCGCGCGTGCGGGAAGCACGCTGGCCCTGCCGAGCTGGGATGCGTTGCAGCAGGGCTCATCCCCGCGCGTGCGGGGAGCACACAACGTCTTCCACGGTCCGGTCCTCGGCGTCGGGCTCATCCCCGCGCGTGCGGGGAGCACATGCGTGATCTTGACTTGGCGAAGGCTCGCCTGGGCTCATCCCCGCGCATGCGGGGAGCACTCGGGGAACAGCATCCGGTAGTCGGCCGGGTCGGGCTCATCCCCGCGAGTGCGGGGAGCACGCAGCAGTGACGCCGACGCCGTCGTTCTCGCTGGGCTCATCCCCGCGCGTGCGGGGAGCACGGTGTCGAGCAGGGCGGCGTATCCGCGGGCGCGGGCTCATCCCCGCGCGTGCGGGGAGCACCCAGCTGTGGACTTCCTCCTCCGTGGGAATGGGGGCTCATCCCCGCGCGTGCGAGGAGCACACTTAATGACCTGCGGCGATGCAGCGCCATTGCAAGAATCTCATTCACTTTCCTTCGAGCGTCCGGATAGTCGGTGTGTCGAGAACCTCGGCGTGTCGAGTTGGATCGCTGGCGGGGGGCGGGAACGCGGGGTTGGATTCGGTCCGATAATCGGGTGTCGTGGTGGTGGTCTTGCGTGCGGCGGCGACGGCTTTGGCGGCGGTGAGCAGCGTGTGGCCGTGCTCTTGATCTTGGTCGTCGAACAGGGTGTGGAGAAGATGTGCAGTGGGGTCGGGGTCGGAGAGGCGGTAGAGGAGGTAGGCGAGCCAGGCGATGTGTCCGTGGTGGATCCAGGTGTGTTCGGGTTGGTCGGCGTGCGGTGCGATTCGTCGTTCGGCGCGGCGTGGGGTGGTCGGGTCGAGGACCTGCAGTAGGGCTGTGTCGTCGTGGATGAGGCTGTTGATCGCGAGGTTGCGTGCGGAGTTGGGTATTGCGGGTTCGTGTTGGCGGATCAGCGTGTCCAGGGCGCCGATCGTCTCGATTTCGCCCGCGCACCAGGCCGTGTAGACCCGGCGCAACAGGGCGTCGCGGCGCTGATGGGAGGTGAGGATCGGCAGCTGGGTGGCCGCGTTCGGGGCGGTGGGTTCGGCCACCGATTCCCTCGGACCTAGGAGGGCTGACGGCGTGTCTGATGGGTCGGGGTGGGTCCGGGCTGGGCGGGTGCGCAGGCGGATGTAGGTGACGGGGGGTTTGTCCGCGCTGGGGCGGCGCTGGCTGATTTCGGCGATGTCGAGGGCTTGTACGAGGGGTTTCAGTTTGGGGTAGCCGTAGGTCCGAGTGTCGAAGTCGGGTTTTGTTTTCGACAGATACAGCCCGACCGCGCCCAGATGCGCCCATCCGTCCTCGTCCGAGGACGCGTCCACCGCCTCGGTGATCAGCGCGACGACGCTGGGATCGACG
This sequence comes from Nocardia sp. NPDC003482, assembly GCF_053588115.1. Taxonomy (NCBI): domain Bacteria; kingdom Bacillati; phylum Actinomycetota; class Actinomycetes; order Mycobacteriales; family Nocardiaceae; genus Nocardia; species Nocardia sp. NPDC003482. Next base: position 50,394 of record NZ_JBSFPI010000032.1, read on the forward strand.
GCGGGTGCGGGGGTTCGGGCGCGGCTGGCGCCGAATTGTCCAGGCGGAGCGAGGTTTTCGGCGTAGACGAATCGGTCGCAGGCGGAGACGAAGGCCCGCGGTGTTTTCCGTTCTCCGATCCCGAGTACGGTGAGGCCGGATTCGCGTAACCGCGCGGCGAGGCGGGTGAAATCGGAGTCGCTGCTGACCAGGCAGAAGCCGTCGAATCGGCCCGAGTACAGCAGGTCCATCGCGTCGATGATCAGCGCGGCGTCGGTGGCGTTGCGGCCGGTGGTCCAACGGAACTGCTGCACCGGCTGGATCGAGAGGTTCAACAGTCGCGATTTCCAGCCGGTCAGGTTCGTACTGGTCCAGTCTCCGTAGGCTCGCTTCACATGAGCGGTTCCCAGTTTCGCCACCTCCGCCAACAACGCCTCGGCGATCGTCGGTGAGGCGTTGTCAGCGTCGATCAGCACGGCCCACCGCAGCGACGTCTCGCTCGCCATATCGCTCCTCCCCGCGCCACAACCCGCCTGACACCATTGTCACGACCGCACGCCGGACCACGCGGGACAACGGCGGGGATCGGATGAATACCGGAACATCTATGTCGGGTCGCGCCCCTAGTTCTGCAACGCCCGTCGGCAACTCTCGGCCAGAGGGCAGCGCGAACACGCTGCCCTCTGGCAGGGAGTCGTCGTGTCGCCGACCGTTGCGGCCGTCGGTGGGTCCTAGAGGTTGGTGATCACCTCTCCCCCTGCGGGATCGTGGGCCAGCGCGATCAGCCCGCCAGCGCGCTGGCGAGTTGCCCCGAGGCGGCGTACCCGGTGGCTGTGCACATCGACGTAGCGAGGCGATTGGGTGATGCTCTCGAACGTACGCGGCGCATCCCCGCGCGTGCGGGGAGCACCAGCGGTGCCGGATCGCGCGCGAGCACGCCCGGGGCTCATCTCCGCGCGTGCGGGGAGCACTTGCCCGGCATCCTGAATTGGCTGTTGGACGGGGGCTCATCCCCGCGCCAGCGGGGAGCACGTCTTGGGAGTGCTGCTGACAGCGGTCACCGCGGGCTCATCCCCGCGCGTGCGGGGAGCACGCGGTGATCGCGGCGGCGCGCACGGTGCGCAAGGGCTCATCCCCGCGCGTGCGGGGAGCACCGCGTACACGGGGGCGGGCAGGATGGCGGCGAGGGGCTCATCCCCGCGCGTGCGGGGAGCACCTCAATGCCGCGATGGATGCGAATCCCATCGGCGGCTCATCCCCGCGCGTGCGGGGAGCACGTCGCCGAAATCGGGGCGGAAACTGCGCACCGTGGGCTCATCCCCGCGCGTGCGGGGAGCACTGGTCGGCCATCAACACGGTTCTCTCCCTTCGGGGCTCATCCCCGCGCGTGCGGGGAGCACGCATCAACCACGCATCACTGATCGCGCGGATCTCGGCTCATCCCCGCGCGTGCGGGGAGCACGACAACTCCCCGATCGTGTGTCCGGGGTCGGAGGGCTCATCCCCGCGCGTGCGGGGAGCACAGCGGACTTGGCTTCTCAGGGGTCGGCGGAGCGGGCTCATCCCCGCGCGTGCGGGGAGCACATCTACGTCACTGCGCCCCGCGACACCCCTCACGGCTCATCCCCGCGCGTGCGGGGAGCACCACCTTTTCCACCGTCCGGTGCAGATGGGGGAGGGCTCATCCCCGCGCGTGCGGGGAGCACGCTCGTGGCCGCGGTCATCGCTGATCCTCGTCGGGCTCATCCCCGCGCGTGCGGGGAGCACGAGGTGGGCGGTGATCTGGTCTTCGTCGAGCGGGGCTCATCCCCGCGCGTGCGGGGAGCACCAGCTGCCCATGGTCGCTCCGTTCGATCGTCGGGGCTCATCCCCGCGCGTGCGGGGAGCACCGGGTGGTCCATGTCGAGGCCGCGCTGGAGAGGGGCTCATCCCCGCGCGTGCGGGGAGCACGTTCTCGGGTCTCGTCGTCGGTGAGGGGCATGGGGCTCATCCCCGCGCGTGCGGGGAGCACCCCGGCGGCGCCACGATCCGCCCCGGCGACCAGGGCTCATCCCCGCGCGTGCGGGGAGCACACTTCTTGACCTGCGACGTTGCAGCGCCATACGAAGAATTTCATTCACTTTCATTCGCCTGACCTGATCATCGGCGTGTCCAGAATCTCGGCGTGTCGAGACAAGACGCCAACCTGGGAAACCGACGGCTGCGATTCTGCGACGATGACCTATTCCTCACCGTCGGGATGCTCCCCTGCCGACCGCTGGCCCCGGTTCGCTCTCCGGGCCCCTTTGCGATACCTACTGGCTTTGCTCCACCCCGCACGCGGCCCGGTCGGTGTAACCGCACCGGTATGCGGCCGCCGCATGAGATGAATGCCATCGATATCGACCGGCTCCCATTCGTGGCGGTGCACCCGAAACGCGAGACGTTGTTCGGAGTGGGTCGAGTAGATCATGATCGCGCGCCCGTCCTTGGACAGTTCCACCACCCGTTGCCACGCCAGTTCACGAACCCGGGCGGGCAGCACGCCGACGAACACTCCGGGGCTGATCTCGAGGAGCCAGCGGGTCAGGTGTCCGCGGAGGCCTGCCGGGCAGGCGCTGAGCACGAGGACTACCACGGCACTTCGTCTTCGTCGGTGTAGGAGATGCCGCCCGCGACAGTGCCTTTGCGGTCCCAGAGTTCGACGACGTCGGTGTCCCACTGCTCCGCGGCGTCGGGTTGGTCGGGCAGCAGCAGGGCGTGGATGTCTTTGCAGCAGCGTTCGAGCAGGTTCCCGGCGTGGACGGCGTCGCGGACCGCGCGGCGGGTCGCGGCCGGAATGTCTTCTGCGCCTTCGGATACCACGTCGAACGCGACCGGGATCGCGTAGTCGGCCTTGTACAGGTCGGCGAGATCGAACACGAACGAGCGGTCATGGCCGGTATGGACGAAACCGAGGCCGGGTGAGCAGCCCAGCGCGACGACCACCGCGTGCACGATCCCGTACAGGCAGGTGGTCGCCGCGGACAGGGCTTGGTTCACCGAGTCGCCGCGCGGGCTGGGCGGGCGCCGGTAAGTCGTTCGAATCGTAGTGGCGTCAGGTCCATCCGAGGTCCCCACCAAGGCGGGGAGGTAACCCGATGTCGCGATGTTGTCAGGTGCATCCCCGAAGAGCCGGGGCGAGTCGATACAGCGACTCTCTCACATTGCCGCGGATCAGGCGAAGACTTCAATGCTTCTCCAGTCCACGCTTAGGACTGTAGGAAAGTCCTCGAGGTTCGTTGAGGCAGGCACCTTCTGGGCTCAGGATCATGGTGTGGATCCTGGAGAAGGGCCCGTGCTCGCGAAGCGGGCTCCAGGTATCGGGTCTGGGGAGCCCCTTGTGGCCGAACCATCGGGCTGGGAGGGAGATCGTGTTGAGCAGGATGTCGCGCTGTTGCTGGCGTCGTCGGGCGATCTGTTCCGGTGTCCTTGCGGCGGAATGGGATTCGAGGTCCGCGGGCAGCAGTCCGGCGGGGTCGTAGGTGTAGGTCTGGTCGGGCTGTCGGTAGAGGATCACGGCGGTGTAGTCGTCGTCGCCGAGGCGGGAGCGGGCTCGGATGCCGGTGGCGCCGGTTCCTTCTCCGTCGCCGTGGGCGGAGTCCGAGGCGAGTTCTTCTATATGCGTTGCGGTTCCGTCGTGGCCGAAGGGTTTCACCTCGTGGTTCGACGCTTGGGCTCGTTCCTCGGCCAACTCTGCCTGCCAGGCGGCCCAGGTGCGGTCGAGCAACTGGCCCAGAGGTCCGCGGCCAGTCTGTTTCGGCCCGTAGACCGACTCGATCAGCGCCGCGCTGTCGTCTGGGCTCACGATGTGGATGGTGTCGGTTCCGTGAATGTGGCAGGTTTCGCACTCGCGTCGTTCGAGCCGAGCTGTCAACGTCTTCCAGGTCGCCGCGAGCGTGTAGGGCGCGTAGACGTAGGCGTCGCCCGTGCCGGGGCGCTGGGTGGAATTGTCGAAGGGCTCCACTACGGGCAGGCCCTTGTGGGTTCGGTAGAGCACCGTGAGTTCCGGGCGACGGAAGGACGCCCGCCGTTCCGCGTCGTTGATCGTGTGCCTGTGGAGGCGTCCGCGGCGCTGGATGAGCAGATCGATCGGAGCGAGATCGCTGACGATCCAGTCGAAGTCGATATCGAGGGACTGTTCGATCACCTGGGTGGCGATGACTATCAGGCGGTCCGGGCGTCGCGGATTTCGATGTCGGCGATCGTCGCCGGGTCCGATTTCCTCGACGAGACGTTGTTCGAGGGGCAGGCGGTCCCTCGGCATCATGCGGCCGTGGAGGAGGATTATCTCGTCGGCCGCCCACCCTCGGTGGCTTGCTTGTGCGATAACCGCGGCGTGCAGGTCGACGGTCGGCTGGACGCGGGTGCGGATCACTCCAACTATCCCGCCCGCCTCTACGCGGTCGAGCAGCATGGTGGCCAAACGTGTTGTGCCCGGGTCGTTTTCGAGCGAGACGACGGTGTGCAACCGGGAAGGTGGTTCGGCGGGACCGCCGCGCCGCACTCGGCCTGCCGCGTCGACCATCATGATGGGGCCGATCTCCGCGGGGTCGTCGACGTCGGTTTTGTGTCCTTCACACCAACCGGCGGTCAGTGCGGAGCGAACCGAGTCCGGCAGCGTTGCCGAAAGAACCACGATCGAGGCGCCCGCGTTGGCCAGCCATGCGACCGCTGTCTGCAGGAGTTGCTGTTGGTACAGCTCGTAGGCGTGGGCCTCGTCGATGATGACCGTTTTGCAAGCCAGGCCCAGCATGCGGAGAAACCAATGACTGGACGGTTGCGCCGCGAGAACGATTTGGTCGACGGTGCCGACTCCGAACGGGGACACCAGGCCGAGGCAGCGGCGCAGGTACCAGGGGTCGAGCACGACTCGGGACTCCTGCGTCGGCTCGGCTTGCCCGTTCATTGTTGGTTCGATGGCGGAGGCCAGGTCCTCGAAGTCCGGCCCGCTGAGTCGGGCAGCCTCGAGCAGTTCGTGCACGATCGGTGTGGCGGCGGCGGTTCCGTGCACGACGGCGAGGTTCGCGGTGGTGGCCTTGTCCAGACCGGCGGCGATGAATTGGCGAAGTTCGAGGGCGATCTGGTTGGTGGCCGCGCGCGTCGGCATCGCCATGTACAGACCGGTGTATCCGCATGTGCGAGCCAGGTGAAGAGCACACCACAGCGCGGCGCGTGTTTTGCCCGATCCGGTGTCGGATTCGATGACCGTCAAGGCCGGGCCTCGATCCGGTAGAAGGTCCATCACGGCCCGTTGAAAACCCCGCGGTTCGGTATTGGGCCACAACTCCGGCCACGTCACGTCCCGTGGTTGCCACCGAACGAGTCGCAAGGCGGTCACTGCGGCCGCGGCCTCGGATTGGGATGCCGCCCACCAGTTTTCGACCGAATCGGTCGCGACGCGGTAGGTGAAATGGCTCTCGCTGGATGCAACCCAGTCGGCCAGAACCACAAGTCCGGCGAACAAGGTCAGCGCTGCGGGCTCGGTGAAACGCACGGCCCGCTTGATCTCCTGCAGGTCGACTCCCACTCGTGCCGCCACGCAAGCCAGGAGGTCGGCGTAGGTCGAGGTCCAACGAGCCGCGGGCGCGGCGGCATAGGCCAAGTTCACAGCGCGCTTGCGGGGAATATGTCCATGATGTCCGGCGAGCAGAAATGCGACGGTGTGCAAATCTTTGTATTCTTCGCCGCTGCCATCGCATTCGGCGCATTCGCAGTCCAGAAGACGTGCGAGATGCGCGGCGGTGATGTGCTCGTGGCGCGCCTTTCGCGCCCGATCCGGTCTGTCGGCGAGCGGCAACCCGGATGATCGTGCTTGCGCTTCCCACTTCTTGCGCTCCTCGGCGAGGCCGTTCGTTTTCCCGCGAGTCGTCCCGAATTGATGAAGGAAGCAATCCGAGGCTTTACCCAAGTCGTGCAGCGCTACGAGGAACGCGACGATGGATCGTGCACGCAGTTCGTCACCGCCGCCGAACGCTTGGGCGAGCCGAACCCGGACGGGCGCAGGCAGATACCGATCCCACAGCTCCAAAACCACTGCGGCAACGTCGAACATGTGCACAGGGAGGGGATTCCAGGCGGGCCCGCCCCGTGCCCGGGAAATACCATTCCGGTCGGTTTTAGCCCATGGCATCCGCCACGCATTCGATTCGTTCACCGAATCCCTTCCTTCGAACGTTGTTAGGGCAGTACGCTTCTCACGCCTGAGCCGGAGGATGAGATACCGAAGGACAAAATTGCAACATCCACCCTCTCCCGTTGTCGTCGAGGCCACCGCTCCACGGTGGGACCCGCGCACTGAAGCATGCACCCCGGTACTGACATCAACGGGACGACCCGACATGCTCGGCCTCGCAGACGTTCTCCGCCAGGCCGAATCCCTCCGAGCGGTGTCCGGAACGACGCCCGGTGAGATCGTCGCGATAATCGAGTACCTGCTGGGGATTTGTTACGCCTCGGGCACCTATCCGCGATCCTCGAGCCAGTGGACCCAGTGGGTCCGAGGCCGCCAATCACTCAGTGCCGCAACACAGTGGCTGCTCGAACAGCCCAATCAACACTGGAATCTGTTCGACCCCGCCACTCCGCTCGGTCAAAACGCCCTGCTCGCCGCCCATCTCGACGAACACGGTTGTGGCCCAGCGCAACTCGTACTCGAGCAAGCGGGCGACTACCTCCAGTTCTTCGATCACCATCATCTCGAGCACCCCCAGCCCCTCCCCGCGGACGAAGCGTTCCGAGCGATGCTCGTCCAACACGCCTACGGCCCCGGCATGCGCGGCCGAATCAGCGGCAAGCTCCTGGGAAAAACACTCAACAACCTCGCTACCGGCCGACTCGCCACCCGCATCCGTGTTCTCGCATTAGGCGAAACCCTGGCCGACACACTGCGTTTGAACCTGCACCCCTACCCCAACGAGCCGGGAATCTTCAACACCACCTGGACCCAAACCGACCGCCGCCGGTTCGATCAGAAACCCACCGGCCGTACACCACGAGGTCCGGCCGACCTGCACAGCCTGCTCGGGCGCTCCATCCTGCTGCGTCCCCTGCGCCGAGCCGACGGCTCACTCGCCGTGGATCGAGTGCTCGTCGGCGCCGGCGAACTTCTCGCACCCCTACCCGACACCTATCTCCAGGACGCGGTACTCGTTCCCCTCGGCAAGACCGATTCCGCGCCCCTACGCCCGACCGCGAACAAGGCGCTCTGGCGAGAAGCTCACGCTCTCTACGCGGCCGTCGCCGAGAATCCCAAGGACAACGACCTCTACAGTCGGCTCACCGACCTGCCCGGCGCTCGGATCCGGCTGTGGGCCGTCGGTCTGGTCAGCGAGGACAACAAGCTCCTCACCTGGCTCGCCGACAGCTTCCCGTTCGTGAACGGGCGCGAACAGGGCCTGTGGGACGCGGCCAAACACGGTTCCGACGTCGCCGACTTCGTCGCCGAAGCTTTGCGCAAGGCCGCGGACACGGCTCGGTTGCTGGCATATCCGAACGCCAACCCCGAGCACAAGAAGCACCAGCTACAGCGTTTCGACGCCCGCGCCGAGCACTTCGCCGCCGCGGCAGCGCCGTTCCACCAGATGCTCGAAGCGGTCGCCGACGGCGAATCCGCCGAGGACGCGGCCGACGATTTCGCGCGCACCACGGTGCACACCGCACACCGACTTCTCGAGCACCGCCTCGACACGCTGCCGCCGAACTCCCGCGGCTTCCGCACGCGCGCCGCCGCGCAGAACAGGCTCGGCCTCGAACTCCGACGCGCCTACGCGCCCCGACCCATTCGAGAGGTAGTCGCCTCATGACCGCCGTCAGCGCTCCCCAACCGGAGGACGACGCCACATCCGTCCCGGAGCCACCGACATCCGCCGTGCGATTCAGCCGCTGGCTCGCAGGTCTCGTTCGCGCCCACGATCTCGGCGCCCTCGCCGACCTACGCCGCCCCGGCGCGCTGGATCTACGCCGCGGCGGACCGATCACCCCAAGCCACCTCATCGCCGCGTCGTTCGCACCGGTCGAAAAAGACCGCGCCACATACGAATTCGTCGCTTTCTTGTTCGCCCGCTATCACGCCGGACGCGCACGGCCTTCCACCGGGTACGGCAGTGTGGGCACGGCGCTGCGCAAAATCGGTGGCGGCGGCAGATTCGGTCCTGAGGATCCCGGTGCCGCTCGGCTGATGGCTCGAATCTCCGCCTCCCGCAACGTTCCTCGCAGGCACCTCCAGCACGCGATAGAGCGAGCGCGCAGCGCCGAAACGATCCCCCCGAACTGGGCCGCGTTGACCGAAGACCTCACCCGCTGGAGCGCTCCCGGCCGGGCAGTGGCCTACCGCTGGGCTCGCGATTTCTACACCCCCACCAGAACCATCAACGGAGAGAGCAAGTGACCAAACCGAATCACGATCGACCGCAATACCTTTCGCTGCATCTGCTGGAGACGCTCGCCGCGGCGCTCCCCGTCCGCGACGAGAACGGTCAAGCCAAAATGATCGTGTTCGGCAACCACGAACGCCACATGATCACCAGTCAAGCCCGCCGCCGAGCCGAACGCACCCACTCCCGCCGCCGCGCCAACCACAACGAAGGACCGCTCGCGGGCTACACCATGGGCCTCCGCACCCGGGAATGGGCATTGCGGACCGCCAACGCTCTCGTCACCGACCACAAATGGAACAAGGACGAGGCGATACTCACCGCACGCACCTGCCTGGAAGCGTTCGGATTGAAGTTCGGCGACAAACCCACCACCGTCAATCTCACCAAAGTCCTGCTCTTCGCCCCGGAAAACGCCGGACAGGAGATCGCCAAGGACCTCGACGCCAACCGCATCGAAGTAGCAGCATGGCTCACCAAATACCTCGAAACCAAAGAAGCGCTCGCGAAAGCCGAAGCGAGCAAGAAGACGAAACGACGCAAGACCACGACAGCCGCGGAGGTAGACGCAGACACCACGGAGGACGCGGACAAGCCCGACGACACCAAGCTGCCGCCGCTACCGAAAGCGATCAGAACGTCGATCCTGACCGCGCTCGCGCCGCGTGACGCCATCGACATCGCGCTCTACGGCAGGTTCCTCGCCGAGATCCCCGACTCACCCAACGTCGACGGCGCCGTCCAGACCGCCCACGCCTTCACCGTGCACACCGCCGAACAACTCGACGACTTCTACGCCGCCGCCGACGACGCCAAACTCGACCGGAAAGCGAACGCACTCGACTTCCTCGACGCCGCAGACGATTCCGGCGCGGGCATGACCGGCTACCAAGCGCTGATCTCCGGAACCTTCTACCGCCACGCCGTACTCGACCGCCGTAAGCTGCGCGCCAACCTGCGTGCCGCGGGCATGACCGAGGACCAAGCCGACAAGGCCGCCGACGCCGCCGAGGCCGAATTCGTCGAATCCTTCGTGAACGCCTTTCCCGAAGCGAAACGCAACAGCACCGCCTCCACCGGAACGCTTCCCAACCTCGTCCTGGCCTTCGACGGCAAACGCCCGTTCAACTACGCCGCCACCTTCGAAAATCCCATCGACACAACCGAACAGCAATCGGTGGCCCTCACCGCCGCGGCACGCCTGCTCGACCACCATGCCCTGGTTGTCCGCAAACGTCCCGACATCCGCCCCGGAAAAATCCTGACCTACGACCTCGACATCACCACCATGCTCCAGGCCCGCGCGACCGCCGGAACGCTCCCGTGCACCGAAGTCGACGCCATCGACCAGCTGATCGACCAATGACCACGACCGCCGACGCCTGGGTCCTGCTCATCCGGCTGGCAGGACCTCTTCAATCGTGGGGCAGCGTCTCGCGGTTCGCGCACCGCGACACCGAACTGCATCCCACCAAAAGCGGCGTGCTCGGAATGTGCGCCGCCGCACTGGGTTTGGACCGCGACGACCCACTCGGCGACCTCACCGAACTCCGATTCGGCGTTCGAGCCGACCACCCCGGCACCCCCGTCCGCGACTACCACGTCATCGGAGGCGGCTCCTATCCACTTCGCCCGCGCGACCTACTCCTCGACCACCGCAGAGCCGACCGCGCGCAACCGTCCTCCAGCGAAACCTCCGGACCGGAATTCGGCGACTACACTCTCGAAAACTGGTACGGCGCACCGAAATACGTGATCCGGGACCCCCAATCGGGAGCCTTGATCACCCGGACCGAAGCCCTCACCCGCGACGCCATGATCACCACCCGCTGGTATCTGTCCGACGCCGCGTTCGTCGCCGCCCTCGAACACCACGACCGCGCCTTCCTCCACCACATCGCCGCCGCGCTCGAACAACCCCGACAACTGCTGTGGCTCGGCCGAAAAGCATGCCCCCCGTCGGGCGAACTCGCGGGCGGAGTGCATCCCGGAACCCTCGAAACGGTCCTCTCGACAACCGCACTCCTACCGAAACCCTCAGCCGCTCAACAAAATACCGCTGCCCCTCATCGCTGGGCATGGATCGAAACCACACCCGACACCCCCGGTGCCGCCCCCGTGCTCGACCAGCCGGTCAGCTTTTCCCCCGACCATCGCGCACACACCACACGGTGGGAAACCCGCATCCGTATCTCCCCGCAGCCGGACATCGAATGGAACCTCATCCCGTGACCAGCACATCGGCCACGAAAGCCGACTCCGCCCGATTCGTCACCACCCACAGCATCCTCACCCTCGACGCCCGCCACCCCTTCACCACCAAATCCCTCCTCGACGCGCAGGAAATGCACCGCACCGTCATGAGCGGATTCCGCGGCTGGGTGGAAAACGGCCAAACCGCCGCCCGCCAACTCATGGGAGTCCTGTCCACCTGGACCGTCGACCTCAAAACCGGCACCCTCGTACTCGTCGTCCAAGCCAACGTCCCCGCCGACTGGAATCAAATCCCCTCCGCCGCACGCAAAGACGCCCCCCGCACCATCACCGTCGACAAGATCATCCGACTCGGCGACACCTACCAATTCCGCACCGTCGTCAACCCGACCCGTGACCGCAAAGTCCCCAAAAGCCCCGACACCCCCGACGACAAAATCCGGCAACGAACCGCGCACAAAACACCACGCTGGGTCGAAAGCTGGTTCACCGACCGCTTGCAAGCCCCCGACCAACCACCCATAGCCCCCAACGGCCTCCGCCGCATCGGCGCCACCGCCGACCCCAAAACCCTCTCCGTCCGCGTGCTTCCCACCGTCTCCTCCGCATCCCACAACCACCCCGGGCTCCGCATCGCCCGCGCCGAGGTGAAAGGACGACTCACCGTCACCGACCCAACCGCGTTCGTGCACAGCCTCACCCACGGAATCGGCCGGGCTCGCGCGTACTCCGCGGGGCTGCTGCTCATTCGAGATTGAGATGTATCTCGACGTCGCAACCTAGGGTTCATCACCCCACACCTGGGAAGCATCGTACTGGCGAAATACCACAGACCGAGCCACCAGGCTCATCCCTGCGTATGCGGGCACTCGCGCGGTCGGGCGCTCCGGCCGCGACGTTGGGCTCCTCCCGCGCGTGCGGGAACACTCGGTCTTCAAGTTCATGCCCAGCTTGTCGGGCGGCTCTTCCCCGCGTGCAGGGAGCACCTGTCGCCGTGGGTCGCGCTGATCACTGTCCTGGGCTCATCCCCGCGCCTGCGGGGAGCACATCGCCAAGAGCGAGGCCGCCGACGAGCGTTGGGGCTCATCCCCGCGCGTGCGGGGAGCACGTGTGCGAACCCATGCGACACGTCACCCTGACGGGTTCATCCCCGCGCGTGCGGGGAGCATGTTATCTACGTAACAGAGGGGGCCATCTCCACACGTGCGAAGAATAGGGTTGCGTGAGTTCGCTGGTGTTTCCGAGCGCCTTTCAGGCGAGGATGAACATCACCTTGCATTTTCGGCCGAATCTCACGATCGCCGTCCCGGCACAACTATCGGTCCAGTCAGTCAATCAGCACTACTTCACGAAACCGCTGCTTACCGTTCGAAAGATTCTCGACGACAGCCAAGGTGTTGCCCTTCTTCTTCTCAGACTCGATGAAGTTCCACACCGCGATCGCGCGCCGGATGGCCTCCGTCACACTGATCCTTTTTTCCTCCGCCCACCGGCGTAGCACTGCGGCTACGTCAGGTGCCAGGTTGATGGATAGCCTAACCACTTCGGCGCGGCCTGCCGACGGATTAGCCTGGTCCTGAGTGCGGTCCTGTACAGACATGTACGCTCTCCTACTTTCAAATGAGCAGTTCATCATGCACCTCGGTGCATGGCCACCCCTTCTGGAGGCGGCATAGACTGTCGGTAACGGTCCTTGGGGATGGCCGCGCTGGTGAGCCTCGCAGCCCTCGGTCCCTCACCGTGGGACCCATCGGAGCGACGCTCCTCGACCTTCCCCTTGGCATAGTCTTTTCGATACACAGAAGGGGCAGGGTGGGGGTGCGTGCACCCAATGGCCGACGACGACAATAAAAGCATCCAGACCACTGGCGACATCCACGAGGATGAGTCGCCACAAAGCGGGGTCGACAACATTATTGGCCTGTCATATGGATTTCCGTGTCCACAGTGCGGCAACACATTGGCGTGCGTCTGCAATTCCTGTGAAGGCGCTTCCTAATGCCACATAACTCCACGCCTGACGATGAGCCCGCCCTCTCAGAGCCTGATGCTCAACCATACGAAGAAATTCTCGCCCCTCACAACGGAGACGACGCGTCCCCCTTCCTGATCGACGAGAATGTCGTCCCGGCCAGGGGAACCGTCGGCGCCACCGTCGGCGAGCCTCTGCATCAACATCGGTTCGGTCTCGCACGCTGGTTAATTGCGCTAGTAGCTATTATTGCAATCGCCCTGATCATTGCGATTATATTTGCCCCAACCGATCACCTTGCGGCGGTGAAATTCATGGTCCCCATCATCTTCACCCCGCTGGCTTCCCTTCTCACCTACTGTGTCGCTTGGTACTTTTTCCGAAAATCGCCCTAAACACCAACCTCCTTGATCGCGGCTTCGTTAGACCGTGTCTCACATGGATGTGATTCGTTTTCTGTGCGTTGAGATCGGTTGTGTTGCATCATGATCAGTCGTGGTTGATGCGTTGTCGTTGCGGTTGGTGCCGGATGAGTTGTGGGAGTTGGTCGAGCCGTTGTTGCCGGAGTTCCGGGCGCGTCCGCAGGGGGGTGGGGTGTCGCCGGTGGATCAGCGGG
>NZ_JBSFPI010000033.1:0-57180 GCF_053588115.1 Nocardia sp. NPDC003482
TATGAACGCGAAAATCCCCCCGAGCTGCATGTTCGCCGAGGGGATTACGTGGCCAAGGCCGGGATCGAACCGGCGACCTTCCGCTTTTCAGGCGGACGCTCGTACCAACTGAGCTACCTGGCCGGGGCACCCGAACCGAATGCCTAGCATACCGTGCGACCCTGACGGGACTCGAACCCGCGACCTCCGCCGTGACAGGGCGGCGCGCTAACCAACTGCGCCACAGGGCCTTGCTCTGCTCCACGGTGTCGCCACCGTACCCCCTACGGGATTCGAACCCGCGCTACCGCCTTGAAAGGGCGGCGTCCTAGGCCGCTAGACGAAGGGGGCCCGCCGGATGTCTCCGGTTCGTTTCTCAACGACTTCCGTTGGGAGCCCGCATAGCTTATGACAGCCGCCGCGGGAAACCCAAATCGGCTGGTCAATGGACCGAATGGGGTGGCCTACACGCTGAGGTCCTCCATCCGGGCGCCGGCCCGCCAGCCGGTGCGGCGGAACTCGTCGAGCCACTCGGGGGTGGCCATGGATTCGATGATGACCTCGAGCGCCTCGGTGAACCGGGTGCGCAGATCCACGCCGGGGCCGAGCAGGTCCACGATGTAGCGCTGACCCGCGAGCGCCGCGGTGAGGGTGCGGGTGAACCGGTCCGGATCGGCGTCCGGGCGCAGTTGCTTCTGCTCGATGGCCCGCACGGCCAGCTGCCGCGCGGCCCGCCCGAGGATGCGCCCGCCGCCGGCCTGGACGTCGCGGTAGAACTCCGGCTCGATGATGAGGCGGAACTCGGCCTGGATGATGATGTCGTTCTCCAGCCGCAACGCGACCTCGTCGACCAGCCCGCGCAGCGCGTCGAGCGGGCCGAGATCGGTTCGGGTGAGCCATCTTTCGGTGGTCGCCCGGTAGCGCTCGACGGCGGCCTCCAGCACCGCCCGCGCCAGGTCCTCCTTGGAGTCGAAGTGGAAGTACATCGCGCCCTTGGTGGCGCGCGACCCCTCCAGTATGCGGTTCAGCGATGCCGCGGCGTAGCCGCTCTTCCCGAATTCAACGGCGGCGGACCTGATGATCGCCGCACGTGTCCGGCGGGCCCGCTCTTGCTGCCGTGCCATGCTCGAAACGCCTCCGAAGCTACTTGCCGCCGCAGACCCCCTGGCAGGAACGGTCGTCGGCGCGAAGTTATGAGATTTTCAATTACTTCCACTCGGGCTACCGCCCGGTTTTCAAACTTTTGGTACGAAAAATGACGAGAAACCTGAAGCACACCAAGTGGTATAGTTCTCGACGCCCGGGTGCGCTGCAGGGGGTGCGCACCCGGGCGTTTTCTTCGTCTCGGATCTGCCTCCTGCGACACGGTCTCCAGGGCATCGCGAGCGGCCAGACCGGTCGCGACACGTTCGGGCACATCAATCATCGGCCGAATCCCGCCCCACCGACGCACACTCGGTTCCGTCGGAATTCACCGAGCGGTCACCGTACCTCGATTCACCGCGCGCCGTAGGGCGTACCGGCAAGTCAGTTCGCTGGATTGCGTTTCATCCCTTATGGCAAATAGCTCGCAACCGCGTGGGCGATTGGCGCCTTTCGCGAATTCCCGCGCGCCCCAGCGCCGTTCATCCCCGCCCGATCCGGCGGCGGTCCACCCGCCCCGGACCACCCTCGACCATCCCGTTCCCCACCGCCTCCGGGACCGCTCCTGCGACACTGTCATCCTCCGCTACCAATTGCGTTGCCACGCATCGTCTTTGAATGATATTTACAGTTAAAGCCACGAAACAAATTGGAGCCCCGGAGAATCTGCGGCCGCTCGCCGCGGCGAGGTTCCACCGGGTGTTCCGAAGCCCTATCGTCGGAAGCGGCCTTCGTGTATCGCCCGGCGCGCGGTTGCCGCGTGTCGACTCGCCGGGGAAGTGCCGCGGCGGCCATTACCGCGCGGAAATTGATCGATTGTCCGGCAGATATATGGCGAGCGCCACCGGTAGGGGTTCACGGATCGGCGCGGCGCACACGGCGTTCCGCGCGAGCGGGTGCCCCCACCAGGGCTCGAACCTGGGACCCACTGATTAAAAGTCAGCTGCTCTACCAACTGAGCTATAGGGGCTCGGCTGGGTCAGACTACAACACAGCCCCCGTATACCCCACATCGGACGCGACGCGCGCGGACGACGGTCGCGGGACAGACCCCTGTTCCCGGGGACAGCGAAATTTGGGCAATCTTGTTGCCACCCAGCACGTTCCGCGAACCGCCGCGGCGTGTCGCCGCGTGGCGGGCCCGGCTTCCGATCTTGCCGCAACCCCCGGGCAGTGCCGCCGCGCGGACGACGGGGCGGGGTGACCGGTCACAGCGGATGGTCTCGAAACGCTGTGAACTACCCGTTTGCCCTTGGCAGAGGCGGTTTTTCACAGGCAGGCTAACGTACAGCGGTGATGAGCGATACAACCGCGGTGCGGATCTCGCGCCTACACTCGGTATCGAACGGAATCGCCGCCGAGGAGGCCGTATGAGTTCCGTCACGGATACCGTCCGGTCGCTCGGATGCGTTTCGCATCACACTTACGGTGCCGTAAGGTATGAGGCCGCGACCGAACGGTCACAGGGGGTCGACGAGCAAGATCGCACGACAACAGCGAAGGGCGCACTTATATGGCAAGGGATCTGACTCAACTCGAACTGCTGACGGAGTTGGAGCCGGTTGCCGAACAGAACGTCAACCGCCACCTCTCCATGGCCAAGGAATGGCATCCGCACGACTACGTGCCGTGGGACGACGGCCGCAACTTCGCGGCCCTCGGTGGGATCGACTGGGATCCGTCCCAGTCCCGGCTGAACGAGGTCGCCAAGGCGGCCATGATCACCAACCTGCTCACCGAGGACAACCTGCCCTCCTACCACCGCGAGATCGCCGAGAACTTCTCTCAGGACGGCGCCTGGGGCACCTGGGTCGGTCGCTGGACCGCCGAGGAGAACCGGCACGGCATCGTCATGCGCGACTACCTCGTGGTGACCCGCGGCGTGGATCCGGTCGCCCTCGAGCAGGCCCGGATGATCCACATGACCAACGGCTTCGCCTCCCCGGCCGAGGCCGACGCCGGCTTCCTGCACTCGGTCGCGTACGTGACCTTCCAGGAGCTGGCCACCCGCGTGAGCCACCGCAACACCGGCAAGGTCTGCGAGGACCCCATCGCCGACCGGATGCTGCAGCGCGTGGCGGCCGACGAGAACCTGCACATGATCTTCTACCGCAACATGTGCGGCGCGGCCCTGGACCTGGCTCCCGATCAGGCGCTCGACGCGATCACCCTGATCCTGGAGAACTTCCAGATGCCCGGCGCGGGTATGCCGAACTTCCGGCGCAACGGCGTGCTGATGGCCAAGCACGGCATCTACGACCTGCGTCAGCATCACGAAGAGGTCGTCATGCCGGTGCTGAAGAAGTGGCGCATCTTCGAGCGCGACGACTTCACCGCGCGCGGCGAGGCGACCCGGGAGCGGCTGGCCCTGTTCCTCGAGAAGCTGAGCAAGGACGTCGTGAAGTTCGAGGAGCAGCGCGACCGCATGCTGGCCCGCGAGGCCGCCAAGCGGGAGCGCGAGTTCGCCGGATCCACCGCGGGCTGAGTCGGACCGGCGTGATTCCGGGCACTCCCGCGGCAATGGGAGACTGGAGTTCATGACCGTCGCGCTCGAGACCGGAAACGACCTGCGGATCGGCCCCTATCGGGTCGATCCGCCGGTCGTTCTCGCCCCGATGGCGGGGATCACCAATGTCGCCTTTCGCACGCTGTGCCGGGAGTTCGGCAGCGCGTCCTCGATCTACGTCTGCGAGATGATCACGGCCCGCGCGGTGGTCGAGCGGAACGAGAAGACGCTGCACATGATGTCGTTCGGGCCGGACGAGTCGCCGCGCTCGATGCAGCTGTACGGCGTCGATCCGAAGACCATCGGCGAGGCCGTGCGGGTGATCGTCGGCGAGGGCTGGGCCGATCACATCGATCTGAATCTGGGCTGCCCGGTGCCCAAGGTGACCCGCCTCGGCGGCGGCGCCGCGCTGCCCTACAAGCGGCGGCTGTTCGAGGCGATCGTGCGCGCGATGGTGAGCGCGGCCGAACCCGCGGGCGTGCCGATCACCGTGAAGTTCCGGATCGGCATCGACGACGAGCACATCACCTATCTGGACGCGGGCCGCATCGCGGAATCCGAGGGCGCGGCCGCGGTGGCCCTGCACGCCCGCACGGCGGCGCAGCGGTACTCCGGCGCGGCGGACTGGTCGGCCATCGCCCGGCTCAAGCAGGCCGTCACCACGATTCCCGTGCTCGGCAACGGCGATATCTTCGCCGCGCGCGACGCGGTCCGCATGATGGCCGAAACCGGTTGCGACGGAGTCGTTGTCGGCCGCGGCTGCCTGGGCCGCCCGTGGCTGTTCGCCGAACTCCAGGCGGCCCTGCGCGGCGAGCCGGTGCCCGCGGGCCCGAATCTGGGCCGGGTCGGGGAGATCCTCTACCGGCACGCCGCCCTGCTGGCCGAGCACTACGGCGAGGACAAGGGCATGCGCGATCTGCGCAAGCACATGGCCTGGTATCTCATGGGCTTCCCGGTCGGCGCCGAACTGCGGCGCTCCTTCGCCGCGGTGTCGACCCTGAGCGAATTGCGGGATCTGATCGGGCAGTTGGATCCGGCCGCGCCCTTCCCCGCGGACGCGGAGGGCCCCCGGGGTCGGCAGGGGTCGCCCGGTAAGGTCAGCCTCCCCCACGGTTGGCTCGACGATCCGGAGGATCGAGCGGTCCCGCTGGCCGCCGATGTCATGCATTCGGGCGGCTGAGGCGCGCTCGTCCGACGTGTCCGGTGGCCCCTCGTGGCTCAATCGTTATCATTGCGAAGGGCGCTGCCGTTGAACCGGCAAGCCGATCCCCGAGAGTGAGCAAAGCGAGGTTCGTTGGTGGGTGACGACGATCGGCGTGGGCAGCCGCCCGGGCCCGGAGGTCGCGCCCCCTGGGAGCGCTACGCCGCAACCGAGAGCGACCGGCCGTCCCGCCGCAACCGCCACGCCGAGGAGACCCCGTCCGCCGCGGGCCCGGTCACGGTGCACGATCTGGTGCAGAAGGTGGACAGCGAGCGCATCGCCGACCTCCCCACCGACAGCACCCTCCCCGCCCAGTCCACCGGAACCGATTCGGCCCCAACACGTTCCGCGTACCGCGCCCCCGCCTCCAACGAGCCGGCGGCTCCCCGTTCCGCGCACCGCGCCCCCACATCGGACGAACCAGCCGCCCCACGGGCCGGACGACGCGCGCCCACGGCCGACGATCCGGCCACCTCGCGGGCCGGGCATCGCGCACCGGCACCGGATGAACGAGCCGGGCATCGCGCGCCCGCATCGGATGAGCCAGCCAGCTCGCGGGCCGCACACCGCACGCCCGCATCGGATGAACCGGGCGCCCCACGGGTCGGACATCGGGCCCCCACATCGGACGAACCAGCCGCCCCACGGGTCGGGCATCGCGCCCCCGCATCGGATGAACCCGCTGCACCACGGGCCGGGCATCGGGCGGCCGGGGCCGACGAGGCCGGGGGTCAGCGGGGCGGGGCGCGCACGGCGTTGGTGGATCAGCCGACCGATATCCTGCCGTTGGCGGATCCGGACGAACCGCCGCCGGGGGTGGCGCGGGGGCGGGGGAAGGCCGAACCCGCGGTGGTCGGGAAGGCCGCGATGTCGCGGCTGGCGGCGAGCAGGCAGCGGCGGGTTCGGCGGGTTCGGTTGATCGCTCGGGGGACTACCGCGGCGGTGGCCGTGTTCGCGCTGGTGTTGACCGGGGTCGGCTGGAACTATCTGCGGGCCACCGACGGTGGTTTCAGCCGGGTGTCGGCGGTGGACGAGAACTCCAGCGACATCGTCAATCCGGCCGGTCAGCTCGGCGACGAGAACTTCCTCATCATCGGCAACGACACCCGCGCGGGCGCCGACGGTCAGATCGGCGCGGGCACCACCGACGACGCCGAGGGCGCGCGTGCCGACACCGTCATGCTGGTGAACATCCCGGAGAACCGGCAGCGCGTCGTGGTGGTCTCCTTCCCGCGCGATCTGGACATCTCCCGCCCGACGTGCGAGGGCTGGGACAACGAGAACCGCCGCTACACCGGCACCACGTTCCCGCCCGCGATCGGCGACAAACTCAACGCCGTCTACGCCCTCGGCGGCCCCAAATGCCTCACCTCGGTGATCTACAAACTGTCCGGCCTGAAGATCAACCACTTCATCGGCCTGGACTTCAGCGGCTTCCAATCCATGGTCGACACGGTCGGCGGCGTGGAGGTCTGCACGTCCAAACCGCTGGTCGACGACGAACTCGGGACCATTTTGCCCACGCCGGGCAAGCAGATCATTAACGGCTCGACCGGACTGGACTACGTGCGCGCCCGGCACGTACAGGGCGAGTTCCGCAGCGACTACGACCGCATCAACCGGCAGCAGCGGTTCATGTCCTCGCTGCTGCGCAGCGCGCTGTCGAACAAGACGCTGTTCGATCCGGGCAAGATGAACGCCTTCATCAACGCCTTCTCCGGCCACGCCCTGATGGACAACGTGAAGGTCAACGACCTGCTCACGCTGGGCCGCTCGCTACAGAAGGTCGACGCCGGGGCCATCACGTTCCTCACCGTTCCCACGGCCGGAACCACGTCCTACGGCAACGAGATTCCGCGCGAGTCCGATATCAGGGCGATCTTCAACGCGATCATCGACGACCAGCCGCTGCCGGGCGAGAAGAAACCGCTCACCCCGCCGCCGACCACCGAGGCGCCCGCTCCCAAGCGGCTCACCGCGGTCGATCCGAGCACGGTCTCGGTGCAGGTCTCCAACGGAACGAGCGTCGGCGGCACCGCGGCCACGGCCGCGAACAAGCTGGCCAATCAGGGCTTCCAGATCTACAACGTCGGAAACTATTCGGGCGCACCGGTTTCCACGACGAAGGTGCGCTACTCCGCCGGGCACGAGAGCGAGGCGGCGACGGTCGCCTCCGCGATCCCGGGCGCGACGCTCGAGACCACGTCGAGTCTGGGCAGCATCGTGGACGTGGTGCTCGGCACGGACTACGCGGGCACGGTCCGCGCGCCGGTCGCCTTCGGCGAGCCGCTGCCCGACGTGCCCACCTCCGCCGGTGGCTCGCCGGAGACCCCGGCGCCGCTGCCGTCGGATCTCGAACATGTCAACGCCGCCGATGACCTGTGTAAATAGTTCACTCACCGTTCGTGACTCGGTCAGTGTGAGGAACTACTGTTGGGTTCCATGCGTGTCATCTACAACGAACAAATGGCTGATCTCGCCAACCTCCTGGGCGAGATGGCGGGCCTGGCCGGCTCGGCCATGGAGCGCGCGACGCAGTCGCTGCTGCAGGCCGATCTGACGCTCGCCGAGCAGGTGATCACCGAATACGACCGGATCGCCGAGATGAACACGCTGGCCGAGGAGAAGGCCTTCGCCCTGCTGGCGTTGCAGGCGCCGGTGGCCGGGGACCTCCGGCAGGTGGTCAGCGCGATCCAGATCGTCGCCGACGTCAACCGCATGGGCGCGCTCGCGCTGCACGTGGCCAAGGTCGCGCGGCGACGGCATCCCAATCACGCCCTGCCCGAGGCCGTCAACGGCTACTTCGCCGAGATGGGCCGGATCGCGGTGAGCATGGGCGCGTCGGCCAAGGAGGTCCTCGAGACGCGCGACCCCGAGCGGGCCGCGCAGCTCACCGAGGAGGACGAGGCGATGGACGACCTGCATCGCCACCTGTTCACCCTGCTCATGGATCGCGAGTGGAAGTTCGGCGTCGCCGCCGCCGTGGACGTCACCCTGCTGGGCCGCTACTACGAGCGCTTCGCCGACCACGCCGTCGAGATCGGCCGCCGCGTGGTCTTCCTGGTGACCGGTGTGCTGCCGTCCGAGGTCGACGCCGAGGCCGAGCGCATCTAGTCCCGCCCGGGGTTCGAGCGCCCCGCCACGCCGATGAGGAGTGCGCTCGAATTCCCTCGCGAGCCGAAAACATGTTGCGAGACCAAGGTTTTGGGGTATTGTGTTGTTGTCCCGGTAATCGGTGATATGAGTCTGTTGGACGGGCTCGGAGTCTGGAGGGGATGGGGGGAAGCAATTCCAGTGCGGCGTTCGCCGCATTATCGGCAGTGAAAACGCCGATCTGACAGCGCATTTCGCATCTCCAGGCCGCACCGAACGATTTCCGATCGATCGGTGCCATACCGATGCCAGCGTGTGCGCGCATCGTCGAAATTCATGGGAGGGATTCGAAGTATGAGCATCGCACGAGGTTTCGCCGCATTCGGCGCCGTCGCGGCTGCGGCGATCGCGATCGGGTCGGCGGCGACCGGAACGGCCGGGGCCAGCCCCGTCGTCGGTCAAAAGTTCGGCGACTGCGCGTGGAGCGCCGACGTCATCTCGCTCGCCGGTGTGCCGATGGACGGCTACGCCAACACGTGGTACATCAAGACCGGACGAAACGACAACACAGAGAAGCCCTGCAGTTTCAATGTGTCGGTCCAGTTCAAACTGAAGGGCAGCGGGGCGATCAAGACCGCGAATTTCGGTAGTACGCGACCCGCGCAGGACATGCTGTTCGACGAGGGTCCGGCGCGCCCGATTTCGGTCAGTTTGCAGGTCTGCCAAGAAGGCGTCGGTTGTTCGGCGTGGGCGAGCCAGCACAGTACCTGGCCCGACGACCACTGACGAATTCGCGGGTATGACGAATGGTCCCGGATCACCGTGGTGATCCGGGACCATTCGTTTCCCGGCCGAAAGGGGAAGGTTAGCCGAACCGGCCGGAGATGTAGTCCTCGGTCTCCTTGCGGGCCGGGTTGGAGAAGATCTTCTCCGTCTCGTCGATCTCGATGAGCTTGCCGGGCTTGCCCTGGGCCTCGAGGTTGAAGAAGGCGGTCTGATCGCTCACGCGCGCGGCCTGCTGCATGTTGTGCGTGACGATGACGATGGTGAACTCCTTCTTCAGCTCGGCGATCAGATCCTCGATCGCGAGCGTGGAGATGGGGTCCAGTGCCGAACAGGGCTCGTCCATCAGCAGCACGTCGGGCGAGACCGCGATCGCGCGGGCGATGCACAGGCGCTGCTGCTGACCGCCGGACAGGCCGCCGCCCGGCTTGTCGAGGCGGTCCTTCACCTCGTTCCAGAGGTTCGCCCCGCGCAGCGAGCGCTCGGCGACCTCGTCGAGCTCCTTGCGGTTGCGCACGCCCTGTAGCTTCAGCCCGGCCACCACATTGTCGCGAATGGACATGGTGGGGAACGGGTTCGGGCGCTGGAACACCATGCCGATGGTGCGCCGCACGCCGACGGGGTCCACGGCCGAGCCGTAGATGTCCTCGCCGTCGAGCAGCACCGCGCCCTCGACGCGGGCGCCCGGGGTCACCTCGTGCATGCGGTTGAGCGAGCGCAGCACCGTGGACTTACCGCACCCGGAGGGACCGATGAAGGCGGTGACGCTGCGGGGCAGCACGGTCAGCGCGACATCGGCCACGGCGTGGAACTTGCCGTAGTAGATGTTGAGGTCTTTGACGTCGATCCGCTTGGCCATGTCGAATATCCGTTCGCTTCTATCGGTTTCGCGTGAGCAGCTTGTTGACGGCCGCCGCCGCGAGGTACAGCAGGGCGATCAGCAGAATGAGGGTGAGCGATGCGCCCCACACGCGCATGCGGCCCGCGGGTTCGGAGTTGGACAGTTCCTG
Source organism: Nocardia sp. NPDC003482 (assembly GCF_053588115.1). Classification (NCBI taxonomy): domain Bacteria; kingdom Bacillati; phylum Actinomycetota; class Actinomycetes; order Mycobacteriales; family Nocardiaceae; genus Nocardia; species Nocardia sp. NPDC003482. The sequence goes on from NZ_JBSFPI010000033.1 coordinate 9,716, forward strand.
ATAGATGAGCAGCGGTAGCGACGCCATATTGCCATTGAAGATGTCGTAGTTGATCGACTTGGAGTAGCCGACCAGCACGAGCACCGGCGCGGTCTCGCCCATCACGCGGGCCACCGCGAGCAGCATGCCGCTGATCATGCCCGGAAGCGCCGTCGGCAGAACGATCCGCACGATGGTTTTCCATTTCGGGATTCCCAACGCGTACGACGCTTCCCGAAGCTCGTCGGGCACGAGCTTCAGCATCTCCTCGGTACTGCGCACCACCACGGGCAACATCAACAGCACCAATGCCAGCGACACGGCGAACGCGCTCTGCGGATAGCCGAGGGTGGCGATCCACAGCGCGAAGATGAACATGGCCGCGACGATCGACGGAACACCGGCCAGAATGTCGACCATGAACGTGGTCGTGCGGGCGAGCCGACCCCGGCCGTACTCGACCAGATAGATCGCCGCCATGATGCCCAGCGGCACCGCGATCACGGCGGCGACGGCGGTCTGCGTGATCGTTCCGTAGAGCGCGTGGTAAACGCCGCCACCGACCTGCTCGGGCAGCACGCCCTTCTGCGACCTGGTGAACCACCCCGTCCGGGTGATCGCCTCGAAACCCTTGCCCACCACCAGAACCAGCACCCAGCCGAGGGGGACGATCGCGATGGCGAAGCAGAGCCACATGACGAAGGTGGCGATGTTGTTGCGAATTCGACGGCCGGTACTGAGCTGTCGGAAGGCGGGCGCCTTGACCGGACGATCGAGCGTCGTGGAGGACATCAGCCGTTCACCTTTCCACCGGCCGCGATGCGAGCCAGCGCGTTGACGATGAAGGTCAAGGCGAACAGCACGAAGCCCGCGGCGATGTAGGCTCCGGTCTTCAAGGGCTCGCTGAATTCGGAGTACGCCGACGCGATCTTCGACGCGAAGGTGTAGCCGCCGTCGAACAGTGACCATTGACCGGGTTTGGCAGAGGTGTGCAGCACGACCAGAACCGCGATCGTCTCACCCAACGCGCGACCGAGGCCCAGCATCGAACCGGCGATGACACCGCTGCGACCGTAGGGGAGCACCGTCATCCGGACGACTTCCCATTTCGTCGCGCCGAGCGCCTGAGCCGCCTCGATGTGCGCGCGCGGCGTCAGATGGAAGACCTCGCGGCTCACCGACGTGATGATCGGCAGGATCATCACCGCCAGCACGACACCGGCCGTGAAGATGGTGCTGCCGCCGGAGATCGACACGTTTCCGGTGTCGAACAGGAAGAACCACCCCAGGTTCCGATTCAGGAACTGCTGCAGTGGATCGAGCTGTGGCGCCAAGACCAGCAGACCCCACAGACCGAACACGATCGAAGGCACCGCGGCCAGCAGATCCACCAGCATGGAGAACGGCCGAGCGAGGACCTTAGGCGCGTACTGCGTGAGGAACAGCGCGATGCCCACACCGATCGGAACAGCGATCACCAGGGCGAACACCGAACTCAACACCGTGACCATGAACAGGTCACGAATACCGAATCGAAGATGACCGGCATCGCGGGTGTTGAACTCCGCACTCGTGAAGAAGTTCGCCTCGTTCGCGGTGATCGAGGGCCAGGCCCGGATCAACAGGAACAAGGCGATCAACGCGATGGCGGCGACGATGATCGCACCGGCCGCGGTGGCCAGGTAGCGGAAGAGGGCCTCGGCCCGCTTGCTGTGGACCCTCTCGCTCTCGCGTTCGATCCGGCCCGGCCCGGTCTTGCTGTCGCTCGGCATGGAGGCAGTATCTCCGCCCGCCCGCGGGCCGGTCGAGTCCGACTGGCCCGCGGTGACTTCGTCGTGAACGGTCATGTGAGTTCCGCGATCAGGAGATGGCGTTGATGGCGGTGGTCAGCTTGGTCTTGAAGGAATCCGGGATCGGCACGTAGCCGGCCTGGTCCAGACCGTTCTGACCGTTGTTGATCGCCGAGGTGAGGAACGCCTTGACGGCCTTGCCGGTGTCGGCGTCGCTGTACTTCGAGCAGACGATCTCGTAGGTCGCCAGCATGATCGGGTAGGCGCCCGGATCGGTCGGCTTGTAGAACGAGCTGGTGTCGATGACCAGGTCGTTGCCCTGCCCGCTGATCTTCGCCGCGGCGACGGCCTTCTGGGCCGAGTCGACGGTCAGCTCGACCGGCTTGACGGCGGCATCGGTGAGGATGCGCGCGACCGACAGGTTCTGCGACTTGGCGAACGACCACTCGTTGTAGGTGATCGCACCCTTGGTGTTCTTGATCGCGGCCGAGGTGCCCTCGTTGCCCTTGGCGCCCTCACCGATACCACCGGCGAACGCCTTGCCCGCGCCCTTGCCCCACGCGCCGTTGCTCGCGGCGTCCAGGTATTTCTGGAAGTTGTCGGTGGTGCCCGACTCGTCGGAGCGGAAGATCACGTGGATGTCGGAATCCGGCAGCTTCGACGCGCTGGCCGTGTTCAGCTTCTGGATCTCCGGCGCGTTCCACTTGGTGATCTGGCCGTTGAAGATCTTGGCCGCGGTGGGACCGTCGAGCGCGAGATCGGTGATGCCGTCCAGGTTGTAGGTCACGGCGATCGGGCCGAACACGGTCGGCAGGTTCCAGGCGGGCGCGCCACAGCGGGCGGCGGCCTTGTCGGTCTCCCCCTTCTTGGCGTCCAGCGGGGAGTCCGAACCACCGAAATCGGTTTGGCCGCCGACGAATTCGTTCACACCCGCACCGGAGCCGCTGGAGGTGTAGTCCAGGTTGAAGCCGTCGCAGTTGGACTCGTAGGCGTTGACGAAGCGGTCCATGGCGTTCTTCTGCGCCGAGGAACCGCTGGCCTTCAGCGACTTCTTGCCGCCGCAGGCGACGCTGACCTTGCTGCCATTGTCGCCGCCCGAGTTCGAGTTGTCGTCGCTGCCACACGCGGACAAGGTCAGGGCAGCGCTCGCGGCCAGCACGCCGACCAGGGCGCTGCTGCGCTTGAGATTCACCTAATTCCTCCGGGAATCATCGGTACGCGCCCGATCCCTCAACGACCGGGCGGGTGCTGTGGCGCGCGCGTTCGCGGGGAACTTGCGCACCAGGCAGCGGAGAGCCGCCCACAGCCAACCTAGATTCGACCGGTTGACAGTTGGACCAGGGTAAGTGAACGCGGGGTGAACAACCCGGCGCGATTGCGTCTTATATGTGTGACATTTGCCGCAGAGTTACTGGCGGGCGGCATAAGCCACGTCGACATGGGCCGGTTCGAAGCCGAGCCGGGTGTAGGTGCGCACGGCCGCGGTGTTGTCGGCCTCGGTGTAGAGCAGCACCTCGGCCAGGCCGCGCTCGCGCAGGTGGTGCAGGCCCGCCAGGGTGAGCAGGCGGCCCAGCCCGCGCCCCTGCGCACCTGGGTCGATCGCCACGACGTAGACCTCGCCGACGGGCGGATTCTCGTCGTCGTGCACCTTCGTCCAGTGGAAGCCCAGCAGCCGGTCCGGCTCGGCCGGATCGAAGGCCAGGAACAGGCCCTTGGGATCGAACCAGGCGGCCTCCCGGCGGACCGCGATCTCCGATTCGCTCCAGCCCCCTTGTTCGGGGTGCCAGTCGAAGGCGGCGTTGTTGACGCGTAACAGTTCGGCGTCGTCCTCGGGCCCGGCGTAGGTGCGAATCGTGATGCCCTCGGGCACCGCCAGTTCCGGTAGCTCGGGCGTTGCCAGCGAGCGTCGCATCTGCCACAGCTCGCGCGCGACGGTCAGCCCCAACCGCCCCGCGACGGCCCGCGCCGGGGCGAGATTCCCGTGCGCCCACACCCGCGCGCCCGGCCCGCCCGCGGCCAGCACCGCCGCCACGAGCGCGGCCCCGATGCCCCGCCCGCGCGAACGCGGATCCACCACGGCCTCCGCCATCGCGGGGTGATCCCCGTGCGCCGCAACGAGATTCGCGTATCCGGTCACCACGCCGTCGCGCTCGACCAGCAGATGCCGGGCGGCGGCCGGGCGGGTCAGCGAGAGGATCGCCTGTTCGGAAACGGGTGCGACGCCGTCGGCGGCGGCGGCCCGCTCGACGGTCTCGGCGACGCGGCGCGCGGTCTCGGGGGCGACCTCGTCGGACCAGCCGGTCAGCGGCGCGGTCACGACAGCGACCCGTTGACCTGCGTCAGCTGCGAATCGTCGGTGCCGTCGGGATTGTCGTCCTCGTCCGGAAAGGCCGGGGCCGCATCGCCTTTCGCCGAGCGCGCCGGGCGCACGGCCTTGTACCCGACATTGCGGACCGTGCCGATGAGCGATTCGTATTCGCTGCCGAGCTTGGCGCGCAGCCGCCGCACGTGCACGTCGACCGTGCGGGTGCCGCCGAAGAAGTCGTAGCCCCACACCTCCTGCAACAGCTGGGCGCGGGTGAACACCCGGCCCGCGTGCTGGGCGAGGTACTTCAGCAGCTCGAATTCCTTGTAGGTCAGATCGAGCGGGCGGCCGCGCAGCCGGGCGGTGTAGGTGCCCTCGTCGATCACCAGTTCGCCCAGGGTGATCTTGCCGCTGTTCTCCGGGCTCGCGGCCCCGCCGTTGCGCGCCACCAGCAGGCGCAGCCGGGCGTCGAGTTCGGCGGGCCCGGTGCCGGGCAGCAGGATGTCGTCCAGACCCCAGTCGGCGTTCACCGCGACCAGACCGCCCTCGGTCAGCACGGCCACCACCGGAACCGACGAGCCGGTGCTGCCGAGCAGTCGGCACAGCCCGCGCGCGGCGGCCAGGTCGGTTCTCGCGTCCACCAGCGCGACGTCGGCCGTCCCGGCCTCGAGCAGCGAGGCCACCTCGGTCGGCGCGGGCCGGACGTTGTGCGGCAGCAGCGACAACGACGGCAGCACCGACTCCGGATTCGGGTCGGAGGTCAGCAGGAGCAGCTCCATCAGCTCTCCTCCCAATCTCGGCATGTCCGCGGCAACCTCGGTGTCATTCGCGATTCCATGCTCGTTCGCACAGGTAATCCGTGCCTACATTAGCGCGTGCACGCCATCGACCACGCATTCCGGGCAACCGACGCACCCCGCGGGCTCGAGCCGCGCTCTGTACCAACCGATATCGTGCGTGCATGCGTTGTTCACCCGGAATCGAGGGCCGTCGTCCATGCGCAAGGTGATCGTCGGGGTGCTGCTGGTGCTGGCGCTGGCGGTGGTGGCCGATTTCACCGCGGCGGCCTACACCGAGTACCGGGTGTCGCGGGCCCTGCGCGCGGGCGGCGATCTGAGCGCCGACCCCGAGGTCACCATCCACGGTTTCCCGTTCACCGTCCAGAGCTGGCGCGGCGACTACCGCAACGTCGAGATCCGGGCGCGCGCCAATCATCCCGAGATTCCGGGCGAGATCCTGGTCGAGGCCACCCTCAACGGCGTGCACATCCCGGTCGACGACCTGGTCGGCGGCAATCTGCGGGCGGTGCCGGTGGATCGGGTGGCCGGGCGGATGCGCATCGACTCCCTGGAACTGGGCCGCTTGCTCAACATCCCCAACCTCTCGCTGACCGGACCGCCCGCCGACAAATCCGACGGCACCGGCGGCTCGGGCGGCACGGGAATGACCACCCAGGGCAATACCTATCTGCTGACCGGGACGATCGCGCTCGGCCCGGAGGCACGCAGCACCGCGCGGGTCAGCGTCAAGGTGAACCTGCTGCTCGACGGCGACCAAGTGCGCGTGGTCGCCACGGATATCTATCGTGGTGAGGAGGCCGACACCACGACCGCCGCGCTGAACAGCCCGGATCTGGACAAGACCGCGGTGCTGGCCCGTTTCACCAGGACCATCGACACCCGGGATCTGCCGTTCGGCGTGCATCCCACCAAGGTCCAGGCGCTCGGCGGCGACATCATCGTCGAGGGCGAAGGCGAGGACATGACGATCGATATGAACAGGTTTGCCCGATCATGACGCAGATCACGATTCTGGTGCTGGTACTGGCCGCCGGGCTCGCGGTGGGCCTGGCCTACCGCCTGCGCGAGGGCCGCGTGCGCACCTCGTCGCGGCGCATCGAGACCTCCGACGACACCCGGACCGAACTGCTCGCCGCGGTCGGCGTGCGGGGCGAGGCTCCCGCAGTGGTGCACTTCTCCGCCGAGTGGTGCGGCCCGTGCGCGGCGGTCCGGCGGGTGGTGGCCGGGGTGGTCGCCGATCTGTCGCAGACCCCGCAGCCGCCGCAGGACGTCGAGGTCGACATCGACGCCGAACCCGCGCTCGCCAAGGAACTCAACGTCCTGTCGCTGCCGACGACCTTCGTCTTCGACGCCCGCGGCCGGGAGCGATTCCGCATCTCCGGGGTGCCGAAGGCGGGTGACCTGCGCAGCGCGCTCAGCCCGCTGACCGTGCCCGAAGCCGCTTAGGTACGCGAGTTCCGGACCCCGGGTCCAATTCCCGCGCCGAACCGGGTAAACTGCTTCTCGTGCAAACCCGCCGAGAGCTGATGCTCACCCGACGCCGCACGGTCGATCTGTGCCGGCTCGGCGGTTGTTGCTGCCTGTGCATCTAGCCGGTCGGCCTTTCGCACCCTCCTTCTGACGCCGACCGGTTTTTCCACCGTCCGATGATCCCGTTCTTCCACCGGATCCGTTGACAGCCGAAATCGATTGCAGCGCAGGAGTTTTCCGATGTCGGAGCACACCGCTACCCCCTTATCCCGAATCCCCGAGGGCCACGTCGACGTGCGCGGCCCCCGCTTCGCGGCCTGGATCACGACCGGCGTGCTCGTGCTGGTCCTGATCGCCGCCGCGTTCTCGACCCCGCTCGCCGCGGTCCTGATCGGCGTGCAGACCGTCGTCTTCGCGCTCGGCGCGCTGAACGGTCCCCGGCGCAGTCCCTACGGATGGCTGTTCGCCAAGGTGGTCGCGCCGCGCCTCGGCCCGGCGCCGGAGACCGAACCGGCCGCGCCCGTGCGGTTCGCCCAGCTGGTCGGCTTCGTGTTCGCCGCGATCGCCTTCCTGGGCTTCGCGTTCGGCAGTGGCCTGGTCGGTACGATCTTCACCGCCTTCGCCCTGTTCGCGGCGTTCCTGAACGCGGCCTTCGGCATCTGCCTGGGCTGCCAGCTCTACCCCTTCGTCCAGCGGCTGATCCCCCGCCCCACCGACTCCCCGTCCTAGCCCGGCAAGTCACATCTCGAAAGGAACAACATGGCTCGCTCCGATGTCCTGGTCTCCGCAGACTGGGTCGAAGAGAACCTCAACACCCCCGGCGTCGTGATCGTCGAGGTCGACGAGGACACCTCCGCCTACGACACGGGTCACATCGAGGGCGCCGTCAAGCTCGACTGGAAGCAGGACCTGCAGGACTCGGTGCGGCGTGACTTCGTCAACCGCGAGCAGTTCTCGGATCTGCTGTCGGCGCGCGGCATCTCCAACGACGACACCGTCGTCCTCTACGGCGGCAACAACAACTGGTTCGCCGCGTACGCGTACTGGTACTTCAAGCTCTACGGCCACCAGAACGTCAAGCTGCTCGACGGCGGCCGCAAGAAGTGGGAGCTCGACGGCCGCCCGCTGTCGCAGGACGCGGTGAACCGCCCGGCCACCACCTACAAGGCCGGCGACCAGGACCTGTCCATCCGCGCGTTCCGCGACGAGGTCATCGACGCGATCAACAGCAAGAACCTGGTCGACGTCCGCTCGCCCGACGAGTTCTCCGGCAAGATCCTCGCCCCCGCGCACCTGCCGCAGGAGCAGAGCCAGCGGCCCGGCCACATCCCCGGCGCGATCAACGTGCCGTGGAGCAAGGCCGCGAACGAGGACGGCACCTTCCGCTCCGACGAGGAGCTGAAGCAGATCTACGGTGACGCGGGCCTCGACGACGGCAAGGAGACCATCGCCTACTGCCGCATCGGCGAGCGGTCCTCGCACACCTGGTTCGTGCTGCACGAACTGCTGGGCCACCAGAGCGTCAAGAACTACGACGGGAGCTGGACCGAATACGGCTCCCTCGTCGGCGCGCCGATCGAGTTGGGAGCGTAATCATCATGTGTTCTGCACCTACCCAGGGTCAGGCCTTACCGGCCAACGTGGACGTGGAGAAGGAGACCGTGCTGACCGGTCGCGTGCTCGACGGCGAGGGCAACCCCGTCGGCGGCGCGTTCGTCCGGCTGCTGGACTCGAGCGACGAGTTCACCGCCGAGGTCGTGGCCTCGGGCACCGGTGACTTCCGCTTCTTCGCCGCGCCGGGCGAGTGGACCGTGCGCGCGCTGTCGTCGGCCGGCAACGGCTCGGCGAAGGTGACGCCCGAGGGCGCCGGCATCCACACCGTCGACGTCACGGTGGCGAAGTAGCGCGATACGTCACAGGAAACAGCCCCGGGAGCGTTGTTCCCGGGGCTGTTTCGTTAGACTCCATTCGTGGTCCTTGCCTTCGAGATTCTGCTGGTTCTGGTCTCCGTCCTGATCGCCTGGTTCGGGCTCTACGTCCTCTACCGGCTGTTCACCGAGTCGTGAGCGACGAACCGAGCGACAACACGACAGACGCGCATCGCAGCGGCGACCAGGCGGTCGCCGAGGCGGCCGAGCGCGCGAAATCCACTGGGGCGCGCAACATTCCGCAGCTGCCCGATCTGCCCCTGCCCACCGACACCGCGAATCTGCGCCAAGGCCCGGACCTGAGCTCGTCCATGCTCGCCCTGCTGCCGCTGGTCGGCGTGTGGCGCGGCGAGGGCGAGGGCAACGACGCCGCGCGCGGCGACTACCACTTCGGTCAGCAGATCGTGGTCTCCCACGACGGCGGCGACTACCTGTCCTGGGAATCCCGGTCGTGGGTGATCGAACCCGACGGCTCCTACGGCGGCCCGGATCTGCGCGAGGCGGGTTTCTGGCGGGTCGGCATCGACGGCGACGACGAGGTGATCGAGCTGCTGCTCACGCACAGCTCCGGCATCGTCGAACTGTTCTACGGCCAGGCCCTCACCCAGTCCTCCTGGGAGCTGGCCACCGACGTGGTGATCCGCAGCCAGTCCGGCGCGGTGGTGGGCGGGGCGAAGCGCCTCTACGGCATCATCGAGGGCGGTGACCTCGGCTACGTCGAGGAGCGCGTGGAGGCCGACGGCGCCCTGAAGCCTCGCCTGTCGGCCCGCCTGCAACGCTACATCGGCTGACGCTCAGCGGGCCGCGACCCCGGCCAGTTCGATGTCCACCTCGAACGGATCGGTCAGATACAGCCGATCGTGGAAAATGCCCGTGCCCGTATAGCGATTCGCGTTCGGATCCAATTGGAACGTGTGCACCACCGCGTTCGCGCCGTCGCGTTCTACCCGCCAGTAATGCGGAATCCGGGCCTTGGCGTATTTGGCGGGTTTGGTGTCGCGGTCGCGATCCTCGGAATCCGGGGACACCGCCTCGACCACGATGACCACATCGTCGGCGAGATAGTAGGACGAGGGTTCGTCGCGCTCATAGGCTTCCGCGGTCACCACCACGACATCGGGCACGGGCATCTGCCGATCGTCGAGTTTCACCGCCATCTCCCAATCGGCCCGCAGTTCCTCCGGGGCCTGCCCGTCCAGTTCCTCCTCGAGCAACAGCACCGCCCGGCTGTGCCACTTCGTCTGTGGCGCAACGAAGATCAAACTTCCGTCGATCAGCTCGGTCCGTTTGGGCAACCCCGTCAATCGCAGGAAGTGCTCGACGGTGAACCCACCCGTCGGCGGAATCAACCACTGCGGCACAGCCAGAGTCGTCATGGCCTCGAGCCTAAGGCACACGGCCGCGCGACGCGGCCCATGCCCGAATATGGAACGACCCCCGAGCCTTATCGCGGAGATCGGAATCTCGCGCGATCCCGATCGGACTCATCGGGGGCTCGGGGGTCGGGTGGCTGCCTGGGATTCGCTCGGCGCTCGCGCGAACGGGAATCCGTTGTGCAGCGGTGGCGCCTAGCTGACAGCCACCTCACGTGTCCTCGAAATACTCATTCTTCGAACCACCTCCTTTCCCGTGTACAAACGAATCTAGTCACAGCGGCGGGGCTCGGCAACGGATTTTCTCGGAGGGCGAAAAGGCAGGTCAGCGGGGGTTTGCCGGAACACGGTCGCGCACGGTGGCGCGGCCGGCGGCGTCGAGGGTGACGATCGTGTCGGCGCGGTGATCCGCCGGTAGCCGGTGGGTGACGACGACCACGGTGCGATCCGGCTCGACCAGGCCGCCGTGCTCGTCGAGGAGCGCGCGCAGCAGGTCGGCGCCAGCGGCGTCCTCGAGGTGTTCGGTCGGTTCGTCGAGCAGCAGCACGCGGGCGGGCGAGATCAGCGCGCGGGCGAGCAGGAGGCGACGGCGCTGGCCGCCGGAGACCGCGGCGGCCCCGCCGACCAGATCGGTGTGCACGCCGTCGGGGATCGAGTCCAGCCAGTCGCCGAGACCCACTGCGCGCAGGGCGGTTTCGGCCTCGGCGGCGGTGAGGTCGGGGCGTGCGACGCGCAGGTTCTCCAGGACGGTGGTGCCGAACAGGTGGGCGTCCTCGGCGAAGAACGTGACGCCGGGGCGGGGGGTGTCGAACAGCCCGGCCCAGGTCATCAGCAGGGTCGTCTTACCCGCCCCGCTCGGGCCGACGACCGCGATCCGCCGACCGCCGGGCAGTGCTGGCAGCGCGCGCGGCGGGGGTTCGGGCGATTCGGCGTGCCGTTCCAGCGCCTCGATCCGGGCAAGTGCCGCACGGCCTTTGGTGAGCGCCTGCGCGGCGGCGGGCAGCGCGGCCACCGCCTCGAAGGCCGACAACGGCAGCAGCACCAGCACGGTCAGCGCCATCGGCGTGAGCGCGGGCGGGGCGGAACCGTTGCCGTACAACAGGATTCCTATGAGCAGCGCGCCCAGCACGCTGACCCCGATCGACAGCGGCGTCGCGGCGGCGGCCCAGGCGCTGTGCGAGGCGGCCCGGTCCTCCGCCGCGACCGCCCGCCGCCCGGCCGCCCGCGCGCGGTCCATCGCCTCGGAAAGCCGTCCGGCGACCCGCAATTCGGCCGCGTGATCGAGCACGGCGACCGCCGCCGCGGTGAACTCTCCCCGATCCGCCCGCACCGCCTCCTCGGCCTCCCCCGCGGCCCGCGCCGACAGCCACGGCGCGAAGATCCCCGCCACGGCCAGCGCGGCCGCGAGCACGAGCGCCGCCGCCGGGGAGATGGTCGCCAGCAGCCCCACCGCGCCCGCCGACACCACACCGGCCACCGCGATCGGCACCAGCGCCCGCACCACGACGGCCCCGAGATCGTCGATATCGGCGCCGGTTCGGGTCAGCAGCTCCCCCCGCCGCAGCCGCGTCGGATCCTCCGCGTCCCGGGCCCGCCCGCGCCACACGTCGGCGCGGGCGAGCGTCCCGTACACCGCGGCCCGCGCGGTCGTCATCGCCCGCAGGGCCACATCGTGGGTGGCGAGCCGCTCCACGTACCGGAACACCCCCCGCGAAATGCCCAGGGCCCGAACGGCCACCACGGCCACACTCAGATCCAGCACGGGCGGCATCTCCCACGCCCGCGCGATCAACCAGGCCGCCAACGCCGCCAACCCCAGCCCACTGCCCAGCGCCAGCACACCCCACAGCACCGAGACGACCACCCGCCCCGGCGACAACTCCAACAGCCGCCACATCCGCCGAAGACTCATCGCGCCACCACCCCCGCGTGAACTGGCACCGTGTGATCGGCGATGGCGAGAATCGACGGCCGGTGCGCCACCACGACGACGGTCGCACCCGCCCGTGCCCGTGCGGTGAGCGCCGCCAGCACGGTGGCCTCGGTGTCGGCGTCGAGATGCGCGGTGGGCTCGTCCAGCAACAGCACCGGCCGATCGGCGGCCAGCACGCGGGTGAGGGCCAGGCGCTGCCGTTGCCCCAGCGACAGGCCCAGACCGCCGGTGCCGACGGGGGTGTCCCATCCGTCCGGCAGGTCCCGCAACACGCGATCGAAACCCGTTGCGGCGCAGGCGTCGCCGAGTTCGTCGACCCGAGCCCCGTAGAGTTCGAGGTTCTCCCGCAGCGTCCCCGGCATCAGCACGGGCCGTTGCGGCAGCCACGCCAGCCGCCCCCACCACCGATCGGGCTCCAGCTCCCGCACCGGCACGCCGTCCACGAGCACGCTTCCCCGGTCCGGCGTCAACAACCCCAGAATCGCTTGCAGCGCGGTCGATTTGCCGCTGCCATTGGGCCCGGTGAGTACGGTCACCGCACCGGGCCGCAGGACCGCGGACAGTCCCTCGGGCGCGAACCCGTCGCGGGACTCGACCGCCAGATCGCGAATCTCGATGTGCCCCAGGAACTCCGGCAGATCCCGAGATCCCGCCGAAAACCCTTCCCCCGCATCGTCTTCCAGCACCGCGAACGCCCGCTCCCCCGCCGCCACCCCGTCCTGCGCCGCGTGGAACCGCTCCCCCACCGCCCGCAACGGCAGATACACCTCCGGCGCCAGGATCAGCCCGACCAGCCCGGCGTACAACCCCATGTGCCCGAACACCAGTCGCATCCCGATCGATACCGCCACCAGCGCGACGCACAATGTCGCCAGCAGCTCCAGCACCATGGACGACAGGAACGCCACCCGCAGCGCCGCCATCGTCCGCCGCTGCAACGCCTCTCCCAGCGCGCGCACCCGCGTCACCATGGTCGGCCCGCCGTCGCCCCCGGTCTCCCGGCCCAGCGCCCGCAGCGTCGGCATCCCCGCGAACAGATCCAGCAGCTGTTCCGACAGCCGCGTGGCGGCGCTCAGCGTCGCCGCCGCCCGCCCCTGCGTCATGAGCCCGATCAACACCATGAACAACGGGATCAGCGGCAGCGTGATCAGAATGATCACCGCGGCCGTCAGATCGTGGAACGCGATGACCGCCAATACGATCGGCGGCACCAGCACCGCCAGCAACAGCGCGGGCAGATACCCGGTGAGATAGGCCCGCAGCCCGCTCAGCCCGTTCCCGACCACCACCGCCAATTCGCCCCGCCGCGAATCGAGTTCGCGCGGCGGCAGTTCCGCCCCCGCCGCCAGCACCGCGCCCTCCAGCTCGGCCACCACTCGCGCGCCCGCGCGGTGCGCGAGCCGGGACTGCCACCAGGTGGCCGCCACCCGAGCCGCCACCGCCAGCGCGAACACCGCCACGGTCCCGGACCACGCACCCAGGCTCCGCCGCCCGGGATCGGTGATCACCCCGGCCAGCACCGACGCCAGCGCCAGCGCAGCCACCACGACGCACACCGTGATCACCAGCGAAAGCGCCACGCTCACAAGGAGATACCGGCGCGCCGAGCGGGCGTACCGCCACAGCCGGGGGTCGATCGGGCGAGCCATGATCAGTCCCGCACCGGCTCCGGGGCGGGGGCCGCGCGGAACGGCAGCCCGGTCGGCGCGGGGATCTGCTCGGCGGTGATGCGCTTGCGGAACACCCAGTACGTCCAGCCCTGGTAGAGCACGACGACCGGAGTCAGCACCACGGCCACCCAGCTCATCACGACCAGCGTGTAGTGCGTCGAGGACGCGCTCACCGTGGCGTGCCCGTCGATCGCGCGCCCGTCCACGGTCAGCCCGTAGGCGGCATCGATGGTCGAGGGCAGCACGTGCGGGAACAGCGCGCCGAACAGCAGCGCGACCGCCGCCACCACGGTCAGCGCGGTCCCCGCGAACGCCCATCCGTCCCGGCCGCGCAGGACCGCGGCCCCGGCCAGCACCAGCCCGAACACGGCCAGCCCCACCAGGATCCACGTCCAGCCCTTGCCGTAGGCGAGCTGGGTCCACAGGCCGAACGCGCCCACCACGACCACCACCGGAACCAGCAGCGTCCGGGCGATCCGATCGGCCCGCGCGCGCGCCTCGCCGCCGGTCTTCAGGCCGATGAACACCGCCCCGTGCAGCGCGAACAGCAGTCCGGTCGCCGCCGCTCCCAGCAGCGCGTAGGGTCCGAACAGGTCGAACAGGTTCCCCTCGATCCGCTTGTGCGCGTTCAGCTTCACCCCGTGCACGATGTTGGCGAAGGCGAGCCCCCACGCGATCGCGGGCACGTAGGAGCCGAAGACGATCGCCGCGTCGCACCACGACCGCCAGCGCGGATCGTTGATCTTGCCGCGGTACTCGATGGCGACCGCTCGCACGATCAGCGCCACCAGGATCAGCAGCAGCGCCAGGTAGAACCCGGAGAACAGGCTCGCGTACCACTCGGGGAACGCCGCGAACATCGCGCCGCCGCCCACGATCAGCCACACCTCGTTGCCGTCCCACACCGGCCCGATCGTGTTGAGCACGGCCCGTTTCCGGTTCTCGTCGCCGCGCCCGATCACCGGCATCAGCATGCCGACCCCGAAGTCGAAGCCCTCCAACAGGAAGTACCCGGTGAACAGCACCCCGATCAACAGGAACCAGAATTCCGGCAGACTCATCACCGCACTCCTCAGTACGCGAAGGACAGTTTCTCGACGGCGGCCTCGGCCGCCTCGGTCTCCTCGGGCGGCGTCTCCTCCGGCCCCGCGACCACATACCGGCGCATCAGGTAGAACCACACCACCGCCAGCGCCCCGTACAGCAGCGTGAACACGATCAGCGAGAACAGCACGGTCCCCGCGGCGTTCCCGGATACACCCTGCTGCACCGTCATTCGGATGTCGAGGTCACCGGTCGGGTTGGGCGCGACCACCCACGGCTGGCGGCCCATCTCGGTGAACACCCAGCCCGCGCTGTTGCCCAGGAACGGCGTCGGTATGGCGAGCAGGCTCAGCCACGCGAACCACCGCGCCCCCGGCACCCGGCCGCGCCGGGTCACCCAGAAGCCGAGCAGCGCGATGGCCGCAGATCCGGCCGCCCAGCCGATCATGGCCCGGAAGGTCCAGTAGGTGACGAACAGATTGGGCCGGTAGTCACCGGGCCCGTACTTCTCGTTGTAGGCGACCTGAAGGTCCTTGACGCCCTCCAGTCGCACATCGCTGAACCTGCCCTCCGCCAGCCACGACAGCACGCCCGGCACCTCGAGCACGTGGCTCACGCTGTCGCAGTTGTTGTGCGTGCCGACGGTCAGCACCGAGAAGTCGGGGTCGGTCTGGCTGTGGCACAACGATTCCGCCGAGGCCATCTTCATCGGCTGCTGTTTGAACATCAGCTTGCCCTGCACATCGCCGGTGTAGACCAGCGCGACCCCGGCCAGCAGGATCACCCACATGCCCATCCGGGCGGCGGGCCGCCAGATCTCCCGCGCCGCACCGACATCCCCGCGCCGGACGTGGCGGACCATCCACCAGCCGCCGATACCGGCGACGAAGGTGCCCGCGGTGAGGAAGGAGCCCGCCACCACGTGCGGGAAGGCCGCCAGCGCGGTGTTGTTGGTGAGCAGTTGCCAGATGCTGTGCAGCTCCGCGCGACCGGTCTCGGGATTGAAGTGCGCGCCGACCGGATGCTGCATGAACGAGTTGGCCGCGATGATGAAGTACGCCGAGGCGTTCACCCCGATGGCCACCAACCAGATCGTCGCCAGGTGAACGAGTTTCGGCAGCCGCGTCCAGCCGAAGATCCACAGGCCGAGGAACGTCGACTCCAGGAAGAACGCCACCAGCCCCTCCATCGCCAGCGGCGCGCCGAACACGTCGCCGACGAAGCGGGAGTACTCGCTCCAGTTCATCCCGAACTGGAATTCCTGCACGATGCCGGTGACCACGCCGAGGGCGAAGTTGATCAGGAACAGCTTCCCGAAGAACTTCGTCAGCCGGTACCAACGCTCCCGGCCGGTGATCACCCAGGCGGTCTGCATCGCGGCGACCAGCGGCGCGAGGCCGATGGTGAGCGGCACGAAGATGAAGTGATAAACGGTGGTGATCCCGAACTGCCAACGCGAGACGTCGACGACGTTCATCCGGCCCTCCTGCCGTACTACGACCTGTCGTAGTAAAGGCTACGCCGGATGGAACCACGCACAACGAGTCTTGGGTCACGACACTCCGGGGGGTTTCGCCACCGGTTTGCTACGGCGTCCAGTCGCCGAGTTTCCACTCCCGGGCGACGCCGCGGTCGACGAGTTCGACGATCTCCTCGGCACAGTCCGGCGGCGACATCCGCAATCCGTCGAGCGACGCGACGCGGGCGGCGAGGGTGACACTGCCCAGCAGCCAGACGCTTTCGGCGGTAATGAGATCGGCGGTGAAGAACGATTCGTAGCGGCACTTCCACCCCGCCTTCTCCGCCTCGGCGAACAGCGCGCGCTGGGTGATGCCGGGCAGCACTCCGCTGCGGGCGGGCGGGGTGAGCAGTTCTTTGTCGCGCTGGATCACCACGGTCGATCGCGGCCCCTCCAGGACGCGATGTTCGGTGGTGGTGAAAATGACGTCGTCGGCGTCCATGCGTTCGGCGAAACGCAGGGCCGCCATATTCGTGGCATAGGACAACGTTTTCGCGCCGAACAGCAACCAGGGCGCGTTCTGGGCGAGATCGACCGAGATGCCCCGCGTCAGCGTGATCACCGAAACGCCTTCGGCGCGAGCCCGATTCACACGTTCCGGCACGGCCGCCACGAGCGCGAACGAGGTGCCGCCGGGCCCGGCGACGCCGTCGCGGCCCCGGGTCAGGACCAGGCGCAGCATTCCCTCCCGGTCGCTGCCCCATTCCTTGACCGCGGCCTCCACCGCGCCGCGCCACCGGCCGAGATCGGGTTCGGGTAAATCCAATGCCTCGGCCGATCGGCGCAGCCGGGCCAGATGCAATTCGAGCGCGTTCGCCTTACCGTCCCGCACCAGCACTGTTTCGAACACACCGTCGCCCCGCAGCACGCCGATGTCGTCCGCATGAATCGACGGCTCGTCGGGATTTCGGACCACACCGTCGAGGGTCACCAGAACTCGATCCACCATGCGAGGAAGCCTAGGCGAACGGGCCCGCTCGTGAGGGGCGACCGAACCGGCCGAATTCGGGGATCGGGAGCCGAAGGAAAAACGCAATTATGCGTGATACCCATCACATCTGGTCGGTTGTTCGCGCATGAAGCAATCACACAGCAGCGCGCGCGATCGACCACCTCGGGCGCGCGACCCGACCCAGCACCTATTGTTGAGACGTGTCCGTGGTTCTTCCGCCCAGCCCGTTACTGATCGTGCCGGGGGCCGTCGCGGGTCCGCCCGACACCCCGGACGCCGCCGTCGCGTGGCACTACGGCGACCCCTTCGCCGAACAGCGGGCCGCCGCGCAGCGCGTGGCGGTGGTCGATCGTTCGCACCGATTCGTCGGTTCCATCACCGGCCGCGAGCGCCTGACCTGGCTGCACACCATCTCCAGCCAGCACATCGCCGATCTGGCCGACGGCCGCTCGGCGGAGAATCTGGATCTGGACCTCAACGGCCGGGTGCTGCACCACTTCGTGCTCACCGATCTGGACGACACGCTGTGGTTCGACACCGAGGGCGAACGCGGTCCGGACCTGCTGGACTATCTGCGCAAGATGGTCTTCTGGGCCGACGCGAATCCCGAGGCGCGACCCGAGTACGCCGTGCTGAGTCTGCTGGGCCCCGAGGTGGATTCGCTGCTCGCCGCGCTCGGCATCGCCGAACTGCCCGAGACCTACGCCGCGACGCGCCTGCCCAC
Organism: Nocardia sp. NPDC003482; assembly: GCF_053588115.1. NCBI lineage: Bacteria > Bacillati > Actinomycetota > Actinomycetes > Mycobacteriales > Nocardiaceae > Nocardia > Nocardia sp. NPDC003482. Next base: position 27,203 of record NZ_JBSFPI010000033.1, read on the forward strand.
CGGCGGCTTCGCGCGCCGGATGCCTTGGCCCACAAGCGAATCCCTCGACCTGGTGATCCCGCGCGCGGAACTGCCCACCTGGTGGTCCCGGCTCACCGACGCGGGCGCCGAACCCGCGGGCATGTGGGCCTACGAGGCGCTGCGGGTGGCGGCGCTGCGCCCGCGGATAGGGGTCGACACCGACGACCGGACCATTCCGCACGAGGCCAACTGGATCGGCGACGTCACCGAATACGGTGCGGTGCACCTGAACAAGGGCTGCTACCGCGGTCAGGAGACCGTCGCCCGGGTGCACAACCTCGGCAAACCGCCGCGTCGCCTGGTGCTGCTGCATCTCGACGGTTCGGCCGACGCCCGGCCCGCCCCCGGCGATCCGGTCACCGCGGACGGCCGCGCGGTGGGCCGCCTCGGCACGATCGTCGACCACTTCGAGTGGGGGCCGATCGCGCTGGCCCTCGTGAAGCGATCCGTCCCGGTGGACACCCGGCTCACCGCCGGGCCGATGGCGGCCTCCATCGATCCCGATTCCGTCCCCGCCGACGACGAGCCCCAGCCGGGCCGCGTCGCCGTCGACCGGCTGCGCGGCCGATGAGCGACCGCGCGGTGGGGCAGACCGGTCGCGTGCTCGCGGTGTGCGTCGTGCACGCCGAACGGGAGCTGCCCGCCAAGGTCAGCCGGGTCGGCCGCACCGCGATCGATAAGCGTCCGGTGCCCGGGCGGATTCGCGCGCACGCGCTCGGCCTCGCGGGCGATCACGTCTGTAACACCAAGGACCACGGCGGAATTCATCAGGCCGTCTACGCGTACGCCGACGAGGACGCGCGGCGCTGGGGCGCGGAACTGAATCGGGACCTGGCCCACGGCTGGTTCGGCGAGAACCTGCGCGTCAGCGGTCTGCCGGTGAGCGACGCGGTGGTCGGCGAGCGCTGGTCGATCGGCGACGCCCTGCTAGAGGTGAGCGCCCCGCGCGTGCCCTGCGCGACCTTCGGCCACGTCAGCGGCGAGACCCACTGGGTCAAACGATTCACCCTGCGCGCCGACACCGGCGCCTACCTGCGCGTCCTGACCGAGGGCAGCATCGGCGCGGGCGACGAGGTCCGCGTCGAGCACCTCCCCGACCACGGCGTCACCGTCCGCGACGTCTTCACCGGCGCCGACCCCGACCGCCTGCGCCTGCTCCTGACCGCCGAGCCCACCATCTCCGACGACATCCGCATGCAGATCGCCCGCCACGCCCGCCGCCGGCCGGAACGGACCGACGCATGACCGACCCCGTACGACCGGCCGCCGCGGGAACGGACCGACATACGCCCGGCCCCGTACCACCGGCCACGGCCGGAACGGATCCCAACCTCGGTGGGGCGGACGGGCGGATGAGCGTGGACCTCGTGGAGGTCGTGCGCTCCGGCTTCCGCGAGTGCGTGCACCGCGGGTCGGTGGTGATCCTGGGGGCCGACGGCGAGCCCACGCTCACGCTCGGCGCGGTGCACTCGCCCATCTTCCCGCGTTCGACCAATAAGCCGATGCAGGCGATCGCCTTGCTACGCAACGGTTTTCGGCCCGTCGACGACGCCGAGCTGGCCATCGCCACCGCCTCGCACTTCGGCGAACCCGACCATGTGCGCCTGGTGCGGCGGCTGCTCGACCGCTTCGGCCACACCGAGGATCAGCTCGAGTGCCCGCCCGACCTGCCCTCCGACGAGGTGGCCCGGGCGGCCGCGCTGGCCGGATCCGACCGCGCCGCCGCGGCCCGCCGGATCTATATGAACTGCTCGGGCAAACACGCCGCCATGCTCGCCACCTGCGCGATCAACGGCTGGCCCCGGCAGGGTTACCTGGACCCGGCCCACCCGCTGCAACGCGCGGTGACCGCCACCATCGTCGAACTCACCGGCGAACCGGAGACCGATCTGGGCATCGACGGCTGCGGCCTGCCGATCGTGCCGGTGTCGCTGGTGAATCTGGCCCGCGCGTACGCCGGATTCGCCACCGCCGCTCCCGAATCTCCGCAACGCCGGGTCGCCGACGCCATCCGCGCGCATCCGCGAGTGATTTCCGGCACGGACGGACCCGATCTGCTGACCATGACCGCCACTCCCGGACTGGTGTGCAAGATCGGCGCCGACGGGGTGCACGCGGGCGCGCTGCCGGACGGCCGGGCCTTCGCCTACAAGATCGACGACGGGCACGACCGCGCGCGGATGCCCTTGACGCAGGCGATTCTCCAGCGGATGGGCGTCGAATGGACCGCCGCGCACGCGGATTTGGCGGCCCCGCCCGTGCTCGGCGGCGGTGCCAGGGTGGGTGTGATTCGGGCGATTCCCGGCGTATTCTGAGGCTCGCGCGGCAGAGGCGACAACCGGGCAAACTCGGCCAGTTCCCGAGTCATCCCCCACTCCTGGAAGCGCGACCGCCGGACACACGCTAAAGTGTCTGTCAGGAAGAGTATTAATTCGAACGGGGCCGCCAAACCACCCCAGGCCGCCCCGCAGTGACGCGAGGGGGTCAGCCATGGGCCGTGGCCGGGCTAAGGCAAAGCAGACCAAGGTCGCCCGCGAGCTCAAGTACAGCTCGCCGACGACCGACTTCGCGAGCCTTCAGCGCGAGCTCTCGGGACACTCCCGCGACAAGCAGCGCGGTGGAGTGCTTTCCGACGAGCACGACGCGGACGACGCGCAGTCGCGCTGGGAGGAAGACGACTACGACGACGATTGGCGCCGCTGACCCGGATCGATATGCGAAGGGGGAGGCCTGAGATGGCCTCCCCCTTCGCACGTCGATGTGAATCCGGCGCCCTCGCCTCCGCGAGTCCCGATCCGCATAGCTGAAGGTTCGCCCGCATCCGTTCCGGCGTCTGCTGCGCATACCGGCCGCCGCCTCGACGAGCGTCGTATCACCGTGTGCCCGAACGGTTTTCGCGGCTCCCGCTCCCGGGAACCGCGAAAACCGAGGGTCCGGCTCAGAACCGGGGGTGCTCGCCCACCAGCGACACGCGCTCCCCGTCGGCGTCCCGCGACTTCTTCACCGTGCCGAGGGTCCAGCATTCGATGTGCCGCGCGGTCAGCACCGCGAGGGCGCGATCGGAATCCTCCGGCGCGACCACGGCCACCATGCCGACGCCCATGTTGAAGGTCTTCTCCATCTCGGCCCGGTCCACCCGGCCGCGCTGCGCGATCATCTTGAACACCGGCGCGGGATTCCAGGTGCCGCGATCCAGTTCGGCGACCAGCCCGGCGGGCAGCACCCGGGCCAGGTTGGCGGCCAGCCCGCCGCCGGTGACATGGGCGAAGGTCCGCACATCGGTCTCCGCGACCAGGGCCAGGCAGTCCTTGGCGTAGATCCGGGTGGGTTCGAGCAGTTCCTCGCCGAGCGTGCGGCCGAACTCCTCGACGTGCCCGGCGAGCGACATCCGATCGATCTCCAGCAACACCCTGCGGGCCAGGCTGTAACCGTTGGAGTGCAGCCCGGACGAACCCATGGCGATCACCACGTCGCCCGGCCGCACCCGATCGGGTCCGAGCACGGCGTCGGCCTCGACCACGCCCACCCCGGTCGCGGAGATGTCGTAGTCGTCGGCGCCCATCAGCCCCGGATGTTCGGCCGTCTCGCCGCCGAGCAGCGCGCACCCCGCCTGCACACAGCCCTCGGCGATTCCGGCCACGATCTGCGCGACGCGCTCGGGCACGACCTTGCCGACCGCGATGTAGTCCTGGAGGAACAGCGGTTCCGCGCCGCAGACCACGAGATCGTCGACGACCATGGCGACCAGATCCAGGCCGACCGTGTCGTGCTTGTCCATCGCCTGCGCGACCGCGATCTTGGTGCCGACCCCGTCGGTCGAGGCGGCCAGCAGCGGTTCGCGATAGCCACCCTTGAGCGCGAACAGTCCGGCGAATCCGCCGAGTCCGCCCTGCACCTCGGGCCGGGTGGCCTTGCGCGCCAGGGGCGCGAACAGCTCGACCGCGCGGTCGCCGGCCTCGATATCCACGCCGGCCGCGGCGTACGAGGCGCCACCAACCGGGCTGTCCACACTCGGGGTCTGCTCAGTCATTTTCGGGGAAAGCTCCAAACCGAATCGGCGGATAGATGCCTGATCACGCTACCGGAGACGGATAACGAGACTGCACCTGTCCAGCCCGGCGAACGAAAACGGTTGACATACATTCGGAATGTATGTGAGTCTGAGCCCGTCCCCACCCCCCAATTCCCGGAGGCAGTCATGGGAATCAGCCCCGAACTCGGCCCGGCCCACCAGGTGGAGCTGCCCGGCGGCCGCGTCAACTATCACGAGACCGGTTCCGGCGCACCGGTCGTCTTCGTGCACGGCCTGCTGGTCAACGCCGATCTGTGGCGCAAGGTGGTGCCCGGCGTGGCCGCGGCGGGCCATCGCTGTCTCGCCCCGGATCTGCCGTTCGGCTCGCATTCGATCCCGGTGCCGGACGCCGATCTCACCCCGACCGGGGCCGCGGATCTGCTCGCCGCGTTCCTGGAGCGGCTCGATCTGCGCGAGGTCACCCTCGTCGCCAACGACACCGGCGGCGCGATCACGCAGATCATGCTGACCCGCAACCGAACTCGCGTCGGCCGCGTGGTGCTCACCAATTGCGACGCCTACGACGAGTTCCTGCCCATGCCGTTCAAGCCGCTGCCGCTGCTCGCGGCCGTGCCGGGCGTGGTCACCCTCGCCACCGTCGCGATGCGGCTGCGGGCGCTGCAACGCTCGCCGCTCGGATTCGGCCTGGTGGCAAAGCGTCCCGTCGCCCCGGAGATCGTCGACTCCTATCTGCGGCCCAGCCGCGAGTCCGCCGCGATCCGCGCGGATCTGCGCCGGTTCCTGCGCGGGATCCACAAGCGCTACACCCTCGCCGCCGCCGAGCAATTCCCCACCCTGGACCTGCCGGTGCTGCTGGCGTGGGCGCGCGAGGACAAGGCGTTCAAGGTCTCGTTCGCCGAACGGCTGGCCGCCGATCTGCCCCGCGCCGAACTGCGGTTGATCGATGATTCCTACACCTTCATCGCCGAGGACCAGCCGGAGTTGCTCACCGAGTTGATCGTGGAGTTCACTCGGCTGCATGCCGCGACGTAGTCAGGAGGACCGTTCCCGCGCCACCCGCGCCGCCCTCGAGCAGGCCGGTCGCCGGTTGTTCGCCGAACGCGGGTACGCCGGGGTGTCGGCCGCGGAGATCGTCGCCGCGGCCGGGGTCACCCGGGGCGCGCTGCAACATCACTACGGCGACAAACGCGGCCTGTTCGTGGCCGTGCTCGAACAGCTCGAGGCCGACAACACCGCCGAGATCACCAGGGCGGTGGCCGAATTGCCCGATCCGGCCGATCTGCGGGCCGCGATGGCCGCGGGGCTGCGCGCCTTCCTGACCCTGTGCCGCCGCCCGGAGACGCTGCGCATCGCCCTGTCCGACGGCCCGGCCGTGCTCGGCTGGCAGGGCTGGCGCGAACTCGAGAGCCGCCACGGCCTCGGCCTGATCACCGGAATGCTCGAGGAGGCCGACCGGGCGGGCCTGATCGCGCACGCCCCGGTCCGGGTGCTGGCGCAGCTCATTCTCAGCGCGGTCACCGAGGCGGGCATGATCATCGCCCACGCCGAGGATCCCGAGACCGCCGCGCTCCAGACCGAGCAATCGGTGTTGCTGCTGCTGAGCGGCGTGCTGCGGAGCTGACCCGGATACGGCGAACACCCGGTCGACGGCGTCCGGCACCGGCCGTCGGACCGGGTGTTCCCCGGGACCGGTCGTGCCGGGCACACCGGGAAGTTCGTTCGGGGCGAACTCCCCGGCGGCACAACCGGTTCGGTCCCCCGCCATGACGGCGGCGGAGGTCTGCGGGCAGGTTACCCGCTGTGGTCGCTCGCGAACATGGCGGCCGTGGCCGCCCGGCGCCGCCGCTGTTCCACCGGATCGGGCACGGGGACCGCCGCCACGAGCCGCTGCGTGTACTCCTCGGTCGGGTTGCGCAGGATCTCGTCGCGGGTGCCCTGCTCGACCACGGAACCGTTGCGCAGCACCGCGATCCGCCCGGCCAGCTGATCCACCACGGCCAGATCGTGACTGATGAACAGGCACGCCCACCCGTGTTCCCGCTGCAACCGCGCGAACAGCTCGAGCACCGTCGCCTGCACCGAGACGTCCAGGGCGCTGGTCGGCTCGTCCGCGATCAGCAGATCGGGATCCAGGATCAGCGCCCGCGCCAGGCTCGCCCGCTGCCGCTGCCCGCCCGAAAGTTCGTGCGGGTAGCGGTTTTCCGAGCCCGCGGGCAGTTGCACGTCGTCGAGCAGCCGCCGCACCCGGCCGCGCAGCTCCGCGCCCTTGGCGGTGCGATGCACCAGCAGCGGCTCGGCCACGCACTGCCCCACGGTCATTCGCGGATTGAGCGAGGTCGCCGGATCCTGGAACACGACGCCGAGCCGTCGGCGCACCGGCCGCAACCGGCGCTCCGACAGCCCGGTCAACTCCTGCCCGAGCACGGTGATCCGCCCGGCGGACGCGCGTTGCAAACCGGCCACGCAGCGCCCGATCGTGGACTTGCCCGATCCGGATTCGCCCACCAGACCGAGGGTTTCGCCGCGCCGGATCTCGAGGTCGACCCCGTCGACGGCCCGGAAGGCCGCCCGCCCCAGCGCACCCGGGAACTCGACCACCAGATCCGAGACCGCGAGCACCACCTCGGCGTCCGGGGTCACCGCCGGATTCTCGGCGGCGGGCCGTTCGGCCGTGATCGCGGAGATCCCCGTCTCCGGTTGGGGCGCGACGGGAGACATCGGTCCGTCGGTCGGGCGCAGCCCCGCCCCCAGATGCGGCACCGCGGCCAGCAGATCGCGGGTGTACTGCTCGGCCGGATGCGCGAAAAGGTCGTCCACCGAGGCGGTTTCGACCACCCGCCCGGCGCGCATCACGACCACCCGATCGGCGAGGTCGGCGACCACGCCCATGTTGTGGGTGATGAGCACGATGGCCGCGCCCAGTCGGTCGCGCAGATCCCGCAGCAGTTCCAGGATCTCGGCCTGCACGGTCACGTCCAGGGCGGTCGTCGGCTCGTCGGCGATGATCACCTTCGGCTCGCACGCGATGGCGATGGCGATCATGACGCGCTGCTTCTGCCCGCCCGACAGCTGATGCGGGTAGAAGTCCACCCGCTGCTCCGGATCGGGCAGCCCGACCAGCCGCAGCAACTCCACCGCCCGCGCCTTGGCCGCGGACCGGCTCAGCTCGCGATGCGCCCGCAGCGCCTCGCCGATCTGGAAGCCGACGGTGAACAGCGGATCCAGCGCCGCGCCCGGCTCCTGGAACACCATCGAGATCGCGCCGCCGCGCAGGGCGGTCAGCTGCTTGTCCGACATCGAGGTGATGGTGTCGGAGCCGACCGTCACCAGCCCGCGCACCCGCGCCGTCTCGGGCAGCAGGCCCAGCGCCGTGCGCGAGCTGACCGACTTCCCCGAGCCGGACTCGCCGACCACGGCCAGCACCTCGCCGGGGAAGACCTCGTAGGACACGTCGGAGACCGCGTGCACGGCCCCGGCGTCGGTCGCGAACGTCACCGACAGCGACCGCACGGTCAGCGCCGGATCCCGCTGCGGCGCAACGGTTTCAGTCATCCGAACCCTCCTCGGCGGCGGGCGCGGCGACCCCGCGGCGGGTGCGCAGCAGCGGATTGAGCACCTCGTTGAGGCTCTCCCCGACCAGCGTCATGCCCAGCACCACGAGCACGATGGCCACGCCCGGGAACACCCCGGTCCACCAGATCCCGTTCGACACGTCGGCCAGCGCCTTGTTCAGGTCGTATCCCCACTCCGACGCCTGGGTGGGCTCGATGCCGTAGCCGAGGAACCCCAGGGCCGCCAGCGTCAGGATCGCCTCCGAGCCGTTGAGGGTGATGATCACCGGCAGCGACTGGGTGACGTTGGGGAAGATGTGCCGGAACAGGATTCGCCCGATCGGCGCCCCGGTGACCCGCGCGGCGTCGACGTACGGTTCGGTCTTCACCGCGACCGTCGCGTTGCGCACCACCCGGAAGTACTGCGGCACATAGATGACCGTGATCGCCACGGCCGCCGACAGCACCCCGCCGAAACTCGACGACTGCCCGCCCGCCACCACGATCGAGACCACGATGGCCAGCAACAGCGTCGGGAAGGCGTACATGGCGTCCATGAACAACACCAGCACCCGGTCCACCCAGCGCCCGACGTAGCCGGACAGCAGACCCAGCGGCACGCCGACGATCAGCGACAGCACCAGCGATATCGCGATGACCCACAACGCCGTTCGCGCCCCGTACACCACGCGGGAGAACACGTCCTCCCCGCGCACCGAGGTGCCGAACCAGTGCTGCGCCGAGGGCGCCTGCTGCCGCGCGAAATCCGTTCCGTGATCGGAGATCTGGGCGAAGTCGTACGGCGCGATCAGCGGCGCGAACACCGCCACGAGCACGAACAACCCGACCAGCCCGAGCCCGAAGATCAGCGTGGCCCGCTGCAATCCGGAGGTCATGGTGAACAGCCGCAGGCCCGGCAGACCCCGGCGCGGCACCGTCGGGACGAGCGCCGGTTCGGCGGCGATCAGTTCGGGGGCGGTCATCAGAACCTCACCCGCGGATCGATCAGCGCCACCAGCACGTCCACCACGAAACTCATGACCGCGACCACCAGCGCGAGGAACGCCACGATCCCCTGCACCGCGACGAAGTCGCGGGCCTGGAGATACTGCGCGAGCTGATACCCCAGACCCTTCCACTCGAAGGTGATCTCGGTCAGCACCGCGCCGCCCAGCATCATCGCGATCTGCATCCCCATCACGGTCACGATCGGAATCATCGCGTTGCGAAAGGCGTGCCGCCCCACCACGATTCGCTCGCTCAGCCCGCGGGCCCGCGCGGCGTCGACGAAATCGCTGCGCAGGGTCTGGATCAGATTGATCCGCACCAGCCGCAGGAACACCCCCGCGGTCAGCAGGCCCAGCGCGACGGCGGGCAGGATCGCGTGTTTCACCACGTCCCACAGGTAGCCGCCGTCGCCGTAGAGGATCGCGTCGATCACCAGGATGTTGGTCTTGGGCGAGACGTGCTGCAACGCCAACTCCACACCGGTGCTGGCCCGCCCGGCCACCGGCAGCCAGCCCAGTTGCACCGCGAAAACCAGCTTGAGCAGCAACCCCACGAAGAACACGGGCGCCGCGTACACCAGGATCGCGAACAGCCGCAGCCCCACGTCGGCGGCCTTGTCCCGCCGCCGGGCCGCGTACCGGCCCAGCGGCACCCCGACGAGGAAGGCCACCAGCAGCCCCCACACCACCAGCTCCAGCGTGGCCGCGCCGTAGCTGACGATGATGTCGCCGAGGGCCCGATTGTCCTGGGAGCGACCGAAATCCCCGCGCGCCAGCCCCGAGATGTAGTCCCAGTACTGGCTCAGGATGGGCCGGTTGAATCCGGCCGCCTCCTTGCGGGCCTCGATCTGATCCGGTGGCAGCCGCCCGCCCAGCGCGGCGCTGATGGGATCGCCCACCACCCGCATCAGGAAGAACACGATCGTCACCAGGATCCACGCCGTCGGCACGATCAGCAGCAGCCGCACGCCCAGGTATCGGACCAGGGCGCCGTAGCGGGAACCATTGCGCGCCAAACCTTTCCGTGGAGCGGGAGCCGGGGTGGGCGGCTCCTGCTCGACCGCCGCCGTACTCACTTGCTCAGCACGCCGTAGCGGAACTTGGTCGACGGATCGAGGGTCGAGTCGACGCCCTGCACGCTCTTGGTCGCGACCGCGATCTGCTTACCCGACAGCAGCGGCAGCGTCGGAATGTGCTTCTCGGCCAGGTCCCGCTGGATCTGCTGGATCTGCGCGACCCGCTTGTCCTTGTCCGGCTGAGTCACCTCGGCGGCGAGCGCGGCGGTGATCGCGGGATCCTCGAAGTGGTTCTGCAGGAAGTTGTTCGGCGCGAAGAACGGGGTCAGGTAGTCGTCGGAATCCGGGTAGTCCGGGAACCAGCCCATCTGGAACACCGGATAACCGTCGCGGGCGCGTTCCTTCTGGTAGGACACCCACTCGGTGGACTGCAAGTTGATCTTGAACAGCCCGGTCGCCTCGAGCTGGGTCTTCACCGCCGCGTACTCCTCGGAGCTGGAGGAGCCGTAGTGATCCGGGTTGTACTGGAGGTTGATCTGCACCGGCGTCGCCACGCCCGCGTCGGCGAGGAACTTGGCGGCCTTCGCCTTGTCGGGCTTGGCCCCGTAGAGATCCTTGAACGCTTCGGTCGCGCCCGGGAAACCCTGCGGCACAAAGGAATACGCGGGGGTGTAGGTGTTCTTGTACACCTGGGTGGACAGCGCGTCGCGATCGACGCTCGACGCCATGGCCTTGCGGACGGCCAGCTTCTGCTCGGGGGTGTTGCCCGGCATGGTGTTGAAGTTGAACACGATGTAGCGCAGCTCGCCGCCGAGGCCCTCGTGGATGGTGACCTTGTCGCTGTTGCGCAGCGACTCCATATCGGTCGGGGTCAGGCTGCGGTAGGCGACATCGATGGTGCCGTTCTGGATGTCCAGCTTGAGGTTGTCGCTGGACGCGTAGTAGTTGGCCGTCACGGTGCTCGTCTTCGGCTTGCCGAGCAGCCCGTTGTAGTCCGGATTCGCCTGGTACTGAACGAGTTTGTTCTTGTCGTAACTCGAGATGGTGTACGGCCCGGAGAACGGCTTGCCCGCCACGATCGCGGTGTCGTCCATGATCTTGTCGGCGGGGAAGACCTTCTCGTCCACGATGGGCCCGGCCTGGGTGGGCAGGATCGCGGGGAAGGTCTGATCGTTGGCGGCCTTGAGGGTGAAGGCCACCGTGCTGTCGTTCACGATGTCGGTCTTGTCCAGATTGCCGAGCAGCGCGGCCGGGCCGTTGGGATCGTTGATCTTCAACATCCGGTCGAAGGAGAACTTGACGCTGCGCGCGGTGAGCGGATCGCCGTTGGCGAACTTCAGCCCCGGCTTCAGCGTGCAGGTGTAGACGGTCGGCGTGGTGAACTCGCACTTGTCGGCGGCATCGGGCTTGGGCGTGGTGTCACCGGGGGCGAAGTTCATCAGATGCTGGTAGACCTGCGTCTCCGGCACATACGAACCCTGGTCGTACGCGGCGGCGGGATCCAGGGAGAAGATCTTGTCGGTCGTCCCGATGACCAGTCCCTTGTCGCCGCCGTCCCCAGTGCGCCCGGAACCGCATCCCGTCAACGCCACCAGGGTGAGACTCGCAACCCCTACCAACGCAAGGCATTTGCTTCGCATGACTGTCCCAACTTCTCGCATCGCGACGCGCGCGGCCCGGATCGCGGGCCGCACGCGTCAGCGGTGAACTTCGATATGGCGGGGACAGTACCGCCACGGCGTTGCGGATATGTTGCGTTTCGCAACAATTAGTTTCAGAGCCTGGTCAAACGCCCAGGAAGAGGGTTCAGGGACGGCTGAGCGCGCTCGCGTTGGCGTTGTCGCCCAACAGTTCCGACTCCGACTTGCCGCTGAGCATTCCCTCGAGGACATTCTTGCCGATGGCCGCCTCGGTGGGCAGCGGAATCGGGTAGTCGCCGTCGAAGCAGGCCGAACACAGCCGGGAGGCGGGCTGTTCGGTCGCGGCGATCATGCCCTCGCGCGAGATGTAGCCGAGCGAGTCCGCGCCGATCGAGCGGCGCACGTTCTCGACCATCTCCTCGAGCGAGTCCTCGGTGCCCGCGCCGTTGGCGATCAGCTCCGCGCGCGAGGCGAAGTCGATGCCGTAGAAGCACGGCCACTTCACCGGCGGGGAGGCGATGCGCACGTGGATCTCCAGCGCGCCCGCCTCGCGCAACATCCGGATGAGCGCGCGCTGGGTGTTGCCGCGCACGATCGAATCGTCCACGACGATCAGGCGTTTGCCGCGGATCACCTCGCGCAGCGGGTTCAGCTTGAGGCGGATGCCCAGCTGCCGGATGGTCTGGCTGGGCTGGATGAAGGTGCGCCCGACATAGGCGTTCTTCATCAGGCCCTGCCCGTAGGGGACGCCCGAGCCCTGGGCGTAGCCGACCGCGGCCGGGGTGCCCGACTCCGGCACCGGGATGACCAGATCGGCCTCGACCGGATGCTCCTGCGCCAGGCGGCGGCCGATGTCCACGCGGGTGGCGTGCACCGAACGGCCGGAGATGGTGCTGTCGGGGCGGGCGAGATAGACGTACTCGAAGACGCAGCCCTTGGGTTCGGGCGCGGCGAAGCGCAGCGAGCGCACCCCGTCGGCGTCGATCGCCAGCAGTTCGCCGGGCTCGATCTCGCGGACGAACGAGGCGCCGACGATGTCGAGCGCCGCGGTCTCGCTGGCAACCACCCAGCCACGGTCGAGCCGGCCCAGGCACAGCGGCCGCACGCCGTGCGGATCGCGCGCGGCGTAGAGGGTGTGCTCGTCCATGAAGGTCAGGCAGAACGCGCCGCGCAGGGTCGGCAGCAGTTCCATCGCGGCCTGCTCGATGCTCTTGTCGGTGGCGGCGTGCGCCAGCAGCGCGGTCATCACGTCCGAGTCGGAGGTGGCGGCGATCGAGCCGTCCGGCAGCCGGTTGGACAGCAGCCGGGATTGCCGTGCGCGCGCGGCCAATTCGGCGGTGTTGACCAGATTTCCGTTGTGGCCCAACGCGATTCCGGTGCCGACCGCGGTGGTGCGGAAGATCGGCTGGGCGTTCTCCCAGGTGGTGGATCCGGTGGTGGAGTACCGGCAGTGCCCGATGGCGACGTGGCCGGGCATGGCCGCCAGCGTCTGCTCGTCGAAGACCTGGCTCACCAGGCCCAGATCCTTGAACACCAGCACCTGCTGACCGTCGGCGACGGCGATGCCCGCGGCCTCCTGGCCGCGGTGCTGCAACGCGTACAAACCGTAGTAGGTGAGCTTGGCCACATCCTCGCCCGGAGCCCAGACACCGAACACCCCGCACTCCTCGCGGGGTTCGTTCTCGTCCTGATCCGGGGCCGGGTGCGGCGGGCACGCGGGCTCGGAAAGCAGCAGGTTGGGGCTTCGGACCGACAGATCGGCGTTGGTCACCGTTTGCTCCCTGTTCGGCGGGCTGGGGGCAACGATCATTCTACGGGTCACCCGGCGGAAACCTCCGGCGGGATCATCCGGATGGCAGACCGTTTGCTGCTACGGTGCGACCGTGCCGACCACCGAGAGCGCGGATGCCGGTTCGACTCCCCGGCGTCTGACCCCGATCCGCTGGACCTTCCCGATCATCGTGGTGACGCTGCTCGCCTCGCTGCTGGGCGTGATGTATCTCGACTACGTCGTGGACCCGGAGAAGAATCTGCACGACTTCCCCGTCGCACTGGTCGATCTCGATGTGGGCGACAAGCTCGACATGAACGGGCAGCAGCGCGAGGTCGACTTCGGCAAGCAGGTCGTCGACGGGCTGCGGCAGGCGGTGCCCGCCGACAAGATCGATCTGCGGGTGCTCGGCCTGAACGAGGCGCAGTTGCAGATGCAGTCGGGCCAGATCTACGGGGCGATCGTCATTCCGGGCGACTTCTCCAAGCGGCTGGGCAATCTCGGCGTGGGCAGCGTGGTCGCGGGCGATATCGAACGGCCCATCATCACCCTGCAGACCAATCCGCGGATGGGCGCGTTCGCGACGGCCATCCTGCAACGCTTCGGCGACGAGGCGCTCACCCAGGTCGACGCGCAGGTCGGCAAGCAGCTCACCGAACAGGTTGCGGCGCAATTGAAGGCGACGCCGGGCGGCGCGCCCGCGCCGGAGCTGTCCGGGGCCGCCCGGATCACGCTGGCCCATCCGATCGATGTGACGATCGAGCAGTACCGGCCGCTGCCGGGCGGTTCGGGTGAGGGGCTGACCGCGTTCTTCTACAGCCTGTTGCTGCTGCTGGTCGGCATGGTCGGCGCGATGATCATCCATCAGCTCATCGACTCGGCGCTCGGCTATCTGCCGACCGAGTGGGGGCCGTGGTACGTGCACTATCCGCGCACGCCGATCTCGCGGGTGCGCACGCTGCTCATCAAGTGGGCGGCGGTGGCGGTGATGTCCGCGCTCGTGTCGGGGGCGTTCCTGGGCATCGGCAAGGCACTCGGCATGCCGATCGAGAAGCCGCTGGCGTTGTACCTGTACGGGGCGTTCGTGATCCTCGCGGTCGGCTTCACCTGTACCTCGGTGCTCGCGGCCATCGGCACGGCCGGGCTGATCGTGAACCTGATCGTGTTCATCATCCTGGGCCTGCCGTCCTCGGGCGGCACCGTGCCGATCGAGGCGACGCCGAAGTACTTCGGCTGGCTGGCCAACTTCGAGCCGATGCACCAGGTGTTCCTCGGCGTCCGGTCGATCCTCTACTTCGGCGGCAGCGGCGCGGCGGGCGCCACCCGCGGCATCTGGATGACCGTGCTGGGCTTGGCCATCGGCGTCGTCCTGGGCCTGGTGATCACGCGCTTCTACGACCGCAAGGGCCTGCAACGCCGCCCCGCCGCCTGAACCCGATCACAACCGCACGAGGGGCAACCACCGGGCCAGCTCCGCGGCCCGGGTCCCCGACGCGCTCACCGCCCCCGATTCGACCGCCTCGGTGAACTCCGCCAGCCCCGTCACCAGCAACAACCAGGTCCGCGGATCGGTCTCCACCACATTCGGCGGCGTCCCCCGCGTATGCCGCGGCCCCTCGATGCACTGCACCGCCACGAACGGCGGCACCCGCACCTCCACCGAATGCCCCGGCGCGTTCCCCGCCAGCGCCCGCGCCGAATTCCGCACGGCCGCCGCGAGTTCCGGGCGCGCGGGCGCGGGCGCACCCTCGTCACGCAACCAATCCCCCACCACCGCGAGCGACTCGCGCACCGCGGCGGGATCCACATCCGGTCGTCGAGCCACGCCCCGAGACTATCGCCGCCCCGATCCCGACCTCTCGACCAGCCCGAAGACGTTCACCCGACGCTACGTTCTCGGCAGGTGGCCCTGGGGCGCGGCCAGGGCGGGGGCGAGCGCACCGCCCCCGTTGACGGCCAGGTGCAGCAGTGCCGGGGCGAGGATGCCGCCGGTGCGTCGGGCGAGCCAGCCGAAGAGCAGGCCGGACAGTCCGGTGCCGAGGACCGAGGCGGGCACGCTGTCTCCGGCCGCGCGGGCGGGGGCGACGTGCCAGAGTCCGAAAGTCGTTGCGCCGAGCCATAATCCGAGGCGAGGACCGGCCAGCTCGTCGAGCAGCGGATCCAGGGTGCCGCGGAAGATCAGCTCCTCGCTGTAGACGGTGCCCAGCGGAATGTGCACGGCCACCCATTCGGCGCGGGAGACCTCGGGCGCTCGGGAGGCGAATCCGGCCAGCCGTGCCCGCAAGGCCGGAACCGCGAGCGCCACACCGTATCCGGCGACCACGACGGCCGGGGGTCCGAAGGTCGCGAGCGGATGCCGGGCCGGTCGGCCCAGCCGGACGCCCGTGCCGAACGCGCGAGCGTAGCCGGTGGCGAAGGCCGCGCTGGCCGCGGTCCGCACGCGAATGCCCGCGTTCAGGCGCGGCAGCAGCACGTTGTGCCACAGCAGCGCGGCACCCACCGCGCCGACGGCCCGCGGCAACCGGCGCGCGATCGGGCCGCCGGTCGCCCTCCCGCCCGTCCTCGAGACGCCGGTCACCCGCCCATCCTCCGCGGCGCGGTATGGTCGCCTGCCGCAGGGCGCGGCGGACGGTCCTGTTCGGCAGGGGTGAACCGCGGGGCCGCAACGACTTTCGTCTCGCAACGCGAATTCATTTGGTGGCCCGTTCGTAGGCGGCCGACAGTTCGACCTGGGCGCGGATGGCCTCGACCTTCTCGGGCGTGAGGTCCGGCGGCGGGGCGATCGCGGCCCAGCCGTCCAGCACCAGCGTGCCGTAGCTGTGGCCGTGTCCGGCGCTGACGGCCTGGGCATTGGTGAGATCCGCGGCGACCTGCCAGAACGTCACGAACGGCCACCACCGCATCTGGGTCGACACATCCGACCCGCGCGGCTCGGACAGCCAATCCGGTTGCGAGAAGATCAGATTGGGCGACCACCACACGATCGGATCGGAGGCGTGCTGGAGGTAGGCGATGCGCGGCCGCCGCCAATCCGCCGACGGCTTGTCCAGATCCGTTGCGGTGGAGGCGAATCGGACCACCAGCCCGTCGGCGTACACGGGTTCGACCTCGCGCGTGCCGGGATCGCGGCGCGAGACGAACTGCTCCCACAGCCGATTCGAGTTCGGCGGCCCGACCCACAACGCCCCGTCCACCTTGCTCCGCAGATCCGCCAGCCCGTCGAAGGCCGCCTCCGACCCCTGCGAGCCCAGGCTCTCCCCGTACACCAGCAGCTTCGGCCGGGCCTCCGGCGGTCTGCGCGACCAGGCGGCGTAGATGGCGTCGAACATCTTCTTCCCCGCCGCGGCCACCTTCTGCCGGTCTGCCAGGAACGACAGCACGCTGGGCAGATACGAGTACTGCGAGGCCACGATCGCGGTATCGCCGTGGTACAGGTACTCGAGCGAATCGGCGGTCTCGGAGTTGACCCACCCGGTTCCGGTGGTGGTCACCACGGCCAGCACCTTGCGGTCGAAGGCGTGCGTCCGCTCGAGTTCGGCGACCGCCAGATCCTCCTGCGTCACATCGTCTTTCGCCGAATCCAGCCCCACGTACACCCGAATCGGCTCGCGCGCGGGCGTTCCCGAGACCGCGCCGATCCGGAAGGCGTCGGGTCCGTGCGAGACGAACCAGCGTCCCTCCGAACCGAGCGTGTCCCATTTCGCGAAAGACGCCGCGCTGCCGGACCTTTCGGCCTTCACCGGCTGCACCGCGTACGGCGTCATCTTGTCGTTGCGGACGCTGAACGCGGAGTTGGCCACCGCGAAGAACGCCCGCGTCGCCACGCCGTTGAACAACGTCACCACCAGCACGACCAGCACGATCGCCCCCACGGTCGGCGCGAACCGCGGCGGAATCCGCACCCACCGGCTGAGCTGCCGTGCCAGGAACCGCACGGTCTCCCGCACGGTCCGATACACCGCCACCGCGATCGCCCCGACCGCCAGGCTCAGCGCGCCCGTGCGCAGATACGCCGCCCGGGTCGTGCCCTCCATATCCATCAGCGCGTAGATCTGCCGCTGCCAGTCCGCCGACAGCACCAGCATCCGGATCGCCGCCAGCACGCACAGCGCCAGCACGGCCACCTTGATCAGGTACCGCCAGCGCAGCGCGGGCGCGGCCAGCGGGATGTGCGGCCGCACCCACTTGCGGAACAGCCATTCCAGGACACACCCCACGCCGTACCCGATCGCGGCGTTGAGACCGCTGATCAGCCCCTGGAACAACCAGTCGCGCGGCAGCAGCGACGGTGTCACCGACCACGCGAAGAACAACGTCGCCACCACCAAGCCGACATAGTTCAGGCCGATGACGTCCTTCTCGACCCGCCGCGCCAGCAGCGCGCCGCGCCGGGCCACGACGGCGCCGCGGGCACGCAGCGTCGTCAGGGTGTCGGCGGTGTCGAGCATCCGTCAAGTATGCGGGGCGGGAGCCGCCAACCCGGGGATGTCACGGCGTGAGGAGCGCTACTGCGCGTGCCCGAACAGCCGCGGCAGCGTGCCCTCGTGCGCCTCGCGCAGTTCGGCCAGGGTGATCGAGAACTGCCCCTGCACCTCGACCGAATCCGAACCCTGATCCACCACGCCGATGCGCGTCCACGGCAGCTCCCGCGCGGTGCACATCTTGGTGAAGCGGGTCTCCTCCGACCGCGGCACCGCGACCAGCACCCGCCCGGCCGATTCGGAGAACAGCGTCACGAACGGGTCGGCGCCCTCGGGAAGCAGTACCCGGCATCCGGTCTCGCCCGCCAGCGCCGCCTCCACGACCGCCTGCGCCAGCCCGCCCTCGCTGAGATCGTGTGCGGCACTGATCATTCCGTCGCGCGAGCCCGCGGTCAGCACCTCGGCCAGCAGCCGTTCGCGGGCCAGGTCGACGCGCGGCGGCACGCCGCCGAGGTGATCGTGGACGACCTGCGCCCAGATCGAACCGCCGAACTCGTCGCGGGTCTCGCCGAGCAGGATGAGCGTCTCGCCCGGTTCGGTGCCGAATCCGGTCGGGATGCGCCGGTGCACGTCGTCGATGACGCCGAGCACGCCGACCACCGGCGTCGGCAGGATGGCCGTCTGCCCGGTCTGGTTGTAGAAGCTGACATTGCCGCCGGTCACCGGAATGCCCAGGGCCACACAGCCGTCCGCGAGCCCGCGCACGGCCTGCTGGAACTGCCACATCACGCCCGGATCCTCGGGGGAGCCGAAGTTGAGGCAGTTGGTGACGGCCTTGGGCGTCGCGCCCGTGGTCGCGACATTGCGGTACGCCTCGGCCAGCGCCAGCTGCGCGCCCGCGTACGGATCGAGTTTGGTGTAGCGGCCCGAGGCGTCGGTGGCCAGCGCGATGCCGCGGCCGGACTCCTCGTCGATGCGGACCACCCCGGCGTCGGCGTTCTCGGCCAGCACGGTGTTGCCGCGCACGTACCGGTCGTACTGCTCGGTGATCCAGCGGCGGCTGCACAGCTGCGGGCTGGACACCATGGTCAGCAGGGTTTCCCGCAGTTCGTCGGCGGTCGACGGGCGGGCCAGGGCGTCCGGGGTGTCGGCGATCAACGCGTCCTGTTCGGCGGGCCGCTCGACCGGGCGCTCGTAGACCGGGCCCTCGTGGGCCACCGTGCGCGGCGGCACGTCGAGCACGGTCTCGCCGTGCCAGGTGATCACGAGCCGATCGCCCTCGGTGACCTCGCCGATGACGGTGGCCAGCACGTCCCACTTCGCGCAGACCGCCATGAACGCGTCCACATTGTCCGGGGTGACGACCGCGCACATGCGCTCCTGCGATTCGCTCGACAGGATCTCCGCGGGCGTCATATCGGCCGCGCGCAGCGGCACCCGGTCGAGTTCCACGCGCATCCCGCCGTCGCCCGCTGCCGCGAGTTCGGAAGTGGCGCAGGCCAATCCGGCCCCGCCGAGATCCTGGATGCCGACCACGAGCCCGGCGTGGTACAGCTCCAGACAGCATTCGATGAGCACCTTCTCCGCGAACGGATCGCCCACCTGCACGCTCGGCAGCTTCTTGCGGCCGGTGCCGGACTCGTCGCCGGAGAAGGTGTCCGACGCCAGCACCGACACCCCGCCGATGCCGTCGAGACCGGTGCGCGCGCCGAACAGCACGATCTTGTTGCCCGCGCCCGACGCGAATGCCAGATGCAGATCCTCGACCCGCATCACCCCGGCGCACAGCGCGTTCACCAGCGGGTTGCCCTGATAGGACGGGTCGAATACGGTCTCGCCGCCCACATTCGGCAGACCGAGCGAATTCCCGTAGCCGCCCACGCCGCGCACCACGCCGTCCACGACGCGGCGGGTGTCGGGGTGGTCGACCGCGCCGAACCGCAGCTGATCCATCACCGCGATCGGCCGCGCGCCCATGGCCATGATGTCGCGCACGATGCCGCCCACACCGGTCGCCGCCCCCTGATAGGGCTCCACGTAGGACGGGTGGTTGTGGCTCTCCACCTTGAACGTCACGGCCCAGCCGCCGCCGATGTCGACCACGCCCGCGTTCTCGCCGATCCCGGCCAGCATGGACCGCCGCATCTCGTCGGTGGTGGTCTGGCCGAAGTAGCGCAGGTGCACCTTGGAGGACTTGTAGGAGCAGTGCTCGCTCCACATCACCGAGTACATCGCCAGCTCGGCGTCGGTGGGCCGGCGGCCGAGAATCTCCCGGATGCGGGCGTATTCGTCGTCCTTGAGACCGAGTTCCTTGTAGGGCTGGGCGGTATCGGGAGTTGCTGCGGCGGCGCTGACGGTGTCGACGTGGGCTGTCACAGGCGCAGTCTAATCGGTGGCCGACCGGCCCCGGCCAGCGCGTTCCCCGGACCCGATACCCTTAGCGCGTGAATGATCGATCCAGGGTCGCGGATCCGGACGAACTGCCCGTGACGGATTCGGCTCGGCAGTCCACCGCGAATCTGGCGGCGCGCCAACGACGTTTGCTGATAGTTGCCTCGGCGCTGTTCGTGGCCTCGGCGATCGTGTCGGTGCTGACCAAGCAATGGCACGGTTACATCGATCTCCAGGTGTACCGCAACGGCGCCCGGGTCTGGCTGGACGGCGGCGACCTCTACGGCCCGATGCCCAAGGTGGCCGGGATCGGGCTGCCGTTCACCTACCCGCCGCTGGCCGCGCTGTTCTTCGCGCCGCTGGCCCTCATGCCGTTGCACTGGGCCGAGGTGCTGGTGCTGGCCACCTCGATCACCAGCCTGGGGCTCACGCTCTGGGTGGTGCTGAGCCGGCTGCGGCCGAATCTGGATCGAACCACCAAGTGGGCGTTGGTGATCGGCGCGATCGCGCTGTTCGACCTGACCGAGCCGATCCGCCAGACCTACAACTTCGGGCAGATCAATCTGGTCCTCATGGCCGCGGTCACCCTGGACGCGTTGGTGCGCAAGCCGTTCTGGCCGCGCGGCATGCTCATCGGAATCGCGGTGTCGGTCAAGCTGATTCCGGCTGGTTACCTGCTTTACTTCCTGCTCTGCCTGGACTGGCGCGCGCTGCTGCGCGGCGACCGCACCGTCCTGCGCGGCGAGCCCGCCAAGGCCATCCTCACCCTGCTGCTCTCCGCCGCGGGCGCGATCGCCCTGGGCTTCCTGCTGTTCTCGCACGACTCGGCGAACTACTGGTTCCACACCATGCTCGACACGGGTCGCATCGGCCCCCCGCAGTTCGCGGGCAACCAGTCGCTGAAGGGTTTCGCCTTCCGCCTGGGCGTCTCGGACTCCACGGCCATAGCCGTCTGGCTCCTGTCCTCCCTCGCGGTCCTGGTCCTCGCCGCCGTCTGGATGCGCCGCCTCATCGCCGCCGACCGCCACCCCGCCGCCCTGATCGTCAACGCCGCCGCCATCCTGCTCGTCTCCCCCGTCTCCTGGTCCCACCACTGGGTCTGGATCGCCCCCGCCCTCCTGATCACCGCCGACGCCCTCACCCGAGGCCACCGCACCCCCACCCTCCGCCTCGCCACGATCGCGATGACCCTCCTCTTCCTCATCGGCCCCCAATGGCTCCTCCCCCACCACCACGACGCCGAACTCACCTGGTCCTGGTGGCAACAACTCCTAGGCAGCTCCTACGTCCTCACCACCGTCACCATCCTCACCCTGGGCGCCCTCCGCCCCCAATCCCCCACCCCCACAACCCCTTTTAACCCCCCAAGAGGCTTGGGGCCTCAGGGCTGAGCGAACCCAGCCGCACCCCTTATTCGGATCCGCACCCGTTCCACAGCCCCGAAGAGGGTGCGGATCCCAACAAAGGGTGCGGCTGAGCTGGCGTACCCAGAGAGGCTGTACACCTCCGTGGTTGAGCGAACCCAGCCGCACCCTTTATTCGGATCCGCACCCGTTGCAGGGCCCTGAAAGGGGTGCGGATTCGAATAAGGGGTGCGGCTGGGGTGGGGGTCAGGGGGTGAGGAAGGCGGCCAGGGCGGCGGCGTAGGCAGGGATGTCGTGGGCGCCCATGAGTTCTCGGGCGGAGTGCATGGCGAGTTGGGGGGCGCCGACGTCGACGGTGGGCATGCCGGTGCGGGCGGCGGTCATGGGGCCGATGGTGCTGCCGCAGGGGAGGTCGGCGCGGTGGACGTAGCGTTGCAGCGGGACCTCGGCCTCGGCGCAGGCCAGGGCGAAGGCGGCGGTGCCGACGGCGTCGGTGGCGTAGCGGAGGTTCTGGTTGACCTTGAGGACCGGGCCGCCGTTGACGCGGATGCGGTGCAGGGGCTCGTGCCGTTCGGGATAGTTCGGATGCGTCGCGTGCGCCATGTCACCGGACGCGCACACCGAACCGGCAAGCGCCGCAAGGTATTCCGACCGCCCGCCGCCGCGCGCCAACACGATCCGCTCCAACACCGCGGGCAGCAGATCCGACTGCGCGCCGCGCTCCGACTGACTGCCCACCTCCTCGTGATCGAACATGGCCAGCACCGGCGTCACCGCACCCGCGCTCTCCGCGGCCGCCAGAAACGCTTGCAGCCCCGCGTAACACGTCCCCTGATTGTCCAGCCGCGGCGCGCTCACCAGATCCAGATCCCGCCCCACCAACCGGCTCGGCGACAGATCGTGCGTCATGAGCTCCCAGCCCAGCACGTCGTCCGCGGCCACCCCGGCCCGCTCGGCCACGTAGTCCAGGAACGACCGCGGCTCGTCCCCCACTCCCCACACCGCGTTCACATGCCGCTGCGGATCGAGCGTGACCCCGCGCCGATCCTCGGCCAGATGGATCGCCAACTGCGGCACCCGCAACAACGGCTCATCGATCCGAACGAGCGTGTGCCCCATGCCTTTTCCGGACCGAACGGTCAATCGCCCGGACACCCCCAACTCCCGATCCAGCCACGAGTTGAGCAGCACCCCGCCGTACGGCTCGAGCGCGACCATCTGCCACCCCGCGATCGCGAGATCGACATGCTGCTTCACCCGCAGATTCGGACTGTCGGTATGCGCCCCCACCACCCGGAACGCCCCCGCCGCGTCGGCCGCCGCGCCCGCCCACGCCACCAGCGACCCACCGCGCACGACGAAGTACCGCCCCACCCCCGCGTCGGCCCACGGCCGCGACTCGGGCAGTTCGGTGAACCCGGCCGCGGCCAACTCGGCCGCGACGGTACGCACGACATGGAACGGGGACGGCGACGCGTCGACGAAGGCGCACAGCCCGGTCGCCGTCGCTGAGGTGGAAACCGGCATACCGGCGATCCTAGACACCCCGCGGACCGGAACAGGTACCACCCGGAAGGAATGTGCACGTTAACATGCCGAGAAATGCGCCTCAGGGAATGCGATCTCGTCCCGTTCGCCCCTTTCCCGGCCGGCGCTCCGGCGGCTCGGGAAAGGGACATGGGATGAATTTCGACGGCAACGCTTAACGACCCGGGAATCGCGCCGACAATTCCCGACCCGCACTCACACTTCGGCAATAAGTTCCAGAGCTCTTACACTCCCCGACAAGAAAGAGCGCCGGATCAATAGTTACGGAAGGCAAGCACCTGGCAACCACCGGGCCTCAGTCGGCCACCGGCATCTCCGCGACGAGCTCCAGCAGCCGCATCAGGTCGGTGTGGTTGCGCGCCCCGATCCGCTTGCGCAGGTCCTCCTCGGCGCGCCGCTCCTCGGCCCGGACCGAGTCGACCAACTCGGCGCCGCGCTTGGTCAGCCCGATCAGGATGCGACGACGGTCGTCCTCGGCGGCGATCCGGAAGATCAGCCCGCGCTCGGCCAGCGCGTCGGCGTGGCGGGTCGCCGACGAGGGCGGCAGCTGCGAACGGGCAGCAAGCTCGCTCATCGTGATCCCGGCCTGGTCGGACAAATTGGACAGCATCGACCACTGGTCTGCTGAAAGCTGCCTCGCGCACAACGCGGCATCGAGGTGACGCAGCCAACTGCGCTCGGCGGCGCGCAGCGCTCCATGCAAAGTGGAAAAGCCGCTTAGAATGGTCGACATATTTTAACCCGCCCATCATTTTCGCTCGGACAAGAAGAGGGTACCGAATGTTCCCGTTCAGCGAGAGTCCGGACGACGTGATCGAAGTCTTGAACATCGTTCCGCTCCAGGGCCCGGCGGGAATTGTGGCACCGTCCTGCGAGGCCGCAATTGCGCTCGCCGTCGGAGAAATCAACAGTGGCACAGGAATTCTCGGCCGCGAGGTGCGCGTGACCACGGTCGACGGCGGCCGCGCGCCGCGCGAGGTGGCCCGGGAGGTCTCGGCCCTGCTGGCGACCGGCATGGTCGACGCGATCACCGGCTGGCACATCTCGGCGGTGCGCCGCGCGGTCGCCCGCGCCGCCGACGGCCGGGTGCCCTACCTGTTCGCGACCACCCACGAGGATCTGCCGAACGAGCCGCCGGGCGTGCTGATGATCGGCGAGAACCCGGCCGGGCACATCCTGCCCGCGATGGCCTGGCTGGAACGGCAGTTCGGCGTGCGCCGCTGGGCCATCGTCGGCAACGACTACATCTGGCCGATGGCCACCGGCCGGGCCGTGCGCCGGGCCCATCAGGGCGCGGTCACGCTGGAGAAGTACTTCCCGTTGGGCACCGAGGACTTCGGCGCGTTCCTGCGCGACCGCCGCCTCGACGACGCCGACGGCATCGTGCTGCTGCTCGTGGGTACGGACGCGGTGCGGTTCAACCAACAGTTCGCCCAAACCGGCCGCGCCGACCACCAGGTGCGGGTCAGCCCCGGCATCGACGAGGGCGTCCTGCTGGCCGCCGGACCCACCGCCAACGACAACCTCTACATCGTGTCCAGCTTCTTCCCGAACGACCGCAGCGGCGATCCGGACCGGCTGGCCCGCTACCACCGCCTGCACGGCACCTTCGCCCCGCAGCTCACCTACTTCGGCAACACCGGCTACGAGGCGATGTACACCATGCAGTCACTCGCGCACAGCTGCGGTTCGCTCGAGGTCTCCCGGATGCAGGCCGCCCTGGAGAACGGCGTGACCCTCGAAACCCCTTCGGGCGGAAGGACTTTCCGCGGCAATCACTCCATGCAGTTCAACGCCCGCATCGCCCGCGCCGTGGGCGTGGACCTGCACATCGTCGACAGCGTCCACTAGTCCCCGGCGAGCGTATCCCGCACCGCGACAACCGAATCGGCCGACCGAACGAACCCTACGCCGCGACGAGCGAGTCCAGCACCGACAGGAAGATCCCCAGCCCGTCGTCACTGGGACCGGTCAGCGGCTCGGTCGCGTGCTCCGGATGCGGCATCAGGCCCACGACGCGGCGGTCGGCCGAGCAGATCCCGGCGATACCACGCTGCGATCCGTTGGGGTTGTCACCGGCATAACGGAACACCACCCGGCCCTCGCCCTCGAGTTCGTCGAGCACCCGGCGCGACGCCTGGTAGCGGCCCTCGGCGTTCTTGACCGGGATCAGGATCTGCGCGCCCTGCTCGTAGCGGGAGGTCCACGCGGTGTCGGTGCGCTCGACCGTGAGCCACTCGTCGCGGCAGATGAAGTGCAGACCCTCGTTGCGGGTGAGCGCGCCCGGCAGCAGCCCCGCCTCGCAGAGCACCTGGAAACCGTTGCAGATCCCCAGCACCGGCAGGCCCTTGGCGGCCGCGGCGACGACCTCGCCCATCACCGGCGCGAACCGGGCGATCGCACCCGCCCGCAGATAGTCGCCGTAGGAGAAGCCGCCGGGCACGACCACGGCGTCCACGTCCTTCAGGTCGGCGTCGGCGTGCCACAGGCTCACCGGCTCGGCCTGGGCCAGGCGCACCGCGCGGGCGGCGTCGACGTCGTCGAGCGAACCGGGGAAGGTGATGACCCCGATGCGGGCGGTCACAGCCGCACCACCTTCCAGTCCTCGATCACCGTGTTCGCGAGCAGGCTCTCGGCGATCTTCTCGAGGTCGGCGTCGCTGACGCTGTCGTCCACGTCGAGTTCGAATCGCTTGCCCTGCCGGACATCCGAGACGCCAGGGAAGCCCAGGCGCCCGAGGGCGCCGACGATGGCCTGCCCCTGCGGGTCCAGGATCTCGGCCTTCGGCATCACCTCGACCACGACTCGTGCCACGCGCTTGCTCCTCACGCTGGTGGGGGATTACCTGGCCAGCGTAGTCGGGGCGGGCCGCCCGCGCCGAGCCGGGTATACCGTGAACCCATGCGCATAGCCCACTTCGGACATTCCTGCGTTCTCGTCGAACTCCACGACACCAAGATCCTGTTCGACCCGGGCACCTTCTCGCACGGCTTCGAGGGCATCGAGGGGCTCGACGCGATCGCGATCACCCATCAGCATCCCGATCACATCGACGTCAACCGGATCGATGCGCTGATCGAGAAGAACCCGCAGGCCACACTGCTCTCCGACCCGCAGACCGCGCAGCAGCGGGGCGGCGAGTGGCAGGCCGTGCACGCCGGGAACGTGCTCACCGTCGGCAAGGTGCAGATCACGGGCGGCGGCGGTCGGCACGCGGTCATCCACCCCGACATTCCCGTGATCGATAACACGGTCTTCCAACTGGGCACGCCCGACGATCCGGCGGAGTTCGTGCATCCGGGCGACTCGCTGTGGGTGCCGCCGGTGCCCGTCGGCGTGCTGGGCCTGCCCTCGGTCGCGCCGTGGATGCGGATCAGCGAGGCCGTGGACTACCTGCGCGCGGTGGCGCCCCGCACCGCGGTACCGATCCACTACGGGATCATCGCGGACGGGGCCCAGGGCATCTACTTCGGCCGCCTGGCCGAAATGGGGCCGCCCGACACCGAATTCAAGGTGATCGAGCCGGAGGACCACGCCGAGTTCTAGCGGGCGTAGTTCAGCAGGAACAACGCCTCGGTGAGCGCGATGCGCTCGAGTTCGGCCGGGTCCACGCTCTCGTTCGGGGCGTGGATGAGGCACTTCGGTTCCTCGACGCCGAGCAGCATGATCTCCGCGTCCGGATAGGTCTCGGCGAAGGTGTTGCACAGCGGGATGGACCCGCCCTGTCCCTGGGTGGTCGAGGCACGCCCGAAGGCGGTGTGGAAGGCGGCCTCCATGGCCCGGCGGGCGGGACCGCCGGTGGTGGCGCGGAAGGGCGCGGCGAGTCCCTCGGTCTCGAGAGTGACCCGCGCGCTCCGCCCGATATGCGAATCCACATGCGCGGTAAGGGCTTTCAACGCCTGTTCGGGTTCGATGCCCGGCGGGATGCGCAGGTTCAGCCGGGCCCGCGCGGTGGGCTGGATGGCCGCCGCGGAGCCGACGACCGGCGGCACGTCGATGCCGATGACGGTGAGCGCCGGGCGAGCCCAGATCATGTCGGCGACGGTGCCGTCCCCGAGCAGTTCGACCCCGTCGAGCACCCCCGCGTCCACCCGGAACCGGTCGGCCGGGTACTGCTCGCCCGTCCACCGCTGATCGGCGGGCAGACCGGCGATGGTGGTGTTGCCGTGCTCGTCGCGCATGGAGGCGAGCAGGTGGATCAGCGCGGCCAGCGCGTCGGGCGCCGCGCCGCCGAACATTCCCGAATGCAGCGGCCCCGCAAGGGTTTCCACGGTCAGCACCACGCTGACCATGCCCCGCAACGTCTGGGTGAGGGTGGGAAGGCCGAGCGCGAAGTTCCCGCAGTCCCCGATCACCAGCGCGTCGGAACGCAGCAGCTCGGCATGGGCCGGGACGAACGTCTCCATCCCCCCGGTGCCCTGCTCCTCCGACCCCTCGGCCACCAGTGTGATGCCGACCGGAAATTCCTTGTCCCCCAACGTCTCCCGCAACGCGCGCAGGGCCGTGAGGTGCGCGACGAGGTTGCCCTTGCAGTCCGCCGCCCCACGCCCGTACCACCGCCCGTCGCGCTCGGTGAGCTCCCAGGCCGGACTGATCCAGGCACCCTCGTCCATAGGCGGCTGCACATCGTAATGGCAGTACAACAGCACCGTCGGCGCCCCCGCCGGAGCCGGATGCCGCGCGACCACCACCTCACTCCCGTCGGACGTCTCGTACAACTCCGCCTCCGCCAGCCCCACGTCGGCGAAGGCATCCCGCGTCCACCGCGCGGCCCGCCGACACTCCTCGATCGGAAACACCCGCGGGTCGTACACGGATCGATACGAAACCAACTCGGCCAGATCACTTTTCGCCCTGGGCATGAGCGCCCGCACCCGTTCCCGCAGGGCGGATGCCTCGGAGATGTCGGTCATGGGGTCCACTCTGCCATTCGATTCATCGGGGCGATGTGGTCACCGCACATTCGGCGCTCGGATGCGACGGGGACCGCGTCGCTCGGCGGGGGTTCAGGGCGCACCGCCATGATCGTCTCGGCGTCGGTGCTCACGCTGACGTCCGCCACGCGCCCGCCGCCGCGACCGTCCCGGCGATGTCGCTCACGACTCTGCCCCTCACCGCAGCGACGCGACTGCCGCCGCGGCGATGGTGTCGGCGATCGCGCTCAGTACGGGTGAGTCGAGGCGCCATTGCTGCCAGTAGAGGGGGACGTCGATGTGCGGGGACGGGTCGAGGACGACCAGGCGGCCGGAGCGCAGGTCGGATTCGGCCTGGAGGTCGGGGAGCATGCCCCAGCCGAGGCCGAGGCGGACGGCCTCCGCGAAACCGGAGGAGGAAGGGATGTAGTGACGGGGTGGGTCGAGGGGGCGGCGGGCGCGGCGGCGCATGAGACGGTCCTGGAGATCGTCCTTGCGGTCGAAGACGACGACCGGGGCGGCGGCGAAGGCGCGCGCCGTGGCGCCCTCGCCGAACCACGCGCGGGCGAATTCCGGTGTGGCCATGGCGCGGTAGCGCATGGCGCCGAGTTTGCGGACGGTACAGCCCTGCACCGGTTCGGCGGCGGCGGTGATGGCGGCCATGACGGTGCCGTCGCGCAGCAGCCCGATCGTGTGTTCCTCATCCTCGCGGTGGATCTCGAAGCAGACGCCCGCCGGGGCGTCGGCGAGGGCGGGCATCACCCAGGATTCGAGGGAATCGGCGTTGACGGCCAGTGGAATTCGGATCCGTTCACCGGATCGCGCTGTCCCAGAACCCAATTCGCGTGCGGTATCGCCGGTGAGCAACTCGATCTGCCGAGCCAGCCGCAGCACCGCGAGCCCCGACTCGGTGGCGCGCACAGGCTTGGTGCGCTGCAACAGGATTCGGCCGACCGCCATCTCGAGCGCCTTGATCCGCTGACTAACCGCTGAGGGCGTCACCCGCAGCCGCCGCGCCGCGGCCTCGAAGGTCCCCTCCGCCACCGCGGCGTCCAACGCGCGAAGCTGATCCAGTTGCAGATCCATGCTGAGAAATTCTAATGATGCGTGAAAATCTTTAGCTGGACCCGGCTACATCAGGCCCATAACGTCGAGAAACGTGAACGTCTCCGCGGCCGCCCTGGCAGCCCTGTCCGGCCTGGGTTTCGGCCTCTCCCTCATCGTCGCCATCGGCGCCCAGAACGTCTTCGTCCTCCGCCAGGGCATCCGCCGCGAACACGTCCTCCTAGTGGTAGCGGTTTGCGCCCTCTCCGACCTCACCCTGATCACCGCCGGCGTCGCAGGCTTCGGCACTCTGATCACCTCGAACCCCACCATCCTCACCGTCGCCCACTACGCGGGCGCCACCTTCCTCCTCGCCTACGCCGCCCTGGCCCTCCGCCGCGCCTTCAAGGCCACGAGCCTCATTCCTGATGGGGACCTCGAACCGAACGGCGGTGGGGGCGCGGAACCCATCCCCGCCGACGAGTTCACCTCGCGCCGATCCGCCGCCGACGAGCACGTCACACGCAACCCCTCGGGCAACGTCCTCGACCTATCGCATCGATACCCGACCGGTCACAGCCAAAGCTCCCCACCCCCAGCGAAACTCGACTCGCCACTAGCCGATTCATCGACCGATCGCCACTTATCCCCAGCCATCCACAGCCGAGGCTCCTCGACCACAACGGAACTCGGCTCGCGCAAAGTCACCGCGTTATCGCATGATCGCCATCCACCCTCGATGGTCGCAGGCCAAATCTCCTCGGCCGCAACACTTCACCCCCCACGCCCAACCACCACCCGCACAGCCACCCTCCTCACAGCCCTAGCCCTCACCTGGCTAAACCCCCACGTCTACCTGGACACAGTCGTCCTACTAGGCTCCTACGCCGCCACCCACACCCCCCACCACTGGTACCTGGCCGCAGGCGCCATGACCGCCAGCATCCTCTGGTTCACCACCCTCGGCTACGCCGCCCGCCTCCTCCGCCCCCTCTTCGCCCACCCCACCTCCTGGCGAATCCTCGACACCGCCATAGCCCTGACCATGACCACCCTCGCCCTAACCCTCCTCCCCTGAAGCCCCCACCCCAAGCGCACCAACCCAGCCGCACCCCTTATTCGAATCCGCACCCCTTTCTGTGCCCCACAACGGGTGCGGATTCGAATAAAGACATCCCAGGGTCTTTGGGTGTCAAGCGGGGGCCGGGTTGTGGGTGGGCCAGGCGGTGGTTTCGTTGTAGGGGGTGTGGGTGGTGAG
>NZ_JBSFPI010000034.1:0-51174 GCF_053588115.1 Nocardia sp. NPDC003482
GGAAGTAGGTGCCGACGATCAGGGTCAGCCCCGCGGTCAGCACGATCGCGGTGGTTCCGGCCCACTCGACGCCGGTACGCGACTGGCCGGTGAAGGTGCTGACCGTCGTGGGCGGTCTGATCGCAATGGCGTTGGCGGCGGCCGGATCCGGAGCGGTCAGCTTCCAGAGCGCCTCGGCCGCGCAGGCGCGGATCGACGCCGCGCGCGCGGAGTTCTTCGGGCCGAGGGCATGAGGGGGTGAGTAGATGACCGAGAGCCGGGCCCAGAGCGGCCGTTCCTATCGGCGCGTCGCCGCGGCGGTCGACGCGGTCTGCGCGGTGGCCGCCGACTTCGACGCCACCACGCTCGACGAGGTGGTGCTGGCGATCGCGGCCGAACGCCGCCGTCCCATCGACATCCTCAGCGAACAGCTCGGCCCCGGCGTCTGCGGCCAGCGCCGCAGCTACCCGGACCGGGACGTCATCGTGCTCGCCGCGGCACTGCCCAGCCGCGACCACACCCTCGCGCACGAACTGGGGCACATCGTCTTCGACCACCCCGGCGAACCCGCGACCGAGGTGACCCTCGAGGCGAGCGACGACCTCATCGCCTACATGCTCAGCCAGCGCGCGCACGAGCAGATCGTCGAGGACGGCGGCGACGAGCACTGCGAATGGGAGGCGGAGACGTTCGCGAACATGCTCATGACGAGGCTGCGCGTACTCAACAACCGGGGCGCGGGCGTCTCGGTCCTCCGATTCGACGAGGCGCTGGGGTGAAGGGGACACCATGACGTTCTGGCTCACGGCCCTGCTGGTCTGGATGGCGGCCGGCGCGCGGGTGGGGCGCGTACTGGTCAAACCCGCCACCACCGCGCGCGTCGCGATCGTGGTGGCCGTCGCCGCCGTCGCCGTCGCGGCCACGGTCACCATCCCCGAGGTCGGGGTGCCGCTGGATCATCTGGCGCCGCACGGCATTCGGGGCCGATCGGTGGCCGACCACGCGCAGCTCGCGGCCTGGCTGCTGTTCGCGGTGGCCACCTCCGTGGTCGCCGCCGCGGCCTGGCCGGTCGTCTCGCGGCGCAACCTGCGCCAGATCGCGGCCATGATCTACGCGGCCGGGCTCGTCGCCGTCGCGATCGCGCTGGCCTGGTCCGCGACCTTCGGATGGGTGGCCGTACTGCTCGCGTGCGGGTTCATCGCGGTCACCGGACTGCGCAATCTGGACTGGACCGCGCTCGGCCGCGGCATCGCGCTCTACACCTCGGGAACCGTTGTGGTGGGCGTGCTCTCGGTGCTGACCATCCGGCGGCTGCTCGTCGACGAGGACGCCGCGCGGCCGGGGGAGCCGGGCTGGTTCTGGCCCGCCTGGCAGGCGGCGAGCCTGCTGATCGCGGTGGGCGCGGTGTGGATCGTGCTGGAGCTGTGGGCCCGAGCTCGCCTGCTGCTGCGGCAGATTCGGCTGCTGCACCGGGTCCTGCTCGAACGGTTCCCAGAGGTGGTCGCGCACGACCAGCTCGGATCCACCACGCAGCTCAAGGCGTCCGACCAGGTTGCGCAGATCCTGGACGCGCTGTATCTACAGTCCGGCGGCGGCGTGGAGTTGGCGGCCGCCGGGCCGCCGCCCCGCTCGATCGGCGAACGCGCCGACCAGGTGGCCCGCTGGGCCCGAGAACCCTTGGGCGAGGTGGTCATCGACGCGCGCTGGATCGCCCCGCCGGAGGGCCTGAGCCCGCGCGGCTGGGTCCAGGCCATCGCCCGCGCGTACGAGGGCGCCGATCGGCGGGCGAGTGCCCGGAGTCGCTGAGGTCACAGGACGCCGGAGATTCGCCCAACCGCTCGGTTTGATGTCGTAGGTCACACCGAGGGCATGAGTCGGAACCGAAGCGGCCCGCACGCTTCGGCTCCGTGTCCCAAAACAAACACAGTGCGGTTCCTGAGGCCGCACTGTGTTGCCTTGGGGTACTTCCTATTCCGTGCCGTCCGGCGGAATCTCGGGCAGACCCTCGCTCGCTCGCAGCTTCTCGGCCATCGAGGTGAGCAGGTTCTGTGACTCTTCGGAGAGGTCGAACGCCCTACTCGACAACCGACGGAGTCCGTAGCCTTGCAGCTGGGACAGCAGCTCGAGATCGTGGTCGATCTTGGCCGCGTAGATGTCGTTGAAGAAGTAGTCCGGTTTGACCTTGAAGAACTTCGCCAGCGCAGCCACCGTCTCGTCGGACGGGTTGGTCCGTTGTCCCGACCGCAACTGGGAGAGGTACGGTTTCGAGATCGGATGCCCTGCTGCCGTCAGCGCGGCAGCCACCTCCGCGTTGGTGTGCGGCTTACGCCCCGGGGGATGCACGGTTTCGAACAGCTTGTTCAGCCGCGCCGCGAAATCAGCCATTGTGAGCCGCCCAATTCCCTTCGCTGTACTAACAGTCGTTATCTCGGATACGTATCATTGATATTAGCGGCTAAGTAACTGAAAACCTACGCCTGATTGGCGATTTCCTTGAAGCTTCCAGGGGGCCGGTTCGGGAACGGAAGTGGGTCGGGGCGTTTGCGGGCGACCGCGGCCGTTTGTTGGGAAACGCTGGTACAGACGGATTCTGGCCCGTCGCGAGCTTCCAGCGCGACGGGCCAGGGATAACCGTAGGATAGCTGACGTCTCATCTTCCTGTCTGTACCGCATTTTGTGTGGTGTACGCCACGTTCTGCGGCCCTCGGGATGAACGTTCAACTTGGCCGAAAAGGCCAGTCTCCTAGACGCGTTCGATGATCGTACCCGTCGCAAGTGCGCCACCGGCGCACATGAGGACCATAGCAATCGACGAGTCGGACCGCTCGAGTTCGTGCAAAGCCGTTGTGAGGAGCCGGGATCCGGTGCTGCCCACCGGATGGCCGATCGCGATCGCGCCGCCGTTGACGTTGACCCGGTCCAGATCCGGCTTGTGCACCGAGGCCCAGGACAGCGGCACCGACGCGAACGCCTCGTTGATCTCGAACAGGTCGATATCGGACATGCTCATGCCGGATCGTTCCAGCAGCCGCGCGCACGCCTGCACCGGCCCGTCGAGATGGAACTCCGGTTCCGCGCCGACCAGGCATTGCGTCACGATGCGCGCCCGCGGGCGCAGACCCGCACGCGCGGCGGCCTGTTCGTCCATGAGCAGCACCGCGGCGGCGCCGTCGGAGATCTGCGAGGAGGTGCCCGCGGTGTGGATGCCGTCCTCGAGCACCGGCTTCAGTTTGGCCAGTCCCTCGATCGTGGTGTCCCGCAGACCTTGATCGCGGCTGACGTCGAGCTTCTCGCCGGTGGGGTTGCCCTCCTTGTCGACCTGCGGCGCGGGGACGGTGAGCACCTCGCGGTCGAACCGCCCCTCGGCCCAGGCCCGGGCCGCCAGACGCTGTGAGCGAGCGCCGAATTCGTCGACGTCGGCGCGAGTGATGCCGCGCCGCTTGGCGATTCGCTCGGCGGCCTGGAACTGGTTGGGCATATCGATGTCCCAGGTCGCGGGGCGGCGCGGGCCCGCGTGCTCGCCGACGTTCGCGCCCAGCGGGACGTGCGTCATGGCCTCGACGCCGCAGGCGATGCCGACCTCGATCGCGCCCGCGGCGATGAGCCCGGCGACCAGGTGATTGGCCTGCTGGGCCGAACCGCACTGCGCGTCGATGGTGGTCGCGCCCGCCTGCCACGGCAGGCCGGAATGCAGCCAGGCCGTGCGGGTGACGTTGTTGGACTGCTCCCCGGCCTGCGTCACACAGCCGCCGATGACCTGTTCGACCAGGGCCGGATCGAGCTGGGCGCGCTCGAGGACGCCGCGCTGGGCCGCGCCGAGGATCTCGGCGGCGTGCAGCCCGGCGAGCCAGCCCCCGCGCTTGCCGATCGGGGTCCGCGCGGCCTCGACGATGACGGGTGTGCCCATGGTCCATCCTTCCGACCAGAAATTGAAACAGGTTTCTCCACCTGGAGAAACCGCTGAAAACGGCTCCTTTACTAGTGATACCACCTATGTTGCAATGAGGGTAGAACGTGTTCCAATACGTGTGCGAAGGAGACGACCCGTGGTTGACACTCGACCGGCGCCCCGGCTTCCGGACGGTTTCGACGTGACCGATCCGGATCTGTGGGCGCAGCGGGTTCCGGTCGAGGAACTCGCGGAGCTGCGCCGGACCGCCCCGATCTGGTGGAACCCCAAGTCGCCCGAGGTCGGCGGCTTCCACGACGACGGCTTCTGGGTGGTCACCAAGCACGCCGATGTCAAGGAGATCTCGCGGCGCAGCGATGTGTTCTCCAACTTCGAGAACACCGCGATCCCGCGGTTCAACGACGACATCACCCGCGAGAACATCGAGATGCAGCGCTTGGTGCTGCTGAACAAGGACGCCCCCGAGCACACCAAACTGCGCAAGCTGGTCTCCAAGGGCTTCACCCCGCGCGCGATCAACGGCCTGCGCGCCGAACTCTCGGCCCGGGCCGCCGCGATCGTCGAGGCCGCCGCGGCCGAGGGGTCCGGCGACTTCGTCACGCAGGTGGCGTGCGAGCTGCCGTTGCAGGCGATCGCCGAGCTGATCGGCATTCCGCAGGAGGACCGGATGAAGGTCTTCCGCTGGTCCAACGAGATGACCGGCTACGACGATCCGGACATCGATGTCGATCCGCTGACCGCCTCGATGGAGATCCTCGGCTACGCCTACCAGATGGCCGAGGCCCGCAAGGCCGCGCCCGAGCAGGACATCGTCACCGAGCTGGTGCACGCCGACATCGACGGTGAGGCGCTGACCTCGGAGGAGTTCGGCTTCTTCGTGATGATGCTCGCGGTCGCGGGCAACGAGACCACGCGAAACGCCATCAGCCACGGCATGATCGCGTTCCTGGACAACCCGGACCAGTGGGAGCTGTTCAAGCGGGAGCGCCCGGCGACGGCCGCCGACGAGATCATCCGCTGGGCCACCCCGGTGAGCACCTTCCAGCGCACGGCCCTCGAGGACGTGGAACTGTCCGGCGTCCAGATGAAGAAGGGCCAGCGGGTCCTGATGATCTACCGCTCGGCCAACTTCGACGAGGACGTCTTCGACCGGCCCTTCACCTTCGACATCACCCGAGACCCCAACCCGCACCTGGCCTTCGGCGGCACCGGCGCCCACTTCTGCATCGGCGCCAACCTGGCCCGCCTGGAGATCGACCTGATCTTCAACGCCATCGCCGACCACCTCCCCGACATCACCCGCCTCGGCGACCCCAAGCGCCTCCGCTCGGGGTGGTTGAACGGGATCAAGGAGTTCCCGGTGGACTACCGGACGAGGTGATTCACTCCTTGCGCATGGTCGCCATCGCGCGGTCGGTCTCCCAGAACGCGCGCAGGGCGGTGATCTTGCCGGAGGCGTCGACGCGGTAGGTGAACACGCCCTCCGCGTCGATGACGTGTCCGGCCATGCGGGTGCGGATGAGGCCGGTGAAGGCGATCTCGTGGCCGCAGGCGAAGGAGTCCTCGAAGAGGAACTCGATCGATTCGGTGGGGGCGATGGCCTTGTCCCAGAAGGCGGCGATGGCGTCGCGGCCGCGGTGGCCGCGGCCCTCGGGGTCGAAGACCGAGGGGCCGATGGGGTCCTCGACGATGCCGTCGGGGGCGAACAACTCCAGCCATGCCTGCTTGTCGCGGGCGCGGACGGCGGCTTGGGATGCGCGACCCGCGAGCCGGGCGGGATGATCGGTGGTGGTGGTCATGCTGCCTCGAATGAGTTTGCTGATGAATTTACAAATGTCCTTGAAATCTGCATCAGAACTTGTGGCGAAATCGGATTGTGGCCGCGCACAATCCGTTCCGCCTGAAACTACGGCTGTTCGCTGCCGACCACCCACATGGAGAAGTACTGCGACCCGCCGCCGTATGCGTGACCGAACGCCTTTCGCGCCCCGTCGACCTGGTAGTCACCGGCCCGCCGCATCACCTGTTTGGCCGCCTCGGCGAATCGGATCAGGCCCGAGGCGCCGATCGGATTGGAACTGAGCACGCCGCCGGACGGATTCACCGGCAGCTTCCCGCCGATCTCGGTCTCCTTGGCGTCGGTCAGCTTCCAGCCCTCGCCCTCGGCGGTGAAGCCGAGGTTCTCCAGCCACATCGGCTCGAACCAGGAGAACGGCACATAGATCTCGGCCGCGTCGATCTCCTCGAGCGGATTGGTGATCCCGGCCTGCCGCCACAGCGCCGCGGCCGCGTCCCGGCCCGCCTGCGGGCTGACCTGATCGCGCCCGGCGTAGGCCAGCGGTTCGGTGCGCATCGCGGTGCCGTGCACCCACGCCACCGTGCGGCCCGCGGACTCCGCGGCCTTGGCCGACGCCTCGTCGCCGAGCACGATGGCGCACGCGCCGTCGGAGGAGGGGCAGGTCTCGTCGAAACGGATTGGGTCCCAGAGCATTTGCGAGGCCAG
The DNA here is from genome assembly GCF_053588115.1 of Nocardia sp. NPDC003482. Taxonomy (NCBI): domain Bacteria; kingdom Bacillati; phylum Actinomycetota; class Actinomycetes; order Mycobacteriales; family Nocardiaceae; genus Nocardia; species Nocardia sp. NPDC003482. Next base: position 6,393 of record NZ_JBSFPI010000034.1, read on the forward strand.
CACCGACTCCATGGTGATGTCGGCCTGCTGGAGATGGGCCAGCGGATTGCGCGCGCCGTTGCGGCGATCCTTCACCGCGACCATGGCGCCGATGTGCAGGGGCGCGCTGGAGCGCCGGATGTAGGCGCGCACGTGCGGGGCGAAGTATCCGCCCGCGCCCGCGCCGACCGGCTTGGTGAACGGCACCGGATTCGACAGCGCCCACATGGCATTGGATTCGGACTGCTTCTCCCAGGCCACCGCGAGCACCTTGCCGTGCACCCCGGCCTGGACCTGGTTGGCGGCGACGATACCGGTCGACCCGCCGACCGACCCCGCGGTGTGCACGCGCAGCATCGGTTTCCCGCTGGCGCCCAACGCGTCGGCGAGGAACAGCTCGGGCATCATCGAACCCTCGAACAGGTCCGGCGCCTTGCCGACCACGACGGCATCGATCTCGGCCATCGTGAGCTCGGCGTCGGTGAGCGCGCGATCGATTGCCTCGCGGATCATCCCGGCCATGGAAACGTCGGTGCGTTTCGTCACGTGATGGGTTTGGCCGGTGCCGAGCACGGCCGTGGGGTTGCTCATCGTGCCTCCAGGGTGGCCACAAGGTTCTGCTGCAACGCCGGGCCGCTCGCCGCGTGGGCGAGGGCGCGCCGGGCGTTGCCGTTGATGATTTCGGTGGCGGCGAAGCCGATGCGTTCCAGACCCGCCGCGAACATGGGATTGCCCGCGAGCGCGCCGCCGGACGGATTGATCCGGGTGCCCGCGCCCAGGCCGAGGGCCTCGGCCAGGATGAGCTGCTCGTGGCTGAACTGGGCGTGCAGCTCGGCGATGTCGAAATCGCTTGCGTCCCCGCCGGTCACGTCCCGCGCGGCCGCGGCGGCCGAGGGCGAGGTGGTGAGATCGCGGGCGCCCAGTACGGGGGTGTCGATCCGATGGGCGATGCCGGTGATCCAGGCCGGATTCGGGCACAGCTCGCGCGCCCGGTCACCGGCCGCGAGCACGACGGCCGCCGCGCCGTCGGTGATCGGCGCGATGTCGTGGGCGCGCAGCGGATCGGCGACATATGGTGCGGCCAAACGCTTTTCGAGATCGGCGGCGTCGCTCGCGGTGACCGCCGCCATATCCTTCTCGGTCCACTTCCCGGCGTCCAGACCGGCCCGCGCCTGGAGCCCGGCCATCGAGACCGCGTCCGGCCACAGCGGCGCGACCAGATAGGGATCGGTCTGCATGGTCAGCACCTGGCGCAGGATGCCCGCCGACGGCTTGCCGAAGCCGTACACCAGCGCCGTCTTCGCCTGTCCGGAGCGGATTTTCACCCACGCCTCGTACAGCGCCCAGGCCGCGTCCATCTCCACGTGCGATTCGTTGATCGGCGGCACCGCGCCGATGGAGTCGATCGCGGAGATGAACGAGAAGGCCCGTCCGGCAAGGTAATCCGAGGATCCGGAGCACCAGAAGTCGATATCGGAGACCGAGATGCCGAGCGTGTCGTACAGCTCGCGGAAGCAGGGCACCAGCATCTCGACGCCGTTGGTGGTGCCGTAGGTCTCGGGGACGTGCGGGGCGTGCGCGAAGCCCACCACCGCGATATCGGTCACGTTGTCGCTCAAGGTCTTTCAGCGCCTCTCTACAGGTGGTGCGCGTAGGTCTCGTATTCGGCGTCGGGCTCGCCGGTGGGCTCGAAGTGGGCCACGTTGTCCAGCCCGTCGTAGGTCCACTCCGCGCGCGGTTTCCACACGGCCTTGACGCGCAGGCCCATGCGCACCTCGCTCGGCTCACAGCCCAGCACCAGATGCAGGAACGGGATGTCCGCGCCGTCGAGCAGGATGTAGGCGGCCACGTACGGCGGCTTGATGCGCTGACCCTGGAACGGCACGTTCACGATGCAGAAGGTGGTGACGATGCCGGTGTCGGCGAGGTCGACGTAGTCCTCGGTCGCCTCGCCGGTGCGCGGGTCGGCGCCGCGCGGCGGGAAGTAGACCTTGCCGTCGGCGGCCCGCGCGCCGATGAGCCTGCCCTCGGCGATGCCGCGCAGGAACACCGTCTCCTGCGGCGAGGCGGTGTGCTTGTAGCGCAGGTCGATCGGGGTCACGATGCCCGTCACCGGTTCGCCGGGGTCGGCGTCGGCGGGCGCGGTGGAGGTGTCGCCGGGCTCGAAACACACGATGTCGCCGATGACGCCCGTGCGCTCGGCGGCCCAGCGCGCCCGCACCCGCATCCCGGTGTGGATGTCCTCGGGCGCGGCGACGTCGACCGCGTGCAGCAGGCCGGTGTCCGCCCCGTCGAGTTTGATCAGCGCGTAGGCGAACGGGCGGTCGAAGGGCTGGCCGGGCAACGGCTCCCGCACCCACGACCACGTCTGCACGGTGCCGACATCGGCGACGTCGACGAACTCGGTGAGCCGTTCGGAGGTCACCGGATCGAACTCCGCGGGCGGAACCAGCACGCGCCCGTCCGAGCCGCGGACCCCGACCACGCGTCCGGCGCGCAACCCGGTGAGGAAGCGCCCGATGGTCGGTCCGACCGAGCGGGTGTAGTCGAACTTCATGCGCAGTTCCGCGGCGAGAATGTCGGGAATTGCGCCGGTCATGGTGTTCCCCTGAGTCACGATATCGAGTAGAACAGGTTCTTATTCTGGTGGCAAGAGAAAGGTCCCGCCCATGCGATTCGGATTGCAGCTCGGTTACTGGGGCGCGCGGCCGCCCGCCCAGGCCGCGGAGATGGTGATCGCCGCCGAGGAGATCGGATTCGACGCCGTCTTCACCGCTGAGTCCTGGGGATCGGACGCGTTCACCCCGCTGGCCTGGTGGGGGTCGGCGACCCGCCGGGTGCGGCTGGGCACCTCGGTGGCGCAGCTGTCGGCGCGCACGCCCACCGCCACCGCCATGGCCGCGCTGACCCTCGACCACCTCAGCGGCGGACGGGCCGTGCTGGGCCTCGGCGTCTCCGGTCCGCAGGTGGTGGAGGGCTGGTACGGGCAGCCGTTCGAGAAGCCGTTGCGGCGCACCCGCGAGTACGTCGACATCGTCCGGCAGGTGCTGGCCCGCGAGGGCAAGGTCACCAGCGACGGGCCGCACTACCCGCTGCCCTACCGGGGTCCGGGCGCGACCGGCCTCGGCAAGCCGCTCAAGCCGATCACCCATCCGCTACGTGCGGATATCCCGATCTGGCTGGGCGCGGAGGGCCCGAAGAACGTGGCGCTGACCGCCGAGATCGCGGACGGCTGGCTGGCCATCTACTACACCCCGCGGCTCGCCGGAATGTACGACGAATGGCTCGACGAGGGGTTCGCCCGCCCGGGTGCGCGGCGCTCGCGCGCGGACTTCGAGATCGCCGCGAGCTGCCAGGTGCTCGTCACCGGCGACACCCGCGGCGAACTCGATCGGATCAAGCCGGTGATGGCCCTCTACATCGGCGGCATGGGCGCTGAGGAGCTGAACTTCCACGCCCAGGTGTACCGCCGGATGGGCTACGGCGAGGTGGTCGACGAGATCACCACATTGTTCCGATCCGGCCGCAAGGACGAGGCCGCGGCGGCCGTTCCGGACGAGCTCATCCTCGACACCGCGATCATCGGCGACGAGGCGCACGTGCGCGAGCAGCTCGAGGTCTGGGCGAAGGCGGGGGTCGGCATGCTGCTCGTGACGACCCATTCGGTGGATCAATTGCGGGCCCTCGCCCCTCTTGTCCAGGGGTAGAACACGTTCTAGATTCGAGGGATGACTTCGACGGAGCAGCTGGGACTGTGGAACATCGCTGCCGCCGCCCCCGAACGGATCGCGGTCGTCGATCCGTCGGGGCGGGAGATCGGCTACGGGGAACTGGCCGGACAGGCCGACCGGATCGCACGGGGCTTGCAGGCCAAGGGGTTACGGCCCGGGGACGTGCTGGTCTCCATGGTGCACAACAGCGCCGAGGCGCTGGCGGTGTACTTCGCCGCGTATCAGGCGGGGCTCTACATCGTCGCGGTGAACTGGCATCTGACCGGACCGGAGGTCGCCTACATCCTCGGTGACAGCGAGGCCAAGGTGTTCATCGCCGACGAACGCTTCGCCGAGGCCGCGCGCATCGCCGCGGACGAGGCGAATGTCCCTGCGGCGGCGCGTTATTCGGTGGGCACGGTCGCGGGCTTCCGGGATCTGGCGGAGCTGGGCGCGGGGGAGACCGGGCGGCCCGAGGTCCGCACCACGGGCGCCCCCATGCTCTACACCTCCGGAACCACGGGCCGCCCCAAGGGCGTTCGGCGCCCGCTGACCGGCGCCGATCCGGATGTGGTCGGCCCGCAGGCGACCGGCTTCTTCGGGTTGTTCGACCTGCGGCCGTTCGACGATCACGTGCACATCTGCGGCTCGCCGCTGTATCACACGGCCGTGCTGAACTTCGCCTCCATCTCGATTCAGTTGGGGCACAAGGTCGTTCTGATGGACAAGTGGGATCCCGAGGAGATGCTGCGGCTGATCGAGCGGCATCGCGTGACGCACAGCCACATGGTGCCCACGCAGTTCCATCGGCTGCTGGCGCTGCCCGAGGACGTCCGCGCGAAGTACGACGTGTCCTCGCTGCGCTGCATGATCCACGGGGCCGCGCCGTGCCCGCAGGAGACCAAGCGGCGGATGCTCGAGTGGTGGGGTCCGGTGGTCACCGAGTACTACGCCGCGACCGAGGGCGGCGGCACCTCCATCACGGGCGCGGAGTGGCTGCGCAAACCGGGTTCGGTGGGCAAGGCGTGGCCGTACGCGGTGGTCAAGGTGCTCGGCGAGGACGGCACGGAGTTGCCGCCCGGCGAGATCGGCCAGGTGTACCTGCGGATGGGCGGGTCCAACTTCGAGTACCACAAGGACAAGGCCAAGACCGAGGGCGCGCGCGTGGGCGATCTGTTCACCGTCGGCGACATCGGGTACATGGACGACGAGGGCTATCTGTTCCTCTGCGATCGGCGCTCGGATCTGATCCTGTCCGGCGGGGTGAACATCTACCCGGCCGAGATCGAGAGCGAGCTGATCACCCATCCGAAGGTCGCCGATGTCGCGGTTTTCGGTGTGCCGCACCCGGATTGGGGCCAGGAGGTCAAGGCCGTCGTGCAGCCCGCGCCGGGGGTGACCGCCGACGACGAACTCACCCGGGAACTGCTGGCGTTCGCCGCCGCCCGGCTGGCCAAGTACAAGCTGCCGCGCAGCGTCGACTATCTGGACGAGCTGCCGCGCGATCCGAACGGAAAGCTCTACAAGCGCAAACTGCGGGAGAGGTATGTGAGCGCCTGATCGCGTGAGCACCCCGCCCGCCCGGCCCGCCGGGCGGGCGTTCGGTGTTGGGAAAGGGCCCTTTCGCCGGTTTTGGTAAACACCGTAAATTGAGTCTTGTCAGGTGCGAGAACGCGTTCTATTTTTGACCTGTGAGCTACAACATAGCGGACCTTGTCGAACACACCATCGACCTCGTGCCGGACCGTGTCGCGCTGGCCGACGACACCCGCTCGGTGACCTACGCTCAGCTGGAGGACCGGGCCAATCGGCTCGCGCACTACCTGCAGGAACACGGGGTTCGACCGGGCGACAAGGTCGGGCTCTACTCGCGCAACACCATCGAGGCCGTGGAGGCCATGGTCGCCATCTTCAAGGTGCGCGCCGTCATGGTGAACGTGAACTTCCGATACGTCGAGAACGAGTTGCAATACATCTTCGACAATTCGGATATGGTCGCGCTTATTCACGAGCGTCGGTATTCCGACCGGGTGGCCGGAGTGCGCCCGAATACGCCGAAGCTGAAGACGGTCGTCGTCGTGGACGACGGTACCGAAGACCGGTTCCCCACCGCAGCGGATTCGGCGGAATACGAGGCCGTGCTGGCCGCCTCCTCGGGCGCGCGCGACTTCGAGGACCGCTCGCCCGACGACATCCTGATGATCTACACCGGCGGCACCACCGGCCTGCCCAAGGGCGTCATGTGGCGGCAGGAGGACTGGTGGCGGGTGCTCGGCGGCGGCATCAGCTTCTACGACGGCAGCTACATCGACGACGAGTGGGAGCAGGCCAAGAAGGGCGCGGCGGGCAACCAGATGGTCCGCTACCCGGCCCCGCCGATGATTCACGGCGGCGCGCTGACCGCGACCTTCCACAGCCTGTTCGACGGCGGCAAGGCCATCATGCTGCCGGAGTTCAGCGCGCACGGCGTGTGGCAGGCCATCGACCGCCACGAGGTCAACATGATCTTCATAACCGGCGACGCCATGGCCCGGCCCATGCTGGACGCGCTGAAGGCCGGGAACCCGGAAACCGGTGAGCCGTACCGGCATTCGAGCCTGTGGGCGCTCGCCTCGAGCGCGGCGCTGTTCTCCCCGGCGCTCAAGGACGAGTTCATCGAGCTGCTGCCGAACACGGTGATCACCGACTCGATCGGCGCCACCGAGACCGGCTTCGGCGGTCTGTCGATCGCCACCAAGGGCGCGACCCACACCGGCGGGCCGCGGGTCAAGATCGACGCGTCCACGCATGTGCTCGACGACGACGGCAATCCGGTGGTCCCCGGTTCGGGGCAGGTCGGATTCATCGCGCGCCGGGGCCACATCCCGGTCGGGTACTACAACGACCCGGTCAAGACGGCGGCGACGTTCAAGGAGTTCCACGGTGTCCGCTACTCCATCCCCGGCGACTACGCCCGGGTGGAGGAGGACGGCACCGTGACCATGCTCGGCCGCGGTTCGGTGAGCATCAACAGCGGCGGCGAGAAGATCTACCCGGAGGAGGTCGAGGGCGCGCTCAAGTGTCATCCGGATGTCTTCGACGCCTTGGTGATCGGCGTGCCCGACGAGCGCTGGGGGCAGCGGGTGGCCGCCGTCGTGCAGTGCCGCGGCGACCGCAGGCCCACCCTCGAGGAGTTGCGGCCGGTGCTGAACCGGGAGATCTCCTCCTACAAGCTGCCGCGCACGCTCTGGTACGTCGAGGAGATCAAGCGGTCCCCGGCGGGCAAGCCCGACTACAAGTGGGCGCACGCGCACGCCGAGGCCAATCCGGCCGACGACGACGCGCCCGCCCCGGCCACCAAATAGCACAGCGCGCCATAGCCTTTCCGATGGACGGCATCGAAAAGGCTATTGGCGATCCTCGGTGCTCTCGATGACGATGTGGGCATGCAGCAACGCGAGCTCGGGGCCACCGGCCCGGCCGTCTCGGCCGTCGGGCTGGGATGTATGGGATTCTCACAGGGGTACGGCCAGGTCGACGACGACGAGTCGGTGGCCGCCATCCACGCCGCGATCGATTCGGGGACAACGCTTTTCGACACGGCCATGAGTTACGGCAGCGGCCACAACGAGCGGCTGCTCGCCCGCGCGCTGCGCGGTGTCGGCGAGAACGTCACGGTCGCGACGAAATTCGGCATCGTGCGCACCGCGGACGGGGTGGGGCTGGACGGCGATCCCGCTCGGGTGCGCGAGTACTGCGACGCCTCGCTGGCCAGGCTGGAGCGCGACGTCATCGATCTGTACTACCTGCACCGGGTCGATCCGCGGGTGCCGGTGGCCGAAACCGTCGGGGCCATGGCCGAATTGGTGACGGCGGGCAAGGTGCGCCACCTCGGCATCTCCGAGGCGACCCCGGAGCAGCTGGCCCGGGCCGCGGCCGTGCATCCGATCGCGGCCGTGCAGTTCGAATGGTCGCTGCTGTGGCGCGAACCGGAGCGGGACGTGGTCCCGGCCGCGCGGGAGCTGGGCATCGGGCTCGTGCCCTACAGCCCGCTGGGCCGCGGGCTGCTGACCGCGACCCTCGACGCGAACACCGTGGGCGCCAGCGCGTTCCGCCGCGACGATCCGCGCTTCCAGGGAGACAGCTTGGCGGACAACCTTTCCCAGGTGGCGGCCCTGCGCGATGTCGCCGCCGGACTCGGGCTCACCGCGGGGCAGCTGGCACTGGCGTGGCTGCTGGCGCGGGGACCGGACGTGGTGCCGATTCCGGGCAGCCGCCGCGCCGCGCGCATCGCCGAGAACGCGGCGGCCGCGGCGGTCGAGCTGAGCGCCGAGCAACTCGACGAACTGGAACGGATCGTCCCGATCGAGGGCTGGGCGGGGGATCGGCGATCGTTCGGGGCGCCGTCGACCACGCGGTCGTAGCACTCGTCGGGAAACCCTCGTTTTCGGGGTATTACTTGTCGGTGCCCTGTGCCAGGCTGTCAGGCATGAGCGAGACGGGCAGTTCCACAGGCACCGTGGACGAGGTGCTGCGCCAGTTCGAGGGGTATCGGCGGGAGCTGTGCGCTTACGCCTACCGGATGTTGGGGTCCTCCTTCGAGGCCGAGGACGCCGTGCAGGAGACCTTCACCCGGGCGTGGAAGGCCTACGACTCCTTCGAGGGCCGGGCCAGCCTGCGGTCGTGGCTGTACAAGATCACGACGAACGTGTGCCTCGACATGCTCGACGGACCGCAGCGCCGGGCCCGGCCGATGGACCTGAACGGCCCGTCCGATCCGGACCGTCCGCTGCCCCCGCCGCAGCCGGACTACGTCTGGATCGAGCCGATCCCCAACGGCCTGGCCTTCGGCTCCGATCCGGCCGAACACGCCACGGCCAAGGATTCGCTGCGGCTGGCGTTCGTGGCCGCGGTCCAGCACCTGCCCGCCACCCAGCGCGCGATCCTGATCATGCGCGAGGTGCTGCGCTTCTCGGCCAACGAGACGGCCGAGGCGCTCACCATGTCGCCCGCCTCGGTCAACAGCGCCCTGCAACGCGCGCGGGCCACCATGGCCAAGGTGCAGCCCAGCCAGTCGAACTCCTACGACGAGAACGACGCGCAGCAGCGCAAACTCGTCGACGGCTTCGTGCGGGCCTTCGAGGCCTACGACATGGACGCGCTCACCGCCCTGCTCAAGGAGGACGTCGCGCTGTCCATGCCGCCGTTCGATCTGTGGGTCAGCGGTCCGGCCAATGTCGCGGAGTTCATGCAGTCGCCGGGCCCGTCGGCGTGCCGGGGCTCCAAGATGATTCCGCTCGCGGGCGCCAACGGCCTGCCCGCGTTCGGGCAGTACAAGCCCAGCGGCGAGCCCGGCTTGTACACCCCGTGGTCGATCACCGTGCTGGAGTTCGACGAGGGCCGGATCAGCGGGCTGAACTTCTTCCTGGACACCGAGCGACTGTTCCCACTGTTCGGGCTGCCCCCGGAGCTCCGCGAGGAGTGAGTCAGCCCGCCATGTGGAAGGGCTCCCAGTGGTGTCCGTCCGGGTCGCGGAAGGCACGCCCGTGCATGCCGACCGCGGCCTCCTGGGCTCGCTTGTCCTCGTTCACCAGTTCGGTGCCGCCCGCGCGCAGCGCGGCCGCGGTCAACTGGTCGACCGCCTCCGGACTGCCCAGCGCGAGGGCGTAGGTGGCCGCGGTGGTGGTTCCCGCGTCGGCGATGGGCCGATCGGTGAACGTCGTGAAGAACGGCTTCACCAGCAGCATCAGGCAGATGTTGTCGTCCACCACCACACAGGCGGCGTTCTCGTCGCTGAAGTCCTGATTCACCTTCCACCCCAGGGTCTCGTAGAAGGTCATGGACCGCTCCAGATCATCCACGGGAAGATTCAAGAAGATCATCTTGGTGGCCATGGTCGGTCCTCTCGACGGCGCGGTCGCGTACGTATGCATCGATAACGACGCCCCGCGCCGCCGGAACTCATCGGCGCGAAAATGAGCGGCGTGTCCGGCATCGGCTCCGATACCTTGCGACCATGACGAACTCCGGAGCCGTCTACCTGATCACCGGCATCCAGGCGGCCGGAAAATCCACCGTGGCGCAGGCGCTGGCCGAGCGGCTACCCCGGTCGGCCCATGTGCGCGGGGACGCGTTCCGGCGGTTCGTGGTCGGCGGCCGGGCGGAGATGGGACCGGAGCCCGGCCCGGAGGCATTGGCGCAGTTGCGACTTCGGCACCGCATCGCGGCGCGGGTGGCCGACGAGTACGCGGCGGCGGGGTTCACGGCCGTGGTGCAGGACGTGTTCCTCGGGGAGATGCTGCCGTACATGATCGACCGCGTGCGGACCGATCCGCTGCACGTCGTGGTGCTGGCCCCGCGGCCCGAGGCGGTGGCCCGGCGCGAGGCGGGCCGGGCCGAGAACGCCTACGGCGCGTTCACGGTCGCCGATCTCGACGCGGTGTTGCGCGCCGAGACGCCGCGGGTCGGATTGTGGCTCGACACTTCGGATCTCACGGTCGGGCAGACCGTGACCGAGATCCTGGACCGCGCCGAGCCGATCCGGCGGTGAGTCAGCGCGCCTCGGCCAGGAGGTCGCCCAGCGCGCGGAGGTGGTCGGTGGCGCCGCCGAGGGCGAACTCGTTGTGTTTGGCGGCGGTGAAGTAGTTGTGCACGACGTGGTCGCGGTCGATGCCGACGCCGCCGTGGACGTGGACGACGGTGTGGGCGATGCGGTGGCCCGCCTCGGCGGCCCAGAATTTGGCGGTGTGGATCTCGGCGGCGGCGGGGAGGTCCTCCGACAGTCGCCAGGCGGCCTGGGTGACGGCCAGGCGGAGGCCCTGGAGGTCGATGTAGCCGTCGGCGAGGCGCTGGGCGACGGCCTGGAAGCCGCCGATCTTGCGGCCGAACTGCTCACGCTCGCGGCCGTATTCGGCGACCAGATCGAGCGCGCGTTCCAGGGTGCCGAGCTGCTGGGCGGCCAGGCCGAGCCAGCCGTACTCGAGCAGCCGGGTGAGGATCTCGGCGCCCGTGTCGATCGAGCCCACCAATTGCGCCGGGGCGGAGTCGAATTCGATCTCCGCGTCGGGAGAGTGGTCGACCACCTGCTGTGGCGTCACCCGCACCCCGGCCGCCGACGGATCCACCAGGAACACCGCGGGTGCTCCGGAAACATTGGCCGACACCAGGATTCGATCGGCCTGCGCCGCGAACGGGACGACCGTCTTCGCGCCGGTGAGCCGCCAGCCGTCGGCGTCCTCGGCGGCCGTCGTCGTGGGCGCGGCGGGGTCCCAGTTGCGCTCCTCGGACAGCGCCACCGTGAGCACGGCCTGACCGGACCCGGCCTTGGCCGCCCACTCCCGCTGTTCGGCGGAGCCGTAGCGGGCCAGGGTGCTCGCGCCGAGCACGATCGACCACAGGAAGGGCACGGCCGCAACCGATTTGCCCAGCTCGCGCAGCACCGCCGTCTGTTCCGGAACGCCCAGGTCGCTGCCGCCCACGGCCTCGGCCAGGGTCGCCGCCAGGACGCCGGTCTCGGCCAGCGCGTGCCACAGCGCCTCGTCGAACCGGACCTCCGCCTTGTCCAGTTCGCGCAGGCGGTCGGCGGTGACCAGCTTGTCGCACACCTCGCCCGTCAGCCGGGTCAGATCCTGCTGTGCTTCGGTGGGGGTGAAATCCATTGCGATACTCCGGATCTAGCGGGCGGCTGCGGGCTGTTTCAGGGCGGTCATGGCGATGATGTCGCGCTGGACCTCGTTGGTGCCGCCGCCGAAGGTGAGGATGAGGCAGGCGCGGTGCATCCGCTCGAGGCGGCCGCGCAGGGCCGCGCCGGGGGAGTCCTGCCGCAGATACGCCTGCGGGCCGAGGACCTCCATGAGCAATCGGTATGCCTCCGTGGCCAATTCGGTGCCCAGCACCTTGCAGGTGGAGGCGTCCCACGGGCGCGGGGCGGCGTCGTCGGCGTCGGCGCGGGCGGCGATCTCCCAGTTGAGCAGCTTCAGGTATTCGACCTTGGCGTGCACGCGGGCCAGATTGATCCGCACCCATTCGCCGTCGATCACGCGAGAACCGCGGGCGTCCTTGGTGTTTCGCGCCCAGTCCAGCGTCTGGGTCAGGGCCAGTTGCAGCGGCGCGGCCGAGGTGAGCGCGACCCGCTCGTGGTTGAGCTGGTTGGTGACCAGCGGCCAGCCGCCGTTCTCGGGGCCGACCAGTGCCGTCACGGGCACCCGCACGTCCTGGTAGTAGGTCGCGCTGGTGTCGGGCCCGGCCATGGTGTGCACCGGCGTCCAGGAGAAGCCCGGGGCCGTGGTCGGCACGATGAACATGCTGATGCCCTTGTGCTTCTTGGCATTCGGGTCGGTGCGGGCCGCGAGCCAGATGTAGTCGGCGTACTGGATGAGGCTGGTCCACATCTTCTGCCCGTTGATGACCCAGTCGTCGCCGTCGCGCACGGCCGTGGTGCGCAGCGACGCCAGATCGGTGCCCGCGCCCGGCTCCGAGTAGCCGATGGAGAAGTGCAGCTCACCCGCCGCGATCTTGGGCAGGAAGAATTTCTTCTGCTCCTCGGTGCCGTAGTGCATGATCGTCGGCGCGACGGAGTTGATGGTCAGGAACGGCACCGGCGCGCCCGCGATCGCGGCCTCGTCGGTGAAGATGAGCTGGTCGAGCATCGGCCGGTCCTGCCCGCCGAACTCCTTCGGCCAGCCCAGCGCGAGCCAGCCGTCGCGGCCCATATCGCGCACGACGTCGCGGTAGACGTTCCCGTGGCCGTACTCGCCGGTCTGCGCGCTCAGCGCCGCGCGTCGCTCGGGGGTGATGAGCTTCGCGAAGTACTCGCGCAGCTCCGCCCGCAGCTGCTCCTGCTGGGATGTATAGGCGATCCGCATACGCGCACCTCTTGTCGATTGGATGGCCGCCGGGGATGGTCCCGATCATTGCATACCGAGTGAAACATGTTCCAGTATGGACCCGGGAACCGGTCGTTTCCGTCGCGCCGACCGGGGTCGGCTTGTTAATCTCGCGGTACCTGCGGCAAAGGAGTCATCGATGAAGCTCAGCGTGGATTTCGACCAGTGCGAGGCGAACGGCATCTGCGTCGGAATCGCCCCCGACGTCTTCGAACTCGACGACGAGGATCAGCTGCACGTCGGGCTGACCGAGGTGCCCGACGATCGGCTCGACGACGTGCGCACCGCGGTGGCCCAGTGCCCGAAGGCCGCGCTCCGGCTCGAGTGAACCGACCCTTGCCAGTGAACTGGAACACGTTCTAGAGTCACGGCGTGGGAGACAACGAACAGAGCCTTTCCGGTCGAGTCGCGATCGTGACCGGAGCCGGTGCCGGACTGGGCCGGGCCGAGGCGCTCGCGCTGGCCCGTGCCGGGGCCGCGGTCGTGATCAACGACCTGGCCGAGAACGAGGCGGCCGCGGCGACGCTGGCCGACATCCGGGCGCTCGGCGTGAAGGCGGAATTCGTGGGCGGCAGCGTGGCCGAGCGGGCCACCGCCGACGCCCTCATCCGCACCGCGGACGAGACCTTCGGCGGCGTCGACATCGTCGTGAACAACGCCGGAATCGTCCGCGACCGAATGCTTTTCAACATGTCCGACGAGGACTGGGACGCCGTCCTCGCGGTCCATCTGCGCGGGCACTTCCTGCTCACGCGCAATGCCGCGGCCTACTGGCGGGGCAAGTCCAAGGAGTCGGGCGGCCCGGTGTACGGGCGGCTGATCAACACCTCCTCCGAGGCGGGCCTGCTCGGTCCCGAGGGGCAGGCGAACTACGCCGCGGCCAAGGCGGGCATCACCGCGCTGACGCTGTCGGCGTCGCGGGTCATGGCCCGCTACGGCGTGCGGGCCAACGCGATCTGCCCGCGGGCGCGCACGGCGATGACCGAGAGCGTCTTCTCCGACGCGCCCGACGAGGGTCCGGATCCGCTCTCGCCCGATCATGTCGGCCGGTTGGTCGCCTACCTCGCGTCCCCGGCCGCCGACGCGATCTCCGGTCAGGTGTTCGTGGTGTACGGCCGGATGGTCGCGCTCATGGCCGCGCCGGAGGTCGAGCGTCGCTTCGACGCCGCGGGCGCGGAGTGGACACCGGCCGAGCTGGCCGACGAACTCGGAAACTATTTCGCACGGCGTCCCGAGGGGCGTACGTTCTCGGCATCGTCCCTGCGCGATCTGGGCTGACTCCCGGCTCGCGCCGCCACCGACCGCGACCGCCTGTTGATCGGCGGTCCGGCAGTTGGTAGACATGGGATCGGTATGTGCGTTGCTTCACAAAGGCAATTCATATGCGCTATGAACACGTTCTATCTTCTGGTACCGCTCCAGAAGAAAAGAGCACTTCAAAAGTGGTCGAATTGTGACCTTAAGAACCAAGAACGTGTTCTAATCTTCAGACGGGGTACAGGGTGGTACCGCTGGGCAGGGCTAGGAGGAATCGCGGATGAACGAGGTTCTTGCCGTGCCGTTGCGAGCGGTCGGCGGGTTCTTCGAACTCACCGCCGCCGTCGCCCGCGCGGCCGTGCGGCCGCCGTTTCAACGCCGCGAATTCATCGACCAGTCCTGGTTCGTCGCGCGGGTATCGATCATTCCGACCCTGCTGGTCGCGATTCCGTTCACCGTGCTGGTGAGCTTCACGCTCAATATCCTGCTGCGCGAGATCGGCGCGGCCGACCTGTCCGGCGCCGGAGCGGCGTTCGGCGCGGTCACCCAGGTCGGCCCGATCGTCACGGTGCTGATCGTGGCCGGGGCGGGCGCGACCGCGATCTGCGCGGATCTGGGCGCGCGCACGATCCGCGAGGAGATCGACGCCATGCGGGTGCTCGGCATCGATCCGGTGCACCGGCTGGTGGTGCCGCGCGTGCTGGCCTCGATGTTCGTCGCGGCGCTGCTGAACGGGCTGGTGTGCACGATCGGCATCGTCGGCGGCTTCCTGTTCTCGGTGTTCCTCCAGGGCGTCAATCCCGGATCGTTCGTCAACGGCATCACGCTGCTGACCCATCTGCCGGAGTTGGTCATCTCCGAGGTCAAGGCCACGCTGTTCGGTCTGGTCGCCGGTCTCACGGCGTGCTACCTCGGACTCAACGTCCGGGGCGGGCCCAAGAGCGTCGGCGACGCGGTCAATCAGACGGTGGTGTTCTCGTTCATGGCGTTGTTCGTGGTCAACGTGGTGGTCACCGCCGTCGGCATCAAGTTCACGGCGCGGTGACGGTATGGCGTTCGTGATCGAATCCCGCTTCCCGCGTACTGTTCGACGCGTGCGAAGGATGTCCGACTCGCTCGACAATGTCGGAAGACATGCCCTCTTCTACGCACAGTCGCTGGCCTCGGTGCCCCGGGCGCTGACCCACTACCGCACCGAGACGATCCGGCTCATCGCGGAGATCAGCATGGGCACGGGCGCGCTGGCGGTGATCGGCGGCACGGTGGTGATCGTCGGCTTCCTGACCCTGTTCGCGGGCGGCACGATCGCCGTGCAGGGCTACAGCTCGCTGGGCAATATCGGCGTCGAGGCGCTGACCGGCTTCTTCGCCGCGTTCATCAATGTGCGCATCGCCGCGCCGGTGATCTCCGGCATCGGCCTGGCCGCCACCATCGGGGCGGGCTCGACCGCGCAGCTGGGCGCGATGCGGGTGGCCGAGGAGATCGACGCGCTCGAGTCCATGGCGATCCGGCCGGTGCCGTTCCTGGTCGGGACGCGGGTGCTCGCGGGCATGATCGCGATCGTGCCGCTGTACGCGCTGGCGGTGATCGCCTCGTTCGTGGCCAGCCGGTTCGCGACCGTGGTGATCTACGGGCAGTCGGCCGGTGTCTACGACCACTACTTCTCGACCTTCCTGATCCCCACGGACATCCTCTGGTCGTTCGTGCAGGCGATCTTCATGGCCTTGGCGGTCATGATGATTCATACGTATTACGGATATCACGCCACCGGCGGTCCCGTCGGGGTCGGCGTGGCGGTGGGCAACGCGGTGCGCGCCTCACTGGTCGCGGTCGTGACCGTGACCCTGCTGGTCTCGCTGGCCATCTACGGCACCTCCGGCAATTTCCATCTCTCGGGGTAGGCGGTATGGCGGCAAACAAACTCGTCGAAAAAGACGGCGCCGGAAGGATTTTCGGCGCGGGCTGGGGTGTGAAACTGGCCGGGCTCGCCATGGTGCTGACGCTGGTGGCCGTGGTGGCCGTCGCGCTGACCCTGTTCGCGGGCGGATTCACCAGCACCGAAACGGTATACGTGGACGCGCAGCGCGCGGGCCTGGTGCTCGACCCCGACGCCAAGGTGAAGGTGCGCGGCGTGGAAATCGGCCGCGTTTCCGACATTTCGTACACCGGGAACAATGCGCGCCTGCGCCTGGCCATCGATCCCGACGAGCTGAAACTGCTCCCCGCCAATGTCGGCGTCGATATTCGCTCCACCACGGTATTCGGCGCGAAATACGTGAATTTCATTCTGCCGCAGCATCCCTCGGCCAAACATCTGAGCCCGGGGGTGACCGTCAACGCGCAGTCGGTGACCGTGGAATTCAACACGCTGTTCCAGCATCTGACCGATGTGCTGGCCAAGATCGCGCCGGAGAAACTGAACGCCACCCTGACCGCCCTCGGCACCGCGTTGCAGGGCCGCGGCGACAAGTTCGGCCAACTGCTCGCCGACTCGGATCAGTATCTGCGCGATATCAATCCGAGCCTGCCGGATCTGCAACGGGATCTCCAGACCTCGGTCGGGGTGACCAACCTCTACGCCGACACCGTGCCGAATCTGTTGCGCACCACCGACAACGCGGAGGTCACCGCGAACACGATCGTCGCCGAACAGCACAACTTCGACGCCATGCTGGTCGATCTGATCGGCCTCGCCGACACCACCCGCCCGATCCTGACCGAGAACGAGCAGCCGCTGGTGACCGCGCTGAACCTGTTGCGCCCCACCACCTCCCTGCTCGCCGAGTACCGCTCCGCGCTGAACTGCGTGATCGAGGGCGTCGGCAGTCAGGTGGACGTGATGAACGAGATCTTCGGCGGCACCGGCGCGGGCGTACTGCTCAACGCGGGCTTCATGCCCGGCGGCGAGCCCTACCACTATCCGCAGGATCTGCCCAAGGTCAACGCGACCGGCGGCCCGCACTGCGCGGGGACCACCGACCGGGTGCCGGGCAGCCACGCGAACTACGTGGTGACCGACACCTCCGAGGGCGAGGTGTGGACGCCGGAGCTGCACACCCATCTCAACGGCCCACGGGTGTTCGAGCTCATGTTCGCCGGACTGCCGGGGGTGCCCAACCCATGAGGTTCAAACCGCACGCCGCGACCGTGAAGCTGTCGATCTTCACCCTGGTGATGGTGCTCGTCCTCGCCATGCTGGGGATCATCTTCAGCCAGATGCGGTTCTCCCGCGAGACCGGCTACCACGCGATCTTCACCAGTTCCTCGGGCATCCTGCCCGGGGCCAAGGTGCGCATCGCCGGGGTGCCGGTCGGGTCGGTGGGCCGGGTGTACGTCGGCAAGGATCACCTCGCGCACGTGGACTTCGACGTCGACTCCAAGTACCGGGTGCTGCGCAGTACGCAGGCCGCCATCCGCTACGAGAACCTCGTCGGCGACCGGTATCTGGAACTGCTCGACGGCCCCGGCACCGCGCAGGCGCTGGCCAAGGGCGGCACGATCGGCGCCGACAAGACCAAACCCGCGCTGGATCTGGATCTGCTGCTGGGCGGGTTCAAACCGCTGCTGCGCGGGCTGGATCCGAATCAGGTCAACGATCTGACCAGCGCGCTGCTCCAGGTGTTCCAGGGGCAGGGCGGGGCGCTGGTGGCGCTGTTGAACAGCTCGGGTTCGTTCGCCAAGACCCTCGCCGATCGGGACGCGTTGATCGGCAGCGTGATCGAGAACCTGAAGACCGTGCTGGCGACGATCGACGACCACGGCAAGGAATTCGACACCACCCTCACCGAATTGCAAAGGCTGGTCAGCGGTTTGGCCGCGGACAAGGATCCGATCGGCGCGGCGCTGCCGCGGCTGGCGGGGGCCACCGGGGATCTGACCGATCTGCTGCGGCAGGCGCGGCCGGATCTGAAGGAGACCTTCGGCCAGCTCGGGCAGTTGTCGCAGAACATCGATGACCACTCCGAGGACATCGAGTGGATCCTGCAACAGCTGCCGGAGACCTACCGCAAGCTGGTTCGCGTCGGCTCCTACGGCTCGTTCCTGAACATGTACGTCTGCGGCGTGACCATGCTCGCCGACGGTCCGGACGGCAAGCCCATGGAGGTCCACCTGAAGGGGAACCAGACGACCGGAAGGTGTGCGGGCTAGTGAACGGTGAACGCTCCCCACTCGTTTCGATCGGTGTCGTCGGCATCGTCATGGCGATCGCGATCTCGTTGTCGGCGTTGCAGTTCGACCAGCTCCCGTTCATCAAGGGCGGCGCGGGCTACACCGCCGTGTTCGCCGACGCGGGCGGCCTCGTCGTCGGAGATCCGGTGCAGGTCGCGGGCGTGCGCTCGGGCCGGGTCGAGGAGGTCCGCCTGGCCGGGGCGGCGGTGGACGTCCGGTTCACCCTCGACGAGTCGATCGTGCTCGGCCGCCGCACCACCGCCGCCATCAAGACCAACACCATCCTGGGTCGCAAGAGCCTCGAGGTGGTGCCGCAGGGCGACGGCGCGATCCGCGGCGACACGCCGATTCCGTTGGAGCGCACCACATCTCCGTATTCGCTCAACGACGCCCTCGGTGATCTGACCAAGACCGTGCAGGGTCTGGATCTGGATCGGGTCAACACCACCCTGGACACGCTGTCGCAGACCTTCGCCGACACCCCGGCCCCGCTGCGCTCGGCCCTGGACGGGGTCACCGCGCTGTCGCGCAGCCTCAACGCCCGCGATCAGGCGCTCACCGATCTGCTCGCGCACGCCCAGAACGTCACGAAGGTGTTGTCGGACCGCGCGAATCAGATCAACGCCCTGCTCGTGGACGGCAACGACCTGCTCGGCGAGCTGGACGCGCGCCGCTCGGCGCTGAGCCAGCTGATCGTCTACGTCAACCAATTGGCCCAGCAGCTCACGGGTTTCGTCAACGACAACGAGGCGCAGCTCAAACCCGCGCTGGACAAACTGAATTCGGTGCTGGCGCTGCTGCAACGCAACAAGGACAACCTCGGCAGGGCGCTCGAGGCGCTGGGCCCCTACGCCGCCGCGCTCGGTGAGCAGGTCGGCAGCGGCCCGTACTTCCAGTCCTATCTGTCGAACGTGGAGAGCATCCCGCTGCGGGCCCTGGTCGATGCCATGGTCTGGCCGGATCGCCTGCCGCAGTCGCTGTCCGACGCGTTCGGCCTGCCGACCACCAACCCCGCCGTCACGGAGCCGCCGCGATGAACGCCGTCCGCAAGCTGTCCGCCGTGCCGCGCTGGGCCCGGGTGATCGCCGCCGCCCTGGTGGTGGCGCTCGTGGGCTGGGTCGTCTACAGCGCGGTCGCCAATATCGGCAAGACGCACATCACCGCCTACTTCCCCTCGACCACCGGCCTGTACGCCGGGGACGACGTGCGGATCCTCGGGGTGAAGGTGGGCCGGATCGACTCCATCGAACCGGGCAAGGACCGGGTGACGGTCACCATGACCGTCGACCGCGGCGTCGACATCCCCGCCGACGCGCGCGCGGTGACCATCTCGCCGTCGCTGGTGTCGGCGCGGTTCGTCCAGCTCGCCCCCGCCTACACCGGCGGCCCGAAGATGCACGACAACGGCCGGATTCCCGTCGAGCGCACCGCGGTGCCGGTCGAATGGGACGACATCAAGGCCGAGCTGACCAAGCTGTCGCAGGCGCTGGGACCGGTCGGCAGCGACGAGAAGGGCTCCTTCGGCCGGTTCGTCGACACCGCGGCCGCCAACCTCGGCAACGGCAACGCGCAGGCGTTCCGCGACACGTTGAAGGAGTTGTCGAGCACGCTGGACACGCTCTCCGACGGGCGCACCGACCTGTTCGGCACGATCCGCAACCTCCAGCAGTTCGTGGACGTGCTGTCCAAGAGCAACGAGCAGATCGTGCAGTTCGGCGGGCGGCTGTCCTCGGTGTCGTCGGTACTGGCGGGCGTGTCCTCGGATCTCGGTACGGGACTGGACAATCTGGATTCGGCCATCGCCGATGTGAAGCGGTTCCTCGACGAGCGCGGCGGCGCGCTGACCGAGAGCCTGCAACGGCTCACCGATGTGACCCAGCTGCTGGCCGACAAGCGGCCCGAGATCGAACGGGTGCTGCACGCCGGGCCGAACGGGCTGGTGAACTTCTATCAGATCTACAAGCCCGCGCAGGGTTCGCTCGCGGGCACGGTCGTGGGCACCAACTTCGCCAATCCCGTGCAGTTCCTGTGCGGCGCGGTGGAGGGCATCCAGGCCGACGACTCCGACAAGTCCGCGGCGCTGTGCCGCCAGTATCTGGGCCCGGTGCTGAACACGCTGATGACGAATTATCCACCGCTGCTGGTGAATCCGGCGTCCACGCAGTCGGCGTTCCCGAGTCAGCTGGTGTACAGCCCGCAGGAACTCGCCGGGCAGGTCGACGCGCAGCAGGCCCCGGTCTCGGTGCCCGCGGGCATCGCCGGACTCGCGCTTCCGGGAGGCGGGCGATGACCGGACGACGACGAATGCGGTTGGCGGGGGCGGCGATCGGGCTGGCCGTGCTGCTCGGCGCCACCGGCTGTCAATGGGACGGCCTGAACTCGCTGCCGATGCCCGGCGCCGCCGGAACGGGCGAGGGTTCCTGGCGGGTGCGCATCCAGATGCCGAATGTCACCACGCTGACCCGCAATTCGCCGGTCAAGGTGGACGACGTGACCGTCGGCACCGTCACCGACATCGAGGTGGAGGACTGGCACGCGCTGGTCACCGTGAGCCTGGACAAGGATGTGACGTTGCCCGCCAACGCGATCGCGCGGATCGGGCAGACCAGCCTGCTGGGCAGCAATCACGTCGAGCTGGCCGCGCCCGAGGGCGTCGAGCCGGAGGGCCGGTTGCACGACGGGGACCTCATCCCGCTCGCTCGCGCCGGGACGTATCCGACCACCGAGCAGACGTTGTCGTCGTTGTCGGTGGTGCTCAACGGCGGCGGGATCTCCCAGCTGGAGACCATCACCCACGAGCTGAACGCCACCTTCACCGGCCGCCAGGACGCCATCCGCGATCTGCTGCCCCAATTGGCCCAGCTGACAGCCACTCTGGATCAGCAGACCGGCGACATCGTGGCCGCCATGAACGGACTGGACCGGTTCTCCGGGCAGCTGGCCCAGCAGAAGGATCAGGTCACCGCCGCCATCCAGCAGATCCATCCGGCGCTGACCGTGCTCGCGGATCGACGCGAGAACATCACGAAAACCATTACGGCGCTGGGTGATCTGAGCGATGTGGTGCAGCGGGTGATCGCGCAGGGGGGCGACGATCTGAAGGCGAATCTGGCCAACCTCGCGCCGACGTTGCAGTCGCTGGCCAGCACCGGCGACCGCCTGGCCGCCTCGCTGCAACTGCTGCTGACCTTCCCCTTCCCGATCAAGGGCATCAACAAGGCGGTCAAGGGCGACTACATGAACCTGTTCGTCACCTACGACCTGACCAGTTCCCGGCTGGACTCCAACTTCCTGACCGGCACCCCGCTCGGCGGGCGGTTCGGCGGCGTGCAGGCCATGTACGGCGTCGAGGCGGCGCTGGGCACCATCGCCGGAACCGCCGGGGAGAAGGGCGATCCCGTGCAGGGTCCGCTGCAACCCGCGCCGCCGCCCGCGCCGGCGATTCCCGGGCTGCCGCAGATCCCGGGCCTGCCCGCCATCCCCGGGCTCACGACTCCCGGTGCGCCGCAAGGAGGTCCGGGGCAGTGAAGCTCACCCGTTTCGTGCGGTCCCAGCTGATCATCTTCGCGGTGCTCACGCTGGTCGGCCTGCTGGTGATGTCCGCGAGTTACATCCACCTGCCCGCCATGTTCGGCATCGGCCGCTACCAGGT
The DNA here is from genome assembly GCF_053588115.1 of Nocardia sp. NPDC003482. Classification (NCBI taxonomy): domain Bacteria; kingdom Bacillati; phylum Actinomycetota; class Actinomycetes; order Mycobacteriales; family Nocardiaceae; genus Nocardia; species Nocardia sp. NPDC003482. The sequence goes on from NZ_JBSFPI010000034.1 coordinate 28,025, forward strand.
GACGGTCAAACTGGAGGCGACCGGCGGGCTGTACCCGACCGCGAACGTCGCCTACCGCGGCACCAATATCGGCAAGGTCGACGACGTGCGGCTCACGCCCGAGGGCGTGGACGCGAAGCTGTCGATCGACAGCAAGTACAAGGTGCCCGCCGATGTGGACGCCTACGTCAAGAGCGTGTCGGCGATCGGCGAGCAGTACGTCGATCTCGTTCCCGCACAGTCCCCGCACGGCGGCAACCTCGCCGACGGGGCGGTCATCCCGGTCGAGCGGACCAAGCTGCCGCAGGATGTCGGGGCGATGCTCGATCAGGCCGACCGGCTGCTGTCCACGGTGGCCGACACCCAGCTGCGGCAGGTCATCGACGACGCGTTCATCGCCTTCAACGGGGCCGGGCCGGATCTACAGAAGTTCATCGACTCGGCGTCGCTGCTGATCCAGGAGGCCAAGGCCAACACCGAGCCGACGAAGGATCTGCTGGCCAAGCTCGGTCCGCTGCTGGACACCCAGAACCGGTCCGACGCCGCCATCCGGTCCTGGACCCAGGACCTGGCGACGCTGACCGACCAACTGCGCCAACACGATCCGTCGCTGCGGGAGCTGATCGAGCGCACGCCGTCGGCGGCGCAGAAGGTGACCTCGACCTTCCAGGATCTGCGGCCGACGCTGCCGCTGCTGCTGTCGAATCTGGTCAGCGTGGGGCAGGTGGGCGTCACCTATCACGCGGCGCTCGAACAGATCCTGGTGGTGTTCCCGCCGCTGATCGCGGCGCTGCTCACCTCGGCGCGCGGGCCGATCAAATACGGCGCGGTCGTGGACTTCGCGCTGGGCCTCAACGATCCGCCCGGCTGCACGACCGGCTTCCTGGATCCGGAGGACCGTCGCTCGCCGGCCGACTTCAGCACGCCCGACACCCCGGAGCTGTACTGCAAGATCCCGCAGGACTCCAGTACCGCGGTGCGCGGCATCCGGAACTTCCCCTGTCAGGAGGTGCCCGGCAAGCGCGCCCCGACGCCGGAGCTGTGCCGCGATCCGCGCGGCTATGTGCCCTCGGGGACGAATCCGCCGTTCGGGCCGCCCAATCCGCCCGCCGCCGGGGAGCACCCCGCGGCCGCGGCCGAACCCGCGCGGATTCAGCCCGCCTCGGTGAACCGGCAGTACGATCCCGGCACGGGCACCTTCCTCGGTCCCGACGGTGTCACCTATCGGGAGGGGGATATCGGACCGGGCGGTTCGGGAACGGTACCGTCGAGCTGGCAGACGATGCTCGAGGAGCAGCAACGATGAACGAGAGCAGCACCGAGAAGCGCGGCCGACGGCGAGCGATGCGGTCGGCGGGTCCGCCGGTGGACGGGGCCTCGGAGACGACACGGATCGTCGAGGAAGTCCCCCTGAAGTTCGACGCCAAGGCGGCCCCGTCCGCCGCCGAGGCGACCGAGAAGTTCGACGCGCCGGTGGCCGAGAAGATCGATGCGCAGGCGACCGAGAAGATCGACGCGCCGGTGGCCGACGCGGAACCCACCGTGAAGCTGGACGCGGAAACCGTTGCGCCGGAACCGGTTCGGGACGCCGAGCCGGTCGTGGTGGACGCCGACGCGGTGACCGTGTCGGAAACGCTTGTCCCCGATCGGGATTCGCGCGGATTGGGCTGGCTGGGCTGGACGGCGGCCGTGGTCGCCGTGCTGTCGGCGCTGGTGCTCATCGGATCCGGCGGCTTGTTCTTCTACCACCAGCGGCACCAGGACGCGCTCGACCAGCGGCGCGCGGACTACACCCAGACCGCCAAGCAGACCGTGCTCAACCTGACCAACATCAAGGACGACACCGCGCAGGCCGATATCGACCGCGTGCTCGCCGTCGCCTCCGGTCAGCTCAAGGAGGAGTACTCCTCCCGCAAGGACGCCTACGCCCAGGTCGTGCAGCAGGCCAAGGTGAAGGCCAGCGGCGAGATCATCGAGACGGCGATCGAGAGCGAGGACGACAACTCCGCCCGCGTCCTCGTCGCCGCCAAACAGACGCTGACCAACGCCGCCTCGGCCGATCCGCAGCAGCGGTACTACCGCTTCCGGATTACCGTCACCCACGGCGACGACGGCCGCCTGACCGCCTCACAAGTGGAGTTCGTGCCATGAGAGCCAATTCGCGCACCATCCTGATCGCCTGCGCCGCAATCCTTTTCGTGGCCGCGGCGGCGGTGGGCGGGGTCACCGGCTACCGGTTCTGGTCCGATCGGCAGACCGAACAGGCCCGTACCGATTCCGTATCGGCCGCCCGCCGCACGGTGCAGGCCATGTTCAGCTACGACTTCCACACCGTCGACACCGAACTGCCGAAGGTGGGCGACAGCCTCACCCCCGACTTCCGCAAGGACTACCTCAAACTGGTCGACGAGGTGATCGCCAAGGGCGCCAAGGAGAAGGAGCTCACCGTCAAGGCCAACACCACGGCCGACGGCGTGGTCTCCGCCGACCGCTCGCACGCGGTCGTGCTGATCTACCTCAACCAGATCACCACGGGCAAGGACTCCCCGCAGGGCACCGTCACCCCCAGCCGCGTGCGCGTCACGCTGGACAAGGACGACGGGCACTGGCTGGTCTCCCAGGTCACGCCCATCTGACCCGTTAAGCGCGGCACCCGGTTCTCGTTAAGCCCGCACCCATAGCGTCGGACGCACAGTGTTCCCGACGCCGAACGCGGTGCGGCCGAATCCCGGCCGGTGCCATGCGAGGGGGTGGCACCGGCCGAGCGGAAGCCAGGACCGCGATGGAGGGGAGCGTCGGGAACACTGGGGGCCCTACGGGGCCCCGGGATCCACATCGTCGTCGGTGAGCAGCGCGCTGCCCGCCACCTGATCCTGAGCCAGGGCCTCGAGGAACGCGCGGGCCCAGCGGTCCACATCGTGGGTGAGCACCTGGCGGCGCAGGGCGCGCATGCGGCGGCGCCGGGTGTCGGGGTCGTCGGTGAGCGCCTGCACGACGGCGTCCTTGACGCTGTCGAGATCGTGCGGGTTGCACAGGTACGCCTGCCGCAATTCGGCTGCGGCGCCGGTGAATTCGCTCAGCACGAGCGCGCCGTTGAGGCCGCTGTGGCAGGCCACGTACTCCTTTGCCACCAGGTTCATGCCGTCGCGCAGCGGGGTGACCAGCATGGCGTCCGCGGCGACGAAGAAGGCTACCAGCTCGTCGCGGGGGATCGGGCGGTGCAGATAGTGCACGACCGGGAAGCCGACCCGGGAGAATTCGCCGTTGATGCGGCCGACCTGACGTTCGATATCGCCGCGCATCTGGATGTAGCTCTCCACCCGTTCCCGGCTAGGGGTTGCCAGCTGCACCATCACCGTCTCCGACGGATCGATGCGCTCCTCCTGCAACAACTCCTCGAGGGCGGCCAGGCGGATATCGATGCCCTTGGTGTAGTCGAGGCGGTCGACGCCGAGCAGGATGTTCTTGGGATTGCCCAGCTCCGAACGGATCTGGGCCGCGCGCTCGCGCACCGAACGACGGCGCGACAGCTCGTCGAGTTCGGCCGAGGCGATCGAGATGGGGAACGCGCCGACCCGCACCGTGCGGAAACCGACCTGCACCACACCGAGTTTCGAGCGCACGCCGACATTGCCGCGCGAAGTGGGTTGTCCGGCAAGCCTTCTCGCGAGGTAGAGGAAGTTCTGCGCGCCGCCGGGCAGATGGAAGCCGATCAGGTCGGCGCCCAGCAGGCCCTCCACGATCTCGGTCCGCCACGGGAGCTGCATGAACAGCTCGACCGGCGGGAAGGGGATGTGCAGGAAGAAGCCGATGGTCAGATCGGGGCGCAGCATGCGCAGCATCTTCGGCACGAGCTGGAGCTGATAGTCCTGCACCCAGACCGTCGCGCCCTCGGCGGCGACCTTCGCGGTGTGCTCGGCGAAGCGGCGGTTGACATTGACGTAGGCGGCCCACCACTCGCGATGGTATTCGGGCCGGACGATCACGTCGTGATACAGCGGCCACAGCGTGCCGTTGGAGAAGCCCTCGTAGTAGTCGGCGACCTCCTGGGCCGCCAGCGGCACCGGATGCAGTTCCAGGCCGTCCTCGGTGATCGGATCGAGGTCGACGTCGGGCACGCCCGCCCAGCCGACCCACGCGCCGTTGTTGTTGCGCAGCACCGACTCCAGCGCGGTCACCAGCCCGCCGGGGCTGCGTTTCCAGCGTCTGGAGCCGTCGGGTAGTCGCTCCAGATCGACCGGTAATCGGTTGGCGACCACGACGAATCCGGAACCGGCGCCGCCGCCCTGATAGCCCTTCGGTTCGGATTGGGTTTCACTCACTGGATCCTCCGGTGCTCGGGCCCGCTGCGGATGTGGGACGGCCGGTCCGGTCAGTCGCTCCGCGTGTTGGGACCGATGCCGAGCATCGACAGGAGCATCCGGCATTCGTCGGCGTCCGCGGCGTAGGCGGCCACGACGCGCTGGGCCTGCCGGGCGGTCTCGTCGGCGAGCGGTTCCAGGTCGTCGTCCGCGATGTCGTTGGCGCCCTTCGCGGCCATCATCGTGTCCTCTCGGCTCGGGTGTTTTGTCTCGGTTACGAGAAGCCCATGGTATCGGGCGCGCGTACCGATGCCGTCGCCTCGGTGCCGATCGTGCCCCGAAACGAGATACCCCTTCGACACCGGCGAAACGTCCGACACCGGCGAAACGTCCCCGCCCGGCAAAGCTATACCGTGGGAGGCAGTCTAATGTCGCGGGAAGGGGATCAGCATCATGCCGTTGGCCACGGTGAACGGAATCACGCTGAACTATCAGGTGAAGGGTGACAAGGCCGCGGGCACCGACACCAAGGGCGCGGCGCCGCTGGTCGTGCTGATCATGGGGACCGGCAGCCCCGGGCGGGTGTGGGAGCTGCACCAGGTGCCCGCGCTGCTGGCGGCCGGGTATCGGGTGTGCACCTTCGACAATCGGGGTATCGCACCGTCTTTCGAGTCGCCCGCCGGAATCCACATCGACGATCTGACGCGCGACACCGCGGCGCTGATCGAGTTCCTCGACGAGGGTCCGGTGCTGGTGGCCGGGACGTCGATGGGCGCGCGGGTCGCCCAGGAACTCGCGCTGGCCCGGCCCGATCTCGTGCGCAAGGCCGTGTTCATGGCCGGGCACGGACGGCTCGACCAGTTCCAGAAGACGCTCTCGCAGGGCGAGCACGATCTCGACGCGAGCGGGGTGAAGCTCCCGCCCAAGTACGAGGCCGCGATCAACGCGGTCATGAACCTGTCCCCGGCGACCATGGCCGACACCCACGCCGCGCGGGACTGGCTGGACCTGTTCGAATTCACCGGCGGCCCGGTCACCCCCGGCATCCGGGCGCAACGCCGGATGGACCACGACTTCGACCGCCTGCAGGCGTACCGGGGCATCAAGGTGCCGTGCCTGGCGGTCGGTTTCGCCGACGACCGGATGATTCCCCCCTACCTGGCCCGCGAGGTCGCCGAGGCCATCCCCGACGCCCGGTACCAGGAGATTCCCGACGCCGGGCACTACGGTTACCTGGAACGGCCGGACGCCGTGAACAAGGTTCTGCTCGATTTCTTCGCGGGGTCCAGGTAATGCCAGGTAACGACCCTCGAGTAACGTCGACCTTGCTAGGGTCGACACAACGCTGCGGGGCCGGGCCTGTGCCTCACCCCAGCGTTTCCGTACACAGCGCCAGTATCCCCAGTGAGGTGAAATGAGCACCAACCCCTTCGACGACGAGGACGGCCGCTTCTTCGTCCTGGTCAACGACGAGGAGCAGCATTCCCTGTGGCCGGCCTTCGCCGAGGTCCCGGCCGGGTGGCGAGTGGTGTTCGGCGAGGACAGCCGCGCTGCCTGCGTCGAATACGTCGAGAAGAACTGGACCGACATGCGTCCCAAGTCCCTGCGTGACGCGATGGCCGCCGACGACGCGGCCCGCCAAGCCGCGCAGTCCTGACCCCCTCGATACTGCGCCAGCACGGGCCCCCAGGGCCGTGCGGCAAGCCCACGCTTCCCGCACGGCCCTGCCTCCCGGCTATGATGTCTGCGTTTTCCGCCTCCTTAGCTCAGTGGTAGAGCACTCGCCTTGTAAGCGAGCGGTCGTCAGTTCAATCCTGACAGGGGGCTCGAATGGGGCTTTGACCTGCGAAGAATGTCAGGTTCCTTTGTTGCTGCCGGAGTACAGTGCTCGGATAACGCTGCGCTGCGGTCTGCTGCGCGCGAGCTGGTGTGGCGGCAGTTCGACGGAGCGCCTGTTCCGGTGAGGTGTGGGGTTCCGCGACTTGGCAGTAGCGCTTTTTACGCGCGGGTGCCGTGTCCCTCCGGCATGGCCTGATCCGAGGCTCTTATAGTCCGGAACTCTCCTGGGCGCTTCGCATCGAATCTCGCGGGATACTGGCAGGGCGCGGGCTGCCGACTATGCGGTGAAGGTACCTGTGAGATCGACGCAGAGCCGGTTGCCAAACCGATAGTCGAGCAGCCTGCGTCGGTGCATCTGATGAACTGCCACACCCGGGCATCGAGCCGTTCGATGGGTTGACGTGGGACCACGAGATCGAAGCCGTGGCAAGGCGTATTGGCATCTCCCCATCGGTCCGTCTGCTGGATGACCGGCACGCGTTATCAATCCAACGGGTCATTCCGTGCAAGGGAACCGGTCCGACGGCTATTGGATCGCGGAACCGGACTCCGTGGCCGCCTGGCGGGCGATCATGCTCGGCTATCCGTTCGATGCCGTTTGCCCACTTCGGATGGAGTGGCGAATCTCTTGTGCCCCTTGGTGTTTCAGGGAGCACCAAGTCGCTCATCTCGACTCGGACGGTCTCGTCGAGTTCTTGGAGCTGTGCCACCGCTGGGAGGCCGATGCTGACCCCCATCGGTGTCGTGGCGCCTCGCTCCAAGCGTCATGACGACAAGACCGTCGTCATCGCCCGTCCGTGGCTGGTCGGAGGGGAGCGCGAAATCCGCTCCCACTCCTCGCTCGGATCGTAATTCAGTCCACGTCCTTGCACTCCACGGCGATCTGTCGGAAACTGCCGCCGTCCTTCTGATATCCGATCACGCAGACCCGCCCACGACCGATGCCGTTGACGATCCAGCTCGGGTTGGCCTCGGTCGGGGAAGCGGCGTGATCGCGGTCGATTCCGGGGCCCGAGAAGGACAGGAATCCGACAAATCCCTGGCCGATAGCGCTGGCCTGGTAGCCATGAGCGTCGCCGACGACGCAGAGGCATACCGGGGAGCCGTTCGGCTGGCACGCGACGTCTTGGGCCTCCGCTGTGCTCACAGCGGCGAGTCCGATCGCGCCCGCCAACGCTCCGATGACGGCGGCGCGACGAGTTACGGATGACTTCATTTGTGTTCCCCCACTTCCTGTTTCACACAACCGATGTTGTGTCGAAAGCTTGGACGGGGTGAATCGTGCTGACGTTCCACCAAATGATGTGAGCTGGATCACTTTCTGTAAGAGCGCTTGTCGCCCCCGGATCGAGGCTGCATATTTCGAGCTGACCAACCGGCATGGGTAAACTTCGGAGCACTGCGGAGGAGGGGTGACTGTCTTGACCGAGCAGCGGCGTGGTGCAGAGGAGCAGCCCGATCGGACCGGCCTCATCGAGGCATTGGGTGTCCCCGTCGAGGACGACCTGTTGACGCTCGCCCTGACACATCGATCCTTCGCCTACGAGAACGGCGGCGTGCCGACCAATGAGCGGTTGGAGTTCCTCGGGGATTCTGTTCTCGGACTGAGCATTACGGAATTCCTGTATCTCCGGCATCCGGAGCGGACCGAGGGGGATCTGGCGAAGATTCGGTCGCGGGTGGTCAATATGCATGCGCTGGCGGAGGTGGCTCGGGGGTTGGGGGACGGGGGGCTCGGGCCGCATCTGCGGTTGGGGCGGGGGGAGGAGTTGACCGGGGGGCGGGACAAGTCGAGCATTCTCGCCGATGGGATGGAGTCGCTGTTGGGGGCGGTGTTCCTCGAGCACGGGATCGAGGTGGCGCGGCGGGTTGTGCTGCGGTTGTTCGCGGATCTGCTGGAGCGGGCCGCGAAGATGGGGGCGGGGCTGGACTGGAAGACCAGTCTTCAGGAGTTGACCGCCGAACGGGGGCTCGGGGTGCCGAGTTACGAGGTCACCTCCACCGGGCCCGATCACGACAAGGAGTTCACCGCGCGGGCCGTCGTCGGCGGGGTCGCCTACGGTAGTGGGGTCGGGCGGTCCAAGAAGGAGGCCGAGCAGAACGCCGCCGGGGCCGCGTATGCCGCGCTTTCCCCGGAGGGGAACGAGCCGTAGCGACGCTCCCAGGAACCTCCCAGCGTGTGCTCAGCCGGGGTTGCGGTGGGGCGGGGAGGATGAAGGCCATGAACGCTGTGCCTGATCGGGCGCCCGAGGCTCGGGTGCTGGTGGTGGATGACGAGCCGATGATCGTGGAGCTGTTGTCGGTGAGTCTGCGGTATCAGGGGTTCGAGGTGGCCAGTGCGGGGAACGGGGCCGAGGGGTTGGATCGGGCCAAGACGTTTCGGCCGGATGCGCTCATCGTCGATGTGATGATGCCGGGGATGGACGGGTTCGGGTTGTTGCGGCGGCTGCGGGCCGATGGGATCGAGGCGCCCGTGTTGTTCCTGACCGCGCGTGACGAGGTCGAGGACAAGGTCACGGGGCTGACGTTGGGGGCCGACGACTATGTGACCAAGCCGTTCAGCCTCGAGGAGGTCGTGGCGCGGCTGCGGGTGATTCTGCGGCGGTCGGGGCACGCGGTCGACGAGCGGAAGTCCTCGCGATTGACGTTCGAGGACATCGAGCTGGACGACGACACCCACGAGGTGTGGAAGGCGGGGGAGCCGGTGTCGTTGTCGCCCACCGAGTTCACGCTCTTGCGGTACTTCATGGTCAACGCGGGCACGGTGCTGAGCAAGCCGCGCATCCTCGATCACGTCTGGCGCTACGACTTCGGCGGGGAGGTCGGGGTCGTCGAGACCTACGTGTCCTACCTGCGCAAGAAGGTCGACACGGGCCCGGACCGGCTCATCCACACGCTGCGCGGCGTGGGCTACGTGATGCGCGCGCCCAGCCGCAGCAGGTCCTCGGCCAAATGAGCGATGTGCGGCGGGCGGTCGCGCGTCGCCTGGCGTCGGTGCCGCTGCGCGTGACCCTGGTGGTCGCGTTGGTGTGCCTGGCGGGGCTCGGGCTGCTGGTGTCCGGCATCGCGGTGACCTCGGCGATGCAGCGGGTGCTGCTCGACAGCGTCGACCGGCAGATCGTCCAATTGGCCAGGGGCTCGGCCGATTCCAACCGGCCGCCGCCACCGCGACCGTCGTTCGATCGCAACTTCATCCCGTTCTACGTCGACGTCAAGGACGCGTCGGGCAACCAGATCCGGCTCGAGGCGCCCGACCGCAACTCCACCCCGGAGATTCCGGCCGACCTGGATCGGCACCCGAGAACCGTTGGCTCCGTGGGCGATTCGAGTATGCACTGGCGCGTGGTGCGGGTCGTCTCCCCGCAGGGCACGACATCGACTGTGGCGCAACGCCTCAACGAGACCGAGAACATCGTGGATCGGCTGATCGGCCTCCAGGTCGTCGTCGGCGCGATCGTGCTGGTGGCCCTCGCCGCGGTGGCGCAACTGGTGATCCGGCGCAGCCTGCGCCCGCTGCGCGAGGTGGAGAAGACCGCCGCCGACATCGCGGGCGGCGACCTGGATCGGCGAGTTCCGGTGCGCAACACCAACACCGAGGTCGGTCGGCTCTCGCAATCGCTGAACGGCATGCTCACCCAGATCCAGCACGCCTTCGCCGCGACCGAGGCGTCGGAGGAGGCGGCCCGCCGGTCCGAGGCCAAGATGCGCCGCTTCGTCGCCGACGCCAGTCACGAACTGCGCACGCCGCTGACCACGATCAAGGGTTTCGCCGAACTGTATCGGCAAGGGGCCCTTGACGATCCGGCCATGTTCTCCGACCGCATCGAACGCGAGTCCAATCGAATGAGCCTGCTGGTCGAGGATCTGCTCATGCTGGCGCGCCTGGACGCGCAACGTCCGCTGGAGCGGCGTCCGGTGGATCTGCTCGCGCTGGCCAGCGACGCCGTGCACAACGCGCGGGCGGTCGACACCGCGCAGCGACCCGAGGGACCCGGACGTCCGATCGATCTCGAAATCCGTTCCGGCCCAGGCACTCTGGAGATTCCGGGCGACGAGCCGAGGCTGCGGCAGGTGCTGGCCAATCTGGTCAACAACGCCCTCATCCACACCCCGCCGAGCGCGTCGGTGACCGTCCGGCTGACCCCCGACGAGGACCATGTCCTGGTCGAGGTCGCCGACACCGGCCCCGGCCTGCCGCCCGATCAGGCCGAGCGCGTCTTCGAACGCTTCTACCGCACCGACACCTCCCGCAGCCGCGACAGCGGCGGCACCGGCCTGGGCCTGTCCATCGTCCAGGCCCTGGTCGCCGCGCACGGCGGCACGGTGTCGGTGACCAGCGCCGAGGGCGCGGGGACCACCTTCACCGTGCGGTTGCCGCGCCGCGTCGAGTCGGGTACATCGGTGGCGTAGCGGTTGCCGCGGCGGGCGCCCTCGGCTCAGTCCGGCACGTTGGCCCCGTAACCGAGATCCCGCAGCGCCTGCTTGATCTTGGCCTGCGCCTCGTCGAGGGATTCCTTGCTCGGCTCGGGATCGGCGCCGGAGATGTCGAAGTCGCTCAGTTCGAACGCCGGGAAGACGTGCAGGTGCAGATGCGGCACCTCGAGTCCGGCGATGAGCAGGCCCGCGCGGGGCGCGTCCCACGCGGCGCGCACGGCCCGGCCGATCTTCTGCGCGACCGCGGTCAGCCGCGCGAACGTCTCCGGGTCGAGGTCCTGCCACTGGTCGATCTCCGCACGCGGCACGACCAGGGTGTGACCCTGGGTGACCGGGGCGATGGTGAGGAACGCGACGAACTCGTCGTCCTCCCAGACGAACCGTCCGGGCAACTCGCCCGCGATGATCGCACTGAAAACAGAAGCCATGGGGCGAGTCTATGGGCCTACCCCTAAGCTGTCGTGCGTGCGCGTACTCGTCATCGGTTCCGGAGCCCGTGAACACGCCCTGGTGGAGGCCCTGCGCCGCGATCCGGGGGTGAGCGCGATCTGCGCGGCGCCCGGTAACCCGGGGATCGCCCAGCACGCCGAGGTGCGCGCGGTCGATCCGTGCAGCGGTCCCGAGGTGGTGGCGCTGGCCCGCGATTTCGCCGCCGATCTGGTGGTGATCGGACCCGAGGTGCCGCTGGTGCTGGGCATCGCCGACGCGGTGCGCGCGGCGGGCATCGCCTGTTTCGGGCCGTCGGCCGACGCCGCGCGGATCGAGGGGTCCAAGGCGTTCGCGAAGGACGTGATGGCCGCGGCCGGGGTGCGCACCGCGCACAGCGAGATCGTCGACCACCCCGGCGAACTCGACGCAGCGCTGGACCGTTTCGGCCCGACCTGGGTGGTCAAGGACGACGGGCTGGCCGCGGGCAAGGGCGTGGTCGTGACCGCCGACCGGTCGGCCGCCCGCGACCACGGGGCCGAACTGCTCGAGCAGGGTCATCCGGTGCTGCTGGAATCGTTCCTGGACGGGCCCGAGGTGTCGCTGTTCTGCCTGGTCGACGGCGAGACCGTGGTGCCGCTGCTGCCCGCGCAGGATCACAAGCGGGTCGGCGAGGGCGACACCGGGCCCAATACCGGTGGGATGGGCGCGTATACGCCGCTCCCGTGGCTGCCCGGATCGACGGTCGCCGAGATCGTCACCGACATTGTGGAACCCGTTGCGGCCGAACTGGTTCGGCGCGGGGTCCCGTTCTCCGGGCTGCTGTACGCCGGGCTCGCGATCGGACAGGCCGGGCCCGCGGTGGTCGAATTCAATTGCCGCTTCGGCGATCCCGAGACCCAGGCCGTGCTGGCGCTGCTGGACAGCCCGCTCGGCGCGCTGCTGCACGCCACCGCCACCGGCGCCCTCGACCAGGCCGAGCCCCCGCGCTGGCGCGACGGCGCGGCCATCACGGTCGTGCTGGCCGCGGAGAACTACCCGGCCCACCCGCGCAAGGGCGACCTGATCACCGGCACCGAGGCCGCCGAGCCGAATACCGAAGTGCTGCACGCCGGTACGGCCCTGCGCGAGGACGGCGCCCTGATCTCCGCGGGCGGCCGCGTCCTCAATGTGGTGGCCACCGGCGCCGATCTCGCCGAGGCCCGCACCCACGCCTACGATCGCATCGAGCGAATCAAGTTGCCGGGCAGCCATTTCCGCGGGGATATCGCGCTGGCGGCGGTCGAGGACCGCATCTCGGTGCCGACCCGGGCGTAACGCGGTCAGCCGACGCGGATACCGTGCACGGCCAGCCAGGGCTGCGGGTCGACGTGCTGGCCGTTGACGAGGACCTCGAAGTGGAGGTGCGGGCCGGTCGAGTCGCCGCGATTGCCGACGCGGGCGATTTGCTGGCCCGCGCGGACGCGTTCGCCGACCGAGACCGAGAAGTCGTACATGTGGCCGTAGACGGTGATGCTGCCGTCGTCGTGGCGGATGCGCACCCAGAGGCCGAAACCCTGGGCGGGGCCCGCGTCGATGACGGTGCCGTCGGTGACGGCGTAGATGGGGGAGCCGATGGGGGCGGCGATATCGATGCCGTAATGGAAAGTGCCCCAACGCTGTCCGTAGCCGGAGGTGAACATGCCGATGGCCGGGAGCGCGAATCCGCCGCCGCCGGGCAGGATCGCGCCGGGCGGGACGCCGCCGGGTAGCGAGGTCGCCGGTCCGCTGAGCCACGGCTGCGGGGTTCCGGCGATCGCGGCGGCGGCCTCGGCCTTGGCGCGGTCGAGGGTCGCGCGCGCCGCGGCGGCGACCACCTGGGCCTCGCGCAGCCGCTCGCCGTTGTTGATGGCGTTGAGGTAGCGCTTGGACGATTCGGCGGACGCCCGCACCTGGAGGGGGTACGCGACGGGAACCAGTTGCGCGCTCCCGGGGACGGGTGAGTCGGAGACCGGCCGGGGAGCGACCCCGTCGGCCGCCGCGAACAACGCGACCACGGCCACTCCCGCGACCAGCACCCGATGTTCCGCGACCCATGCCCGCGACCGAACCCCGGACTCCCGCAAGGCCGGTCGTGGATCGCTGAGAATCCGCTCGCGCCAATCGATTTCGGCGACACGACGACCGCTCGCGCGAACCCACGCCGACGCTCGCGTCACGGCCGCCGCAGCGGCGTGGGAAGCCCGTCGAACCGGCATGTCCTGTCGATCTTCTCGGCGCACATGCCGCTCGGGTTCCCCGCCCGCGCCCGATTCATGTCCCGCGTCAGCGTCCGGATCAGGCCCGCGGTTCGTGTCCGTGTGCGAGTCGTCGGAGGCGTCGGCCTCGAGGCTCGCGTTCTCATGCGAGTGGTCGGAGGTGTCGGCCTCGACACTCGTGTCCACGCTCTGCTCGTCGGAGGTGTCGGCGTCGAGGCTCGTGTCCACGTCCTGATCGTCGGAGGCGTCGGCCTCGAACCTCCCGCCCGCGCTCGGGTTCTCGGATTCGGGCCGCCGGGGGCGGCCATCGGTCCGGCGCAGCGTGGTTCGCCAGTCGGGCCGGATAACGATCCAGCCCCCCTCGTACGGCCTCGCGCGGCGTGCCCGGTCAGGCATTCTGCCGACGATAACAGGACAATTGCCCAATACGCAGGAGGGGCGGGCAGAACTCAGGGTGGTCTCAGGAATAGTTCGGGCGCGTCGCCGCCGGGTGTTTTACTGTCGTCGGAGTGCGTAGTGAATCCCGACGGTCGACCGTGCCCACCTTCTACGTCATGGACGTGTGGAAGGCCGCCGCCGAACGCGCCCGCACCCACGGCGACGTCCTCGTCCTCGCCGCCGGTCAACCGTCCACGCCCGCACCGGTTCCCGTCTTGCGCGCCACGCGCTCCGCGCTCGAGACCGAATTGCTCGGCTACACCGAGACTTTCGGCATCCTGCCGCTGCGCGAGGTGATCGCCGAGCATCACCGCCGCACCTACGGCTACGCCGTGCACGCCGACGACGTGGTGGTCACCACCGGCTCCTCGGGCGCGTTCACGCTGATCTTCCTGGCCGCCTTCGACCCCGGCGACACCGTGGTGGTCGCGCGCCCGGGCTACCCGGCCTACCGCAACACCCTGGCCGCGCTCGGCTGCCGCGTGATCGAACTCGACTGCGGCCCCGAGCATCGCTTCCAGCCGACGGTCGCCATGCTCGAGGCCCTCCCCGAACCGCCCGCGGGCCTGATCGTGGCCAGCCCGGCCAACCCCACCGGAACCATGATCGCCCCAGCCGAACTCGCCGCCCTGGCCCGCTGGTGCGACGCGCACGGCACGCTGCTGATCTCCGACGAGATCTACCACGGCATCGTCTATTCGGGCGTCGACACCGAACCCACCTCCTCGGCCTGGCAGACCTCGCGCGAGGCGGTGGTGATCGGCTCGGTGTCGAAGTACTTCTCCATGACGGGCTGGCGCCTGGGCTGGATGCTCGCCCCGCCCGCGCTGCGCCCGGCCCTGCAACGGCTGGCCTCGAACATGACCGTGTGCCCGCCCGCGATCTCGCAGTACGCCGCACTGCACGCCTTCGGCCCGGAGGCGCGCGCCGAACTCGACGGGCACGTGCGCCGCTACGCCGAGAACCGCGCCCTGCTGCTCGAGGGCCTGCCCAAACTGGGCATCACCGATCTCGCGCCGGCCGACGGGGCGTTCTACGCCTACGCCGATATCGCCCACCTGACCGACGATTCGACGCGCTGGTGCGCGGATCTGCTGGCGCACACGGGCGTGGCCCTGGCGCCCGGCATCGATTTCGACACCCGCAATGGAAACCATACGGTTCGTATCTCTTTCGCGGGTGCGACCGCCGAAATCGAGGAGGCACTCGCCCGCCTTGGCCGATATCTCGAGTCGTGAGCCCGGCTGTCGCGCAAAGACTTTCCGGTCTCGCCCACCCGCGTCGCCGGAATGCGGTAGAAAAACTAAGGTTGCGTTTTCAACCCCGACGGCGTTGTCGGCTCCGGCGCACTTGAATTCCCATGGATCGCACCGATTTGGCACGGATGAACCGATGATGACTGGCACGATGACACGGTGATCACCGCGACGACCCCGAAAGGCGAAAGGCGTCGCCAGGCTCTGGTCGCGGCCGCGGCCGAGTTGTTGCTCGAGGGTGGTTTCGAGGCGGTCCGGCACCGCTCGGTGGCCACCCGCGCGGACCTCCCGCTGGCGTCCACGACGTACTACTTCGAATCGCTCGAGGATCTGATCGCGCGCGCGGTCGAGTTCAGCGGCAACGCGGAGCTCGAGGCCATGCGGCGACGGGTGGGCGAGGTGACCCATCGCCGCCGCGGCGCGGAGGCGACCGTCGATCTGGTGCTCGACCTGCTGGTCGGCGCCGACGGGCACGACGAGCGCGGCCGCCTCATCGCCCGCTACGAACGTTCGGTGGCCTCGGCCCGGCACCCCGAACTCCGCGAGGTGCAGCTCCGACTACGCAGCCAGCTCGACGAGCTGCTGGCCGAGGTGTTGCGCCGATCCGATCGGGCGGTTCGGATCGAACAACTCCGGCGGCTGGTGGCCGTGGTGGACGGCGCGGTGGTCGCCGCCCTGACCGAACAGGATCCCCAGCCGCGCCGGGTCGCCCGCGGCGCGCTGCTCGAGTTGATCGACGTGATCGCGCCCCCCGCGCGCGGGCCCGAGCCCATCGGCGCGAGCGCCGACGGCGGCCGCGGCCGACCGCTGACCTCCGACTCCGGGGGCCCCTCGTACTCCCACTAAACTGGCTGCTCGTGAGCCCAGTCCCGAACGTCCTCGCCACCCGTTACGCCAGCCCCGAATTGGTGCGGCTGTGGTCGCCCGAGCACAAGATCGTGCTGGAACGGCGGCTGTGGCTCGAGGTGCTGCGGGCGCAGGCCGACCTCGGGGTGGACGTGCCCGCGGGCGTCGTCGAGGACTACGAGCGGGTGCTCGAACAGGTCGATCTCGCCTCGATCGCCGAGCGTGAGCGGGTGACCCGCCACGACGTCAAGGCGCGCATCGAGGAGTTCAACGCCCTCGCCGGGCACGAGCACATCCACAAGGGCATGACCAGCCGCGATCTCACCGAGAACGTGGAACAGCTACAGATCCGGCTCTCGCTCGAGCACGTGTACGCGCACGGCGTCGCGGTCGCCGCGCGGCTGGCCGAGCGGGCCGCCGAGTACCAGACGCTGGTGATGGCGGGCCGCTCGCACAATGTCGCCGCGCAGGCCACCACGCTGGGCAAGCGATTCGCCTCGGCCGCCGACGAATTGGTGATCGCGCTGACCCGGCTGCGCGAGCTGATCGACCGATACCCGTTGCGCGGCATCAAGGGTCCGATGGGCACCGCGCAGGACATGCTCGATCTGCTCGGCGGCGACGCGGCCAAACTGACCCAGCTCGAACAGCGGGTGGCCCGGCATCTGGGCTTCGCGTCGGTGCTGACCAGCGTCGGGCAGGTGTACCCGCGCTCGCTCGACCACGACGTGCTGTCCACGCTGGTCCAGATCGGCGCGGGCCCTTCGTCTTTCGCGCACACCGTGCGGCTGATGGCCGGGCACGAACTGGTCACCGAGGGTTTCCAGCCGGGGCAGGTGGGCAGTTCGGCCATGCCGCACAAGATGAACACCCGCTCCTGTGAGCGCGTCAACGGCCTGCAGGTCGTGCTGCGCGGCTACGCCTCGATGGCCGCGGAACTGGCCGGGGCGCAATGGAACGAGGGCGACGTGTTCTGCTCGGTGGTGCGCCGCGTCGCGCTGCCGGACGCGTTCTTCGCCGTGGACGGCATGATCGAGACGTTCCTGACCGTCCTGGCCGAGTTCGGCGCCTACCCGGCCGTCATCGACCGCGAATTGGCAAGGTACCTGCCGTTTTTGGCGACCACGCGCATTCTCATGGCCGCCGTGCGCGCCGGCGTCGGCCGCGAGACCGCGCACGAGGTCATCAAGGAGCACGCGGTGGCCGTAGCGCTGGCCATGCGCGAACAGGGCCGCGAACCCGATCTGCTGGACCGGCTCGCCGCCGACGACCGGTTGCCGCTCACGCGCGCGGATCTCGATGCGGCCCTTGCCGATCGGTCGGCGTTCATCGGCGCGGCGCGGACGCAGGTGACCGATGTCGTCGCGCAGGTGCAGAAGCTGGTCGACGCCGATCCCGAGGCGGCCCGGTACACTCCCGCCCCGATCCTGTAGCGCGACATATGAACCCGTACACGATCTTCACCGATATCGTCGCCGGGCGCGCGCCCGCCTCCAAGGTGTACGAGGACGAGGACACCCTGGCGTTCCTCGACATCCGGCCCATGACGCCCGGACATCTGCTGGTGATTCCCAAGACGCCCGCCCGCAGCCTCGCCGAACTCGATCCGGACATGGGCGGCAAGCTGTTTCGGGTCGGGCAGCGGCTGGCGGCGGCGCTGCGGGAGTCCGAGGTGGGCTGCGACGGGGTGAACTTCTTCCTGGCCGACGGGGTGACGGCGGGGCAGGAGGTCTTCCATGTGCATCTGCACGTCATCCCGCGCACACCGGGGGACGGGTTCGGGTTGCGCGGGCGTCCGACCTCGCCGCCGCGGGCCGATCTGGACTATCTGGCGGCCTCGATTCGCGGGGCTCTGGAGCGCGCCGACCAGTGAAGTTTGCTGGCTGAATGCCAGTTCGCCAATCCGTTCCCTTCGCGGTGATCCTGGGTTACTTTTGTTGATGTTGATCATCGGCATCGCGTAACGCGGAACCCGGCCGTGGCGTCGCGCTCTCGTTTCCGCTGCCGAGCCGAGCGGTGGGGGCGATGGAGGTGGGGAGATGCGGCGACGTGCCGTTGCTGTGGTGGTGCTCGCGGTGACCCTGGGTGTGCTGGCTCCGTGGGCCGGGCGGCTGCCCCGCGCGGCCGCGGCCCGGCTGGTCGGCATCGATGAACTCGGGCCGACGCGTTCGGCCGTCTTCGTCGACTCCCCGGCCATGGGCCGGACCGTGCAGGTCCAGGTGCTGCATCCGCCCGGCGGCGGCGAGCGGCCCACCTACTATCTGCTCGACGGCCTCGATCCGGGCGACCGGCAGAGCACCTGGACCAACGCCACCGACGCCGAGCGGTTCTTCGCCGACAAGAACGTCAATGTGGTGTTGCCGATCGGCGGCCAGGCCAGCTACTACACCGACTGGCAGAGCGACGATCCGCGGTTCGGCCGCTACCGCTGGGAGACCTTCCTGACCCGCGAACTGCCCCCGCTCATCGACAGCGCCTTCGACGGCAACGGCGTCAACGGGATCGGCGGGCTGTCGATGGGCGGCATCGCGGCCTTCGTGCTCGCCGCCCGCAATCCCGAGCTGTACACCGCGGTCGCCGGATACAGCGCCTGCCCGGACCTCGGGCTGGCCCAGGGCGCGATGCTGTTCTCCATCGCCAATCGCGGCGGCAACCCCGGCAATATGTGGGGCCCGCCCGGCGGCCCGGCCTGGGCCCAGCACGATCCCGCGCTGCTCGCGGACCGCTTGCGCGGCAAGACGATCTACCTGTCCACCGGCACCGGCATCCCCGGACCGCACGAGACCGAGATCAAACCCCAACTCCCGGAGAACATCTTCTTCGGCGGCCCGATCGAGGCGGCCGTCGACGGGTGCGTCTCGGCCTTCGAACAGCGCCTGCGCGCGTTGAGCATTCCGGCCCGGGTCGACCACAGCGCGGTGGGAACGCACTCGTGGTCGTACTGGCAGGACACGCTGCACGTGTCCTGGGGCGCACTGGCCCCGGCCTTGGGGGCTTGAGGGCCGCTGCCCCAGGCTCATCATCGACGCGCGAATTATGTTCCCGGGCGGTTGAATTCGCCGTCCTTGGCGCCCGCGACGAAGGCGCGCCATTCGCCCGGGGTGAAGATCAGCACCGGGCCGTCGGGTTTCTTGGCGTCGCGCAGGCCGATATTGCCGCTGGCGAGGAAGGCGACCTCGACGCCGCCGGTGCCGTCGCCGCTGCGGTGCCACACGGCGTCGGGTTCGATCTCGCGATTCTTCTGTTCCACGCGTGCTCCTGTCGATGCGGTTTCATCCCGAGCGGGGGAGCGATCACACCCGGCCCCCGGGGCTAGACAGTAGTCAGCGGAATCCGCGCGCGGGGCGCGTTTGATTGGACATTCAACAATCGCTTTGTGTTATCCGCGATCACATTTTCGAGACACTTGCGAAATGTCGCATAATTGGGCCCGCGCTTGTGGCAAGCACCGAGCCGCCGGGCCGCGACCCTGTGGTGATGAACACATGGTGACGCGCCCGGTATCGCCGGGGAGAGTCCGACACGCCAGCGAGGCGATGCGCCGACGCGCTGACGAGCCCCGGACCTGCGGCGGCTGACGTGCCGGTTGGGGAGAAACGTCCGTTCCCGGAGCGGCGGCGATGCCACCGGGACCGCCCACTGCGGTATTTACCGCGCGATCCCGACAATTCTCCTGGTTTACCCGGCAACCGAATCGGAAACACAGACCACTGTGGCTGATTTACGGCGTCGAGCGGACCGCGTGGGTCGAGCCGACCCGGCGTCCCCGAATTGTGTGACCGGCCACATTCCACGCACGACCCAGGATGGAGCACCGCATGGCACCCGTCTTCGACAGTTGCGCGGTGGTGCCCCGGCACCTCACCGTCGAGCAGGCTCACAACATCTTGCACATCCACCGCAGCTGCCCCACCGACCAATGCCCACGCCGTAAGGCCGCCGTCTACTTCCTGATGGACGCGCGCCGGGTGCCGCGGGCGAACGACCGCGCCCCCCGCCCGTCGGCGCGGCGAGCCACCGGACTGTCGTAGCGCGCGGCGGATCCGCCACGACACAGCGACCTGCCCACGAAGCTCGCGTGCCGCCCGTTACGGTGGAGCGCATGGCTCTCGACAGCGGTCCCGCAACGATCCCCGTCGCCAAGAAGGTGCCCACCGAGCGCGTGCATCACGGCGACACCTTCGTCGACGAGTACGAATGGCTGCGCGACAAGGACGATCCCGAGGTGATCGCCTACCTCGAGGCCGAGAACGCCTACACCGAGGCGCGGACCGCGCATCTGCAACCCTTGCGCGACCGCATCTTCGACGAGATCAAGTCCCGCACGCTCGAGACCGATCTGTCCGTCCCGGCCCGGATGGGCGACTACTGGTACTACTCCCGCAGTTTCGAGGGCAAGCAGTACGGCGTGCACTGCCGGTGCCCGATCGACGATCCGAACGACTGGACGCCCCCGCGGCTCGAGGCCGACACCGCTCCGGCGGGTGAGGAGATCCTGCTCGACAGCAACGCCCTCGCCGAGGGACACGACTTCTTCGCCCTCGGCGCCTTCTCGGTCAGTCACGACGGGACGCTGCTCGCGTACTCGGTCGACACGGTCGGCGACGAGCGATATGTGTTGCGGTTCAAGGATTTGCGCAGCGGTGAGCTGCTCGGCGACGAGATCCCGGGCACCGCGCCGGGGGCGACCTGGTCGCTGGACGGCAGCCACGTCTTCTACCAGACCGTCGACGAGTCGTGGCGGCCCGACACGGTGTGGCGGCATCGGCTGGGCACCGCCTCGGACGCCGACGTGCGGGTCTTCCACGAGCCCGACGAGCGCTACTGGGTGAGCATCGGGGCCAGCCGGTCGGAGAAGTACCTGATGATCTGGGTGGGGTCGAAGATCACCAGCGAGGGCTGGGTGCTCGAATCCGACGATCCCGAGGGCGAATTCCGGGTGCTGCTGCCGCGCCGCGAGGGCGTGGAGTACTCGGTCGAACACGCGGTGATCGCCGGGCGCGACCGGTTTTTGATCCTGCACAACGATGTCGTGGACGGGGTGAAGGCGGAGAACTTCGTGCTGGCCGAGGCGCCGGTGGACGATCCGGCGGCCATGACGCTGCTCGTCGGGCATCGCGACGACGTGCGGCTCGAGGACATCGACTGTTTCGCCGATCATCTGGTGCTGTCCTATCGGCGCGAGGCGCTGCCGCGAATCGCGGTGTGGCCCTTGACTTCCGAGGGTTACGGCGAGCCGAAGGAGCTGGAGTTCGGGCTGGAGCTGTTCTCGGCCGGGGTGGGCGCGAATCCGGAGTGGGCGCAGCCGACGCTGCGGATCGGGGTGACCTCGTTCATCACGCCCATGCAGGTGTTCGACTACGTGCCCGCTACGGGAGAGCTACTGCTGCGCAAGGAACAGCCGGTGCTCGGCGGGTACGATCCGGCCGATTACGAGCAGCACCGGGACTGGGCGGTGGCCGAGGACGGCACCCGGGTGCCGATCTCGATCGTGCGGCGGCGGGATCTGCCCGCGGGACCGAAACCGTTGCTGCTCTACGGATATGGTTCCTACGAGGCGAGCATCGATCCCGGGTTCTCGGTGTCGCGGCTGTCGCTGCTGGATCGGGGGATGGTGTTCGCGGTCGCGCATGTGCGCGGCGGCGGCGAGATGGGCCGGTTGTGGTACGAGCACGGCAAGACGCTCACCAAGAAGAACACCTTCACCGACTTCGTCTCCTGCGCAAGACATCTCATCGACAGCGGGCTCACCGCGCCGGACCGGATGGTCGCCGACGGCGGCAGCGCGGGCGGGCTGCTGATGGGCGCGGTGGCCAATCTCGCCCCGGAGTTGTTCGCCGGGATCCTCGCCAACGTGCCGTTCGTGGATCCGCTCACCTCGATCCTGGATCCGTCGCTGCCGCTGACCGTCATCGAATGGGACGAGTGGGGAAATCCCTTGGCGGACAAGGAAGTCTACGAGTACATGAAGTCCTATTCGCCGTACGAGAACGTGGCGGCCAAGGACTATCCCGCGATCCTGGCGATCACCAGCCTCAACGACACCCGCGTGCTGTACGTGGAACCCGCCAAGTGGGTGGCGAAACTGCGGGCCACCAAGACCGGTGACGCGCCGCTGCTGCTGAAGACCGAGATGACCGCCGGGCACGGCGGGGTCAGCGGGCGGTACGAGAAGTGGAAGGAAGTGGCGTTCGAGTACGCGTGGGTGCTGGATACGCTCGGGCTCGCCGAGGCTTAGGGCGCGCCCGGTTCGAGTGTTCGTCGCCGCGTCACCCGATCAGAACGGGGTGGTCATCTGCCGCCCGCACAGTGGATGGACGACCGGCGTCGGCCGGTGAACAGCACGAACAGGGGGTTCACCCATGCGCGCGCAACTGATCGTCTCGGTGTCGGGAATCCGCGACACCACCCGGGAAGCGGCGATGAGTTTCGCCGCGGAGATGGACCGGCGTGAGGTTCCGCTGTCGCTGCTGGTCGCCCCTCGCCTCAAGGGCAAGTACCGGCTGACCGAGGACCCCGCCACCCGCGACTGGCTGCGCCAGCGCCGGGCGGGCGGGGACTCGATCGTCCTGCACGGTTACGACCAGGCCGCGACCAAGACCCGCCGCTCCGAATTCGCCGCCCTCCCCAAACACGAAGCCCGCCTGCGCCTCATGGCCGCCGACCGCGTCATGGAACGCGTCGGCCTGCGCACCCGTCTGTTCGCGGCCCCCCGCTGGAACGCCTCCGAAGGCGCCCTCGCCGCCCTCCCCGACGTGGGCTTCCGCCTCGCCCTCACCCTCTCCGCGGTCCACGACCTCGACCGCGGCACCACCCAGCGCTCCTGGGTCCACGGCATCGGCGAAGGCTTCCGCGCCGAACCCTGGTGGTGCCACGCCCTGGTCATGAGCGCCGCCCGCACCGCCCGCCGCGGCGGCCTCCTCCGCCTGGCCGTCTCCGCCGCCCAACTCTCCCGCTCGGCCCCCCGCCAAGCCCTCCTCGACGCAATCGACCTGGCCCTGTTCCACGAGGCAGTCCCCGACGTCTACACCTGGCACCCCCACCCCACCGCCCACGCCGCTTGACGCTTCCCCCGCCGCACCCCTCCAGGCTTGTTCGGCACCTCCGGGCACGAGGACGAACCCAGCCGCACCCCGCCAGGCTTGTTCGACACCTCCGGGCTGGGGAACGAACCCAGCCGCACCCTTTATTCGAATCCGCACACGTTCCACAGCCCTGAAACGGGTGCGGATCCGAACAAGGTGTGCGTCCGCGGGTGCTGCTCTCGAAAGAGGTTGTGCACCTCCGAGGTTGGACGAACCCAGCCGCACCCTAATGAGGTGTAGCGGGTCGGTCGTCGGGCAGACTCGCTGCTGGTAGCGGCTGGTGGGTGAGCACTGTGTGCACCCGGGACC
>NZ_JBSFPI010000035.1:0-49574 GCF_053588115.1 Nocardia sp. NPDC003482
CGTGTCTCTTGCGCCGCTGTTGTTCGCGCTACTTGCGGGCGTCTCCGCCGCCGCCCGGCGAGCCGCCTCGTGGGGGCCCCCACGACGAGGAACAGGAGGGGGCAGTGCCCGACTCCAGAAACAGGGCCGAAAGGGGGGCCAGGCAAGCAACAAACGGTGAGGCCGAGCACCCACGGCAAGCACAACAAGGCACGGCCCCCCAGGTACACGAACCCAGCCGCACCCCTTATTTGGATCCGCACCCTTTGTAGGGCCCTGCAAGGGGTGCGTTTTCGAATAAAGGGTGCGGCTGGGTTGCCTTACTGCCAGGTGGTGTTTATGGGGCCTGGGGACCAGAGGCCGGGGTGGGGTTGGCGGGTGACCGTGGGGGTGGCGGGGGCCGCTCCAGGGGCGATGGGGGTGAGGTGTTGGAGTTCGCCCCAGTCCTGGTCCCAGTCGTGGTCGAGGTAGGTGGCGAGGGTTTGGGAGTGGAGGAGTTGTTGGCTCCAGCCGAGGGGGCCGCCGCCGTCGTGGCTTTCCCAGAGGTTGGTGTCGTGGGCGCCGACTCGGTCGGGGAGGAGGCGCCATTCGGGGGTTTGGGCTATGCCGTCGTGGTGGTCGAAGGGGCGTTGGCAAGGGAATTGGAGGCCGACGGCCCAGTCGAGGAGGACGGGGGTTTGCGAGCCGACGAGGTCCTGAAGGGTTCGGGTGCGAGGGACGCGGGGCGGGGTGAGGGCCAGCCATTGCGTGGGGTCGAGGCTGCGGGCGCTGGCGACGATCCGGATGGCGTCGGCGTTCGCCGGGATCCGATCCATCGGGACACGCAGATTCCGCCACGAGGGGGCGGGGCCGATATCGAGCGGCGTGACGCGGCCCAGCGGCCGCGCGGTCGTCGCGGAATCGCTTGTGCCGTACTCGATCTCGACCGACTGACCGGGCGTCACGACGCCGTCCTTGTCCACCGAGCGAATCCGCCCGGCCGCCGCCACGGCCACCAGACCACCGCGATCGCCGCCCGTGGGCAGGCGGTACCACCCCGTGGTCAGATCGGCCGTGCCGGGATGACCGGCCGTGCCCAACTCCGGCGTGGTCGCCGAGTCCAGACCGAAAGGCAAAGGGGCCCCGCCGGTTTCGGTGCCGCTGTCGCCGCCGGGCTTGTTGTCGAACGCGCCCGCGATACTGCTGCCGTTGCTCGGCTCCCCGTCGGGCGTGAGATCCCCGACGCCGCCGCGCACGAAACCGTCGGCGTTCGCCCCGAACGCCGCGAACGCGTCCCCGCCCAACGGCGTCAGCAGCGACGCGTTCGGATCCGTCTCCACCAGCACCTCGTTCGCCAGCCCGCACGGCTCCCCCAGCACCGCCGCCACATTCGACTTCGCCAGCGAGAACGCCGGATACTGCGACACCGCGCCCTTGGCGAACGAGGCGACCTCGAACACCACCAGCAGCGCCGCCGCCACCGTCAACGGCGGAATCGACGCCAGCCGCCACGCGCGCGGCGAGATCTGGTGCGGCGTACCGGGTTCCGGCGCGCGCACATGCCACCATCCCGCGAGCAGCAGGAACACCAGCGCCGCCGCCAGGAACACCAGATAGAACCCGAACCCGTGGAACGAGGGCGCCTTGTCGTGCCAGGGCACCCCGAAACTGGAGATCCACCACCACTCGTTGACGCTGGTGAAGATCTGCGCCAGCGCCAGCGACACCACCGCCGCGAACAACGCCCGGTTGCGCGGCGACCGCATCACCCGCGGCCCCACCGCGACCGCGGTCAACACCGCCACCGCGCCCGCCAGCCCGGCGTAGATGCCGTTGTGATGGGTGAACTTCGTCGGCGTGATCGCCATGAAAAGCATTGCGCCGAACGTGATTCCGAGCAGCCGCTTGGCCGGGCCGGACGCCGTGAACGGAATCCGCCCGCCCTTGCGCAGCAGCACGAACACGCACACCAGCAGCCCGATCCACATGGCCACCATCGCGAACCGCCGCGCGATCGACCCGTCCGCGGTGGGCATGAACAGCCACTGATAGGCCAGATAGTCGTTGTACCAGGGGTCGGCTGGACCGACGGCCTGATGCACCCGGTACATCTCGAACGTCGCCGACAGCGGTTCGACCCCGAACATCGCCACCAGCATCACCGCCCCCGAGGCGAGCAGCGGCGTCACCATCGCGCCGTAGCCCACGATCCGCGAACCCCGCTGTCCCGCAACGGTTTCCGCCCGCGCTACCCCGGTCCGCACCGCCGTGCGCATTCCCGCGATCAGCGGCGCGAGACAGATGTAGGCCGAGGGCGCCGCCGTGAAACTGAACGCCGCCACCACGATCGCCAGCCCGTAGGGCAGTAGCCGCCGCGTCGCGATCGACCGTTCCACCAGCACCCAGGCGAGCAGCACGCAGACGGCGACCACCGGTTCGGGCCGCAACCCGTTGTTGTACGGCAGCCACACCGCCAGGAATCCCAGCGCCCCGGTCCACACCGCGACCCGATCGTGGCGCACCGCCACCCCGAGCCGCGGGATCACCTCGCGGCTGAGGATCAGCCAGGTCAGCACCCCCGCCAGCAGGGTCGGCAACCGCACCCACGGACTCGCGGGGCTGATCTCGGCCATCCGCGCGATCACGTCGTACGGCGGTGTGCCGACCGGGGTTTCGGGCACGCCGAAGAACCGGAAGTAGTTCGCCATGTACCCCGACACCAGCGAGGTCCGCGCCATGCCGAACTGATAGCCGTCGTCGGAGGTGGTGGACCCGATGAAATGCCACACCACCAGCGTCGCGAACACGACCGCGTCGACCACCCCGAAGGTGCGCCAGCGCAACGGAATCCAGCGCCTCAGCCGCCGCCCGTCGAGCGCGTCCAGCCGGTGCAGCGCGACCAACGCGAGCAGCGTGCACACCACCGCCAGCACGCTCGCCACCCGCTTGAGCGGCGTCGGCGTCACCGAGAACCGGCTGTCCACCTGCGCGGTCACTCGCGTCCCGGCCGCGGTCGGCAGATCGCTGAAGACGCCCACCAGCTGCGGCCGGTGATCGCCTTGCAGCGCAACGGCATTCACGCCGGGACCGGTGACCGAGGTCGCGGAGATATCGGAGTGCACGGTGACGGACCCGGCGGCGAGGACGTCCAGCGGCACCTCCGCGAGCGCCTGATTGCGCAGGACCAGCTCGAGCCGGGCGGGCTTGTCGTCCCCCGCGGGCCGCACCCGCGCGACGAAACCGTAGTGCTCCAGATCCGGCGCGCCCTCGGGCAGCGTCGAGGTGACGATCCCGCCGTGCTCGGCCAGTTGCGCGGCGGCCGCGCCGGGAATCGTCGCGTCGAAGGTCAACGGGGCGTAGGACACCAGCGGCGCGGTGATCGACCGCGGCGAATCCTGTTGCGGCCAGGACACGGTCGTGTGGTCGACGGCGACCGGCAGCAGCGGCACCGCGACGGCGCACAACACGGCGAGCAATCCGGCCACGAACGCCACCGGCGCGGCCCAGCCCCGACGTCGTCCGGTGGTCGCGGGTAGGTCGCCGGGCGCGGAATCCTCATCCGCTCGCACCATCGTGTCCGTCACGGAGGCAGATGCTAGCGCGACCGATTCGGCGGAAGCGAAGTCGTCCGACGATTCTCAGCCTCCGCTTAAAGTCGCCGCGCCGAGCCATGACACGCCGACGGCCGGTATCCGCGTGGGGATACCGGCCGTGGGCGCGAGCGGGATACCGCCGTGAGCGGGAGCGGGATACCGCCGTGGGGGAACCGAATACTACGTGCAGGCCGGGGAGGTCTGGCCCAGGTTCTGCAACCCGGCGCAGGCCCAGCTCTTCTGGAGCTTCCACTTGCCGTCCTGCGCGACGAACGGGACGTCGGCCTCGGTGGGGGCGCCGCCGTTGACCGAGAAGTTGACCTTGGCGGTCAGCTGGTCGAGCAGCTGCTTGACGTCGGTCACCTCGATCTTGGCGTTGTTCTGCTGGTAGGCGGTGACCAGCTTCTGGATCATCTGCGGATCCTTGGTCAGCGCCTGCTGGCCGTCCTCGAGGTACTCGACCTTCTGGGAGTCGGGCACGTTCGGGTCCAGCGTCTGCTGCAGCAGGGTGTTCAGCTCCGAGACCGACGGCACCGGCGGGACATTGGCCGAGGCCGTGCCCGACGCCTGGCTCGTGGTCGTCTTGGTGGACTTGCCGTCGGAGTTCTTGTCACCGCTGCCACAGGCCGACATGCCGAGCGCAGCCACGACGGCCACGGTGGCGACCGCGATGCGTCCAGTCATCTGAAGCTTCAATGCTCGTCCTTTGCATTCGATTTGGTCTGGTTCCGTTCACGCGAGCGCCACCACCACACCGGCAGCGCTGCACGAGTGGCCTCACGCTACCCGCCGAAATTCAACGAAGACTAAGGAGCGGGTCGGCCGGGGACAGATCGACGTCGTCGGCGGCAAAGGTATACGCCGGACCCGGTCCTGTCGAGCGCGTCTCGAATCGGATTGTGACGCGGCCGTGTCCGCTGCCCTGCACCCAGCCGTGGCCGTGCTCGCGATGGGAGACATCACGACCCGGGTACCAGAATTCGGTGGTGTAGGAGCGGGTCGCGGGCGGCACCGGCTGCGGGCCCGCGGCCGCGGCCGGGGTGGCGACGGCCAAAGTCGGTTCGGGAGCGACGAATTCGTCGAGCGCGGCGAGCGGACCCGCGCTGTGCTCGGCGCGGCCGGGCGCGCGGCGGGCGGCGATGTCCTGGTCGAGTTCGGGGAACAGCGACTCCTGACGCACCGTGGACAATCCGCCGAAACCGACCCCCACCAAGCGAATCGGGCCCAGCTCTTGCGGATCGATGGCCGAGCGCAGCGCCGCGGCGGTGAGCGTGGCGAGATTCTCGGTGGCGTAGGGCAGCGTGAACGAGCGCGTCACGATGCTCATATCGGCCTTCTTGAGTTTCAGCACGACCGTGCGGGCGGCCCGGCCGTCGTGGGTCAGGCGCCGGTGCGCGGCCGCGGCCATCGCCTCGATCGCGGGCCGCAGCTGGGCCAGGGTGAGAATGTCGCTCTCGTAGGTGGTTTCGGCGCTTATCTGCTTGGCCTCGGCGCGTTCGGCCACCGGGCGATCGTCGACGCCGCGGGCCAGCCGGTGCAGCGCCGCGCCGACGCTGCCGCCCAGCAGCGACACCGCCTCGGCCTCGGGCAGCGCCGCGAACGCGCCGACGGTCTCGATACCCACCGAGCGCAGCCGACCCTCGGCCACCGGGCCGATCCCCCACAGCTTGCGCACCGGCAGCGCGGCCAGCAACTCCCGCTGTTCGGCGGGCGAAACCACCCGCACGCCATCGGGTTTCGCCAGGCCGGAGGCGATCTTGGCGAGCTGTTTGCCGGTGCCCGCGCCGACCGACGCGACCAGTCCGGTGCGCTCGCGCACCAGCGCCCGCAGCTCCTCACAGAAGCGCAGCACGGATTCGGCGGTGGCCCCGGCCAATTCGGCCGGCTCGCCGAACGCCTCGTCGAACGACAGCGTCTCCAGCACCGGGATGCGCGAGCGCAACGTCTCGAACACCTGCCCGCTCACCTCGCCGTAGACCACCCCGCGCGGCGGCACCACCACGGCCGTCACCCCGACCAGCCGCCGGGCCATGTGCATGGGCATGGCCGACCGCGCCCCGAACACCCGGGCCTCGTAACTGGCCCCGGCCACCACCGCCCGCGCGCCCGTGCCGCCGACCAGCACCGGCCGCCCGCGCAGCGTCGGGCGGGTCAGCTGCTCGACCGAGGCGAAGAAGGCGTCCATATCGATGTGCAGCACCCATCGGCGCGCCGAGGCCCGGCGACCCGCTGGGAAATTGCTGCTGAATTCCTGACCGTCGGGGCGCGCGCGAGGCCGCGCCGCGCTACCCTCCCCCACCCCGCCGAATGCCTCACGACCAGGCCAGAACCGTGGCGTAGCCGAGACGTGGTCGGGGTTCATGACCCGAAATCTACGCTCGCCTACCGACAGATCCGTGCGGGTGAGTATGTGATGATCGGTCACATGACTATCCGCAAGGCCGTGATCCCCGCCGCTGGTATCGGTTCTCGCCTGCTGCCGCTGACCAAGGCCATCCCCAAGGAGATGCTGCCGGTCGGCGATAAGCCCGTCATCGAGCACACCGTGCGCGAGCTGGTGGCCTCGGGTATCACCGACATCACGATCGTGGTCAGTGCCGGAAAGTCGCTCATCCAGGACCACTTCCGGCCCAATCCGGCCTTGGCCGCGCAGCTGCGCGCCGACGGCAAGACCGCCTACGCCGACGCGGTGGAGGAGGTCGGCGAACTCGGCCGCCTCGGCCACATCACCTACCTCGACCAGCACGGCCCGTACGGCAACGGCACGCCGGTGCTCAACGCCGCGCGCAACCTGGGCGACGAGCCGATGCTGGTGCTGTGGCCCGACGACGTGTTCGTCGCCGACGTCCCGCGCGCGCAGCAGCTCATCGACGCCTACAACAAGACCAAGGCCCCGGTACTGGCGCTGATGCCGATGGATCCGGCCGACTCCAAGCGCTACGGCGTGCCGGTGGTCCGCGAGACCCTCGAGGACGGCCTGCTGCGCATCGGCGGCCTGCGCGAGAAGCCCAAGCCGGAGGACGCGCCCTCGGCCTACGCCGCGATCGGCGGTTACGTGGTCACCCCCGGCATCATCGACGAACTGCGCAAGCAGGTCGCCGACTGGTACACCCACCGCACCGGCGAGGTGTACCTGACCGACGCGATCAACGCCTTCGCCGATTCGAACGCCGTGTACGGCCAGGTGATCAGCGGCCGCTGGTACGATACCGGCAACCCGGCCGACTACCTGACGGCCCAATTCGCCTCGGCCCTGGCCCATCCCGAGTACGGGCCCTTGTTGCGGGACATGGTGGCGAATCAGGAGAAGTCGGGGGCGCTCTAAGCGTCCGGGGCGTTGTAGCGGACCAGGTACTCCGCGAGGCGGGCGATATCGCGGTCGTCCCAGTCGCGGAAGCGTTCGGTGAAGGCTCGGGCGCGGGCGCGTTCGGCCTCGCGGGAGACGCGTCGGCCCTCGGGCGTCGCGCGCAGGATGTGGTTGCGGCGGTTGGCGGGATCGACCTCGCGGGTCAGGTAGCCCTGCTGTTCGAGGGCGGCGACCTGGCGGCTCACCGTGGACTTGTCCAGCAGGAAGTGCTCGGCCAACTCCGCCGCCAGACAGCCGTCGCGATCGATGACCAGATCGAGAATGCTGGCCGCGACCAGCGTCAATTCCGGATGCAACTCGGCTGCCCGGCCCCGGGCGCGGCGCGCGAAGGCGGTCAGCTCGCGCTGGATGGTCTGGATCGCCGCGTTCCGCGCGCTGGGGGTCATAGTTGCATAGTACAACGATGAGGCGGTACAGTACGGAGGTCGTCATAGTTGTATTTACCAACCATTGGAGTGGTCGCATGGTCTCCCGTCAGCTCCGGCACGTCGCCGTTCACCTGCTGACTCCGCTGCTGATGTGCCTGGGCATGGGGCTGGCGTATCTGGGGGCGTTCCACCAGCCCGAGCCGAATCACCTGAAGGTGGCCGTGGTCGGCGAGACGCCGCAGGTGAAGGTGCTGGCGCAGACGCTGAAGGACGACGCGGGCGACGCCCTCGAGGTCGTCACCGTGCCCGATCGGGACGCCGCGGTGTCCCAGCTGCGCGACCGCGCGCTCGCCGGAGCCTACGTCCCCGACGCCGCGCGACCGGAAGTGCTTGTCGCCGAGGCGAATTCGGACACCACGGCCATGGCGGTGCGCAGCGTCTTCGGCCGCGTCGCCGACACCCAGCACGTACCGATGACGACCACCGACGTCGCCGCCACCTCCCCCGGCGATCCGACCGGGCAGGGGCTGTTCTTCCTGCTGGTGGCGCTGAGCATCGGCTCCTACGGCAGCGTCGCGGCGATCGGCGCGGCCGGGGCCGGACTGAGCGCGGCGCTGCGGGCGCTGATCGGGATCGCGACCGCGCTGGCGGTGAGCGTCATCGGAATCGTGTTGGCGGGACCGGTGTTCGGGATCGTCGACCACGACTACGCGCAGATCTGGGCGATGGGCTGGCTGTATTCGGCGGGCATCCTGCTGATCGGGATCGGCGCGCACACCTTCCTGACCCGCTGGACCACCCTGGCCATGATGGTGCTGTTCGTGATGCTCAACTTCACCACCTCCGGCGGGGTGTACCGGCCGGAGTTGCAGAACGGCTTCTTCGGTGCGCTGCACGGCTTCTGGAACGGCGCGGGATTCGTCGAGGGCGCGCGCAGCCTGCTGTATTTCGACGGCGGGGCCGGATTCGGCGGCCGGATGGCCAGCCTGGCGCTGTGGCTCGCGGCCGGGGTGGCGCTGGTGGTGATCGCCGGTTCGACCGAACGTCGCCGGGCCGCACGGGTTTCCGCGACGGTGCACGCGCGACGCTCGGCCGAGGAGGAGATGGAGGAGGCCGTCGGCGTCTGACCCGGTTCAGAAGAACCGGCGGATGGCGTAGATGTGGAACTCGCTCAACGGCGTGAGCACCACGCCGACGCCCACGTCGTAAGCGTTGAGCAGCAGACCCCCGCCCGCGTAGATGCCCTCGTGCGACCCGTCGTCGTTCACGATGACCACGTCGCCGGGCATGAGCGCGAAGAACGGCACCGCACTGCCCGCCCGCGCCTGCTCCCAGGTGGTGCGCGGCAGCAGGATGCCGACGGAGCGAAACGCCCACTGCACCAGGCCGGAACAGTCGTACGCGTACGGTCCCACCCCACCCCATTCGTACGGTTTGCCGGTCTGCGAGGTCGCCACGCTGAGCGCGGCCATCGCGCGCGGACTCGCCATCGGGATGTTCGCGAGCCCGTCCGCGCTCAGCGAGGACGATCCCGATCCGGAACCGGACGCGCTCCCGCTGGCACTACCGCTGATCAGATCCACATCGGCCGCCGCGGGGGCGGCCCAGATCGCGACGGCCAGGGCCGCCAGGAGACCGGCCCGTAGTGGCCGGACGCCGCTGCCGTGCAGTGTTGTCGCCATTCACTCGCCCTCCGGTCGGCGTACACCACCGCGACGGACCGGGCCCGGACACTGCTCTCACACTCGACCGGGCGAAGCCTGCCTGGTGGTGCGGATGGAACCTCAACTTGACAGTGATAGTTGCCGAGCATAACTGCCGAGCGGAACGAAGTGCGCGAAATGACGAAAAGGCTCACCGTGCCCGGCGAACGCGGGTGGCGTCACTGGTGGGTGTCCGCGCCCGCCGGGCATCGGTTCGCGTTCCCGTGGTAGAGCGACCACGGGAAGTCCGAGACAGTGGTGGCCCGGCTATCCCCTCATTCGAAAGCCGGACTCGGGGTGGGCCCCGTCACTGTCACGCGAGTTACCGTACCACAAATCTGCCGCTGAACAACGGCACGTTGAACAACGTGCCGATTCTCTATCGACCGGGGACGGCCGACCGCAGGAAGAACATCAGATTCGCCGGGCGCTCGGCCAGCCGCCGGACGAAGTAGCCGTACCACTGGTCACCGAACGGCACGTACACCCGCAGGTGCTGGCCGAGCCGCACCAGCCGGTCCTGTTCGGCGGGCCGGATGCCGTAGAGCATCTGGAATTCGAAGTCCTCGCGTCCGCGCGGCGTCGCCGTGGCCAGCAGGGCGGCGGCCTCGATCATGGCCGGATCGTGCGTGGCGACCATCGGATACCCGTTGCCGCGCATGAGGATTCGCAGGCAGCGCAGATAGGAGTCGTCCACCTCGCGCTTGCGGCGGAAGGCCACCGATTCGGGTTCGTCGTAGGCGCCCTTGCACAACCGGATCCGCGCGCCCGCGGCGGCGAAGTCGCGGCAGTCGTCCTCGGTGCGGCGCAGGTACGCCTGGAGTACGGTGCCGACGGTGTCGGGGTGGTCGCGGCGCAGCTCGCGCACGATGGCGTGGGTGGAGTCGGTGGTGGTGTGGTCCTCGGCGTCGATGGTGACCCACACCCGGGCGGTGGCGGCGGCCTCGACGATCTTGCGGGCGTTGTGCAGGGCGATGGTGTGCCCGTCGCCGGGCAGCGCCTGGCCCAGCGCCGACAGTTTCACCGAGACCTCCAGCGGGCGGGCCAGATTCGAGTCGTCGCCGGACAAGGCGCCCAGCGCCGCGACGAGATCGAGGTATTCGTCCACCACGCGCTGGGCGTGGTCCGGGTCGAGGGTGTCCTCGCCGAGGTAGTCGATGGTCACGAAGCGGTTGCGCGCCAACAGCTCTCGCGTGGTGTCCAGCACCGCCGCGCGGGTCTCGCCCGCGACGAAGCGGTCGACGATGCGGCGGGTGACGGGCAGTCCGGTCAGGCCGCGTTCGATGCGCGGGGATCGGGCGGCGGCCAGCAGGGCGGGGCGCAGCGGGTTGTTACTCATCGGGACCGCCCTCCTGGTGCGGGTACTCGTGGCGGGTGGCCGGGACGAAGGTCTCCTTGATCGAGCGCGGGGACGTCCAGCGCAGCAGGTTCAGCGCGGAACCGGCCTTGTCGTTGGTGCCCGAGGCGCGCGACCCGCCGAACGGCTGTTGCCCCACCACCGCGCCGGTCGGCTTGTCGTTGACGTAGAAGTTGCCCGCCGCGAAACGCAGTGCGGCGCCGGCCTTCTCGACGGCGGTCCGGTCGGTGGCGAACACCGCGCCGGTGAGGCCGTACGCGGCGCCGGAGTCCACCAGGCGCAGCACCTCGTCGAAGGCGTGCGGGCGGGTGTCGTCGTAGACGTGCAGCGACAGGATCGGGCCGAAGTACTCGGTGCGGAACGCCTCGTCGGTGGGGTCGTCGCCGACCAGCAGGGTGGGGCTGACGAACCAGCCGACGGCGTCGTCGTAGCCGCCGCCGGTGGCCACGGTCAGGCTGTCGGTGGCCTTGGCCCGTTCGATGGCGGCGACATTGCGGTCGAAGGCGCGCCGATCGATCACGGCCCCACCGAAATTCGTGAAATCGGTGACGTCGCCGTAGCGCAGCGAGCCGATCCGGTCGATCAGCTCGTCCCCGATCCGCGACCACAGCGACCGCGGCACGAACGCGCGGGAGGCGGCCGAGCACTTCTGGCCCTGGTACTCGTAGGCGCCGCGGATGAGCGCGGTGACCAGCGCCTCGGGGTCGGCCGAGGGGTGCGCGAGCACGAAGTCCTTGCCGCCGGTCTCGCCGACCAGCCGCGGATAGGTGCGGTAGCGATCGATGTGCTGGCCGACCTCGCGCCACAGGTGCTGGAAGGTGCGGGTGGAGCCGGTGAAGTGGATGCCCGCCAGGCGCGGATCGGTCAGCAGCACGTCGGAGACCTCGGGGCCGTGGCCGTGCACGAGGTTGATCACGCCCGGGGGCAGTCCGGCGGCCTCGAGCAGCCGCATGGTGTGGTACGCGGCGACGGCCTGGGTGGGCGAGGGCTTCCACACGACGGTGTTGCCCATGAGAGCCGGTGCGGTGGGCAGGTTTCCGGCGATGGCGCTGAAGTTGAACGGGGTGATCGCGTAGACGAAACCCTCGAGCGGTCGGTAGTCGGTGCGGTTCCACACCCCGGGGCTCGAATTCGGTTGCTGGGCCAGCAGTTGCCGGGC
Source organism: Nocardia sp. NPDC003482 (assembly GCF_053588115.1). Classification (NCBI taxonomy): domain Bacteria; kingdom Bacillati; phylum Actinomycetota; class Actinomycetes; order Mycobacteriales; family Nocardiaceae; genus Nocardia; species Nocardia sp. NPDC003482. The sequence goes on from NZ_JBSFPI010000035.1 coordinate 11,506, forward strand.
GAAGTGCACGTTGAAGCGCCAGAAGTCGACCAGTTCGCAGGGCGCGTCGATCTCGGCCTGATACGGCGATTTGGATTGGCCGAGCATGGTCGCGGCGGCGATGGTCTCGCGCCACGGTCCGGCGAGCAGGTCGGCGGCGCGCAGGAAGACCGCGGCGCGTTCGTCGAAAGGCAGTGCGCGCCAGGCGGTTCCGGCTCTCACCGCGGTATCCACGGCGTCCTGCGCGTCACTCGGTTCGGCCACGCGGAAGGCGCCCAGCACGGCGGCGTGGCGGTGCGGCTGCACCACCTCCACCCGGGCGCCGGCGCCGGGTCGGTGCTCGCCGTCGATGACGTGGCGGATCTCGGTGGGGTGGTCCGTCAGCTCGCGCAGCGCGGCCCGCAGGCGGGCGCGTTCGGGGGTGCCGGGGGCGTAGGAGTGGACCGGCTCGTTCGCCGGGGCGGGAACGGAGGTTATCGCGTCCATGGCTCGAATACACTCCATCCGGGCGCGCAGACCCTTGTCCCAGCGGCCGAATTGCCAGCCGGATTTTCGTCCGATTGAATGAAGAGTGTGAAGCAGTTCATACCGCTGTCCGAGCTGGTGTCGGCGCTGACCAGCGCGGTCGTCACGCTGCTGGACGCCCCGGCGGGCGAGGACGTGACCGTGGACTCGGTGGCGTTCATGGACGTGGACGATCTGCACATGGACATGCCGCCGGGGCGGGCGCTGCCGGAGGTGTATCTCCAGGTCGGCGTGGCCGACGAGGACGCCACGCGGTGGCTGTGCGATCTCGGGCGGCGGTGTCCGGCCGCGCATCGGCCGCGGGTGGTGTTCTCCAAGGGCGCGTCGGCACGGCTGCGGGCGGCGGCGCAGGAGGCGGGGATCGCGGTGGTCGCGGTGCATCCGCACGCGCGGTGGGAGATGGTGCACTCGCTCATCGGCCGGATCATCGGGGAGGGGGCCGGGCCGCGGGCGCTGGAGTCGATGCCGCGGCCGGACACCGACCTGTTCGGGCTGGCGCAGTCGGTGGCCGAGTCCACGCGGGGGCTGGTGAGCATCGAGGACGATCAGTCGCGGCTGCTGGCGTATTCGGCCGACAGCACGGCGTCGGCGGATGTGGTGCGGCGGGCCTCGGTGCTGGGGCGGCAGGGTCCGGCGGGTTATCTGCACTGGTTGCAGCGCGAGGGGGTGTTCGATCGGCTGCGCAATACCGGTGAGGCCGTAGAGGTTTCGGCGCAACCGGAGTTCGAGACGCGGCGGCGGGTGGCCATCGGGATCCGCGAGCCCGGCCGGCGCGGCGGGGCGGGACGCACCTGGCTCGGCACGATCTGGGTGCAGGAGGGCACCGAACCGCTCGACGCCGACAGCGCGCGGGTGCTGCGCGGCGCGGCGGCCATCGCGGCGCGGGTGATCTGGCGGACCCGGCACGCGCCGACCTCGGACGCGCTGCTGATCCAGCGACTGTTCGGCGAGCACGGCGGCGAGGTGGACATCCCGATCTTCGCCGAGACCTTCGCGGTGCCCGCCGACGGCCGCGCGGCGGTGATCGGCTTCGCCCGGCACGCCGCCGACGCACCGGACGAGGACGTCCTGCATCGCGGCACGGTCGCACTTCGATTGCACGCCAGCGCCTTTCGGCAGGACTGCCTGACGACGCGGCTGGGCGACCGGATGTATGTGCTGTTCCCCGACCATCATTCGGCGGATCGGGTGGCGTCGTGGACCCGGCAGGTCATCGGCCAACTGGCCGAACGATCCGGGCTGGACCTGCGCGCCGCCATCGCCGCCCCCGTCGACGGCCTGGCCGACGTCGCCCGCGCCCGCGCCGAGGTGGACCGCGTCCTCGACCGCACCGCCACCCTCCCCGACGCCGAACGGGTCACCACCCTGGCAAGCTCCCGCACGACGGTCCTGCTCGCCGAGATCCTCACCCTGGTGAGCGAACACCCCGAACTCCGCGACCCCCGCCTGACCACCCTGCTCGACTACGACACCCGCTACTCCGCCGACCTGTGCCGCAGCCTCGAGGTCTACCTCACCCGCCGCGGTGACGTCCGCACGGCGGCAACGGATTTGCGCATTCATCCGAATACACTGCGCTACCGCATCCGGCGGGCGACGCAGTTGATGGGGATCGATCTGGACAACGCGGCGGATCGGTTGTTGCTGGAGATCGAGCTGGCGGTGTTGCGTCAGGGGTGATCGAAACCGACGCCGCGGCGGATCATGTCGATGATCAGGGCGGCGATGTTCCAGGCGTCGTCGCCGCCGCGGTGGTGGGTGCCCTCGAGCGGGATCTGTCGCAGCCGAAGGGCTCCGGCCATGCCGAAACGTTGTGTGGTGCCCAGAGATTCGGAGAACTCCGCCTTGGCGTTGATGTGATGCGGGCCGAACGGATACTCGACTCCCGTTGCGGCGCACTGGCTTTCGAACTGTTTGCGATCGTAGGCACCCCAGCTCGCCCACACCCGGCCCGTCGAGTCCTGTTCCCTCCGCAGCCATTCGCAGGCCGCGGCGAAACCGACGCCGCCGTCGACCTGTTCCTGCGTCAGGGTCGTGAGTCGGGTACAGAACTCGCTCACCGTCGAGTGTTCCGGCCGCACCAGCACACTGTGCTTGTCCACCCGCTCGAGCGTCGTCAGATCGATGACGCACAGGCCGATTTCGATGATCTCGCTGGTTTGGTCCTTCGGCTGCTTGCCCTGCCAGCAGGTGGCCTCGACGTCTATGACGTTGAGGTAGTGGGTGGTCATGGGGGTGACATTAGAGGTGGATGGGGTTCGCGGCTATCGAATTATGTTGCGGGTCCTCGTATCCGGCGCTGGGGCGCCGGATACGAGGAACATGGGAGGGGGTCGGGCCCTAGGACCCGCTCACGCCTTGGTGATCGAGGCGCGTACGCCACCCACCAGCTCGGCGGCGTTCGGCCCCGCGTTGCCGAAGGTGAGGGTGGTGGCCAGGACCTCGCCTGCGATGAGGGCGCGGTGGGTTTCGGCCCAGGGGAGGTGGGACGGGGGGATTTCGAGGGTGAGGGTGATGCGGTCGGAGACGTCCAGGCCCAGGGACTTTCGGGTTTCCTGGAGGTCGCGGATGAGGTCGCGGGCCCAGCCTTCGGCCTCGAGGTCCTCGGTGACCTCCGAATTCAGCACGACCAGGCCGGCATTGCCGGGGAGGGCGGCGGTGGACTCGGGTTCGGCGGCGACCAGGCGCTGGGTGTACTCCTCCGGAAGCAGGTCGATGCCGGCGGCGCTGACCACGCCCTCCGGGCTCTCGGTCCACTCCCCCGCCTTGACCGCCTTGATCACCGTCTGCACCTGCTTGCCGAGGCGCGGACCGGCCGCGCGGGCGTTGACGGCCAGTTCGAAGCGGCCGTGGGCGGCCACATCCGTGGTCAGGTCCACCTTCTTGACATTGACCTCGTCGGCGATCAGGTCGGTGAAGGGGGCCAGGCGCTCGGCGTCGGGGGCGGCGATGGTGGCCTCCGACAGCGGCAGGCGCACCCGCAGGTTGCGGGCCTTGCGCAGGCCGAGCAGGGTCGAGCAGACCGTGCGGACCTCGTCCATGGCCGCCACCAGCTCCGGATCCTTCGGCAGATCGGTCGCGGCGGGCCAGTCGGTGAGATGCACCGAGCGGCCGCCGGTCAGCCCGCGCCAGATCACCTCGGTGATCAACGGCAGCAGCGGGGCCGCCAGGCGGGTGGTCACCTCGAGCACCGTGTGCAGGGTGTCGATGGCGTCGCGCTCCTCGTCCCAGAAGCGCGAACGCGACCGGCGCACATACCAATTGGTGAGCGCGTCGGCGAAGGTGCGCAACGCGTCGCAGGCGGTCGCGATGTCGTAGACCTCGAGCGCCTCGGTCATGACGTCGCGCGTCGCCGCCAGCTTGGCCAGGATGTAGCGATCCAGCACATGCGGCGAATCGGTCCGCCACACACCGGGTTTCGAGGCGTACAGCTGCAGGAACGTCCACGCGTTCCACAGCGGCCGCAGCGCGTGGCTCACGCCCTCGCGGATACCGCGCTCGGTGACGATGAGATTCCCGCCGCGCAGCACCGGCGACGCCATGAGGAACCACCGCATGGCGTCCGAGCCGTCCCGGTCGAACACCTCGTTGACATCGGGATAGTTGCCCTTGGACTTGGACATCTTCAACCCGTCGTCACCCAGCACGATCCCGTGCGCCACAACGGATTTGAACGCGGGCCGATCGAACAACGCGGTCGACAGGACGTGCAGGTTGTAGAACCACCCGCGCGTCTGCCCGTTGTACTCGACGATGAAATCGCCGGGGCTGTGCGCCTTCTCGTCGTGCGTGCCCTCGAACCACTCCTTGTTCTCGAACGGGTAGTGCACCTGCGCGTAGGGCATCGACCCGGACTCGAACCAGCAGTCCAGCACCTCCGGCACCCGCCGCATCATCGACTTGCCGGTCGGGTCGTCGGGATTGGGCCGCACCAGCTCGTCGATCGCGGGCCGGTGCAGATCGGCGGGGCGCACCCCGAAGTCGTGCTCGAGCTGATCCAACGAGCCGTACACGTCGACGCGCGGATACTCCGGATCGTCGGACACCCACACCGGGATCGGCGCGCCCCAATAGCGATTGCGGCTGATGTTCCAGTCCCGCGCGTTCTCCAGCCACTTGCCGAACTGGCCGTCGCGGATGTGCTCGGGCACCCAGGTGATCTGCTTGTTCAGCTCCACCATCCGGTCGCGGAACTTGGTGACCGCGACGAACCAGGACGGCACCGCCATGTAGATCAGCGGCTGCCCCGACCGCCAGCTGTGCGGATAGGAGTGCTCGATCGTCTCGTGCCGCAACAGCTTTCCCGCGGCCTTGAGATCCTTGATGATCACCGGATTGGCGTCGAAGATCATCAGGCCCTCGTACGGCGGCACCATCGAGGTGAACCGGCCGCCCGGGTCCAGCGGCTGCACGATCTCGATGTCGTTGGCCGCGCAGACCGCCATGTCCTCCTCACCGAACGCCGGCGCGAGATGCACCACGCCGGTACCGGAGTCTGTGGTCACGTAGTCGGCCTCGAGCACGCGATGCGCGTTCGGGTGACCGGCGAAGAAGTCGAACGGCGGACGGTAGCGCAGGCCCACCAGCGCCGCCCCGGAATGCTCCGAGAGCACGCGCGGCCGCTCGCCCAACTCCCGGGCGTAGTGCGAAACCCGTTCGGCCGCCAGCAGATACCGCTTGCCGTCCGCGCCCTCGACGTGCACGTAGGTGATGTCGGGATGCACCGCGATCGCCAGGTTCGACGGCAGCGTCCACGGCGTGGTGGTCCAGATCAGCGCGTTCGCGCCGTCGAGTTCGCGCAGCGGATGATCGGCGGGGACCGCGAGCGGCATGTCCACGGTGACCGCCGGATCCTGGCGCATCCGGTAGGCGTCGTCGAGGCGCGCCTCCTGATTCGACAGCGGGGTCTGCTCGTACCAGCTGTAGGGCAGCACCCGGAAACCCTGGTAGATCAGGCCCTTGTCGTAGAGCGACTTGAACGCCCACATCACCGACTCCATGAAGTCGGGATCGAGGGTCTTGTAGTCGTTGTCGAAGTCGACCCAACGGGCCTGACGGGTCACATACGCGCGCCACTCGTTGGTGTAACGCAACACAGACCTTTTGCACGCGGCATTGAATTCCGCGAGACCCATCGCATCGATCTGTGATTTGTCCGTGATACCGAGCTGTTTCTCCGCTTCGATTTCCGCGGGCAGGCCGTGGGTGTCCCAGCCGAAACGACGCTCGACCTTCTTACCGCGCATGGTCTGGAAACGCGGGATCAAATCCTTCACGTATCCGGTGAGCAGATGCCCGTAGTGCGGCAACCCGTTGGCGAAGGGCGGGCCGTCGTAGAAGACGAACTCCTCTGCGCCCGAACGGTTGTCGATGCTGGCGCGGAAGGTGTCGTCGGCGGCCCAATAGTCCAGCACGCGCCGCTCCAGCTCCGGGAACGACACCTGGCCGCCCTCGCCGAGATCGACTCGGGGATAAGCGTTTTCGGTGGTTGTCTGGTCCGCCATGTCGGGCGTCGGTCTCCTCCGTGCCGGTGCGCTGTGCGCGCGTCGTGGGCACGGGGACGATGCCGGCGCCGGTGCGCCGAGACCGCGGTACCACCCCGCTTGCCCGGCCGTCGTGCGGGCCGGACCGCTTCGTTGTGAGCTGTGACGGGCTCACCCGTTCGGTTCTACTGAGCGCTCGCGCGCCGTTCTTCCGAAGGCTCCCCGGTGATGGCCGGATCGATGCCGATGTCGCTGGTTTGATTGTAGCCGCAGTGGGCAAACCTATTGTCGGCCCGGGCGTTCGCCGGGGCGACGAGAGGAACCGCCGGGGTAGCGCGTGGATTCACCGGGACGTCGACCGAAATCGCCGGAATCGCCCTGGGCGCGTCCGGAATCGGGTCGCCGGGTCGGACGCGTGGGAGCCCCCCGTTTGGCGTGCCGGGCCGGACCGGCCTGCGTCTCGTCCTCGACCTCGCGCATCGACAGCGCGCTCATCAGGAGCACGACGGCGCCGATGACGCACACGACGATGCAACCCCACGCCCACACCACCGATCCGGTGGTCAGCGCGGTCACCAGGAGGCCGAAGCCGATCGCGGCCAGGACGAGCGTCAGAACGAGCATGGTCACCCCCGAGACGGGCCGAGCCGCACGCTCCGGCGGACGACGGGACTACTTGCCGCCCTTGGCGAACGAGGCCGGTGCGTGGTTGTGGTTGGCTCCCGCGCCGTCGAAGGTGTCGCCGCCGTCGACCGGGACCGCGGACCCACGATTCTCCAGCTCCTCGAGCTGCGACTCCAGGTAGGACTTCAGCCGCACCCGGTATTCGCGTTCGAACGTCTTCAGCTGCTCGATCCGGCTCTCCAGCACGCTGCGCTGCTGGGTGATGGTGGCCATGATCTCGGTGTGCTTGCGCTCGGCGTCGGCCTGCAGGGCGTCGGCCTTCTCCTTGGCCTGACGCAGCTGGTTGTCCGAGCGGGACTGCGCGTCCGACAGCAGCGACTCGGCCTTCTGCCGGGCCTCGGCGACCATGCCCTCCGAGCGGGTGCGCGCGTCGCTGACGAGGCGCTCGGAGTTGGCGCGGGCGTTGGCGAGCAGCTGCTCGGCCTCGGTCTTGGCGTCGCTGGTGAGCCGGTCGGCCATCTCCTGGGCCAGGCTGAGCACCTTGGCGGCCTGGAGGTTGGCGTCGGCGCCGGCCGGATCCTTCAGCGCCACGGGGGCGGGCATCGGGGCGGGCGGCGGCGCGACGGCCGCAGGCTTGGGGGGCTCGGGCGCGGGCGGCGGCGGAGCCTTCACCGCCTGCGGGGCCGGGCGGGCCTTCTTGGCGTCGGCGAGCTCGGCGTCGAGCTCGGCAACCCGCTGGCGAAGATCGGCGTTCTCCTCGATCAGGCGTGAGAGTTCCTGCTCGACCAGGTCCAGGAAGGCATCGACTTCGTCCTCGTTGTAGCCGCGCTTCCCGATCGGCGGTTTGCTGAACGCGACGTTGTGCACATCGGCTGGGGTCAGCGGCATGGAAGGATCCCTTCACGCTTCGTACGGAGATCTAGCACTAGATCCGGCAAGCTATTCTTCACGGCCCATTCTGTCACACCGGGCCTACCGGCTGCCCGAGCCTGCTCGTGATCGTCATCAGGATGAAGACGATGAAAAGCAGCACCATAATCGACAGATCGAGGCGAATTCCACCCAAGTTCACGGGAGGTATCAAACGCCTCAACAGTTTCACCGGCGGATCGGTGATCGTGAAGATCACCTCGAGGATCACCACGACGACGCCCCTGGGATGCCAGTCCCGGGCGAAGCTGCGGATGAACTCGACGATGACTCGGCTGATCAACAGCAGCCAGAAGAGGAACAGGAGTACATACAGCACCTTGAACAAGGCCACGGGTCCACTCTGCCTCAGAATCGGTGTCCTGCAAACTCCCCGCGCCGACGCGCACGGCCTGACTCCCCCCACTCACGGCGTGTCGGCCCTGGTAACCAACCCCGCCCGACGTTCTCGGTGATATGTCCTATTTCTGGTTGTAGAAGCCGTTTTCCGCGATGCGGCGGCGTTCCTCGGCCGATACGTCCACGTCGGCGGGTGAGAGCAGGAACACCTTCGTGGCGACCTTGTCGAACGAGCCACGCAGCGCGAAGGCCAGGCCCGCGGCGAAGTCGACGAGCCGCCGGGCGTCGGCGTTGCTCATCTCGACCAGGTCCATGATCACCGGGGTGCCGTCGCGGAAGCGCTCGCCGATGATGGCGGCCTCGGCGTAGGTGCGCGGGCGCAGTGTCGTGATCTTGGACAAGGGGCCTCCGTCCTCGAAGACCGGCGCGCGGCGCGGCGCGGGCTCGAAACGGGCCCGCTGCTCCTCGACCCGCCGCTCCTCCAGCCTCCGCTCGACCTCCGGATCGACCGCGAGCGCGCCGTGCGTGGTGCCGCGGACCATCGGGGGCGTGCCGAGCCCGCGCGAACGGCCCGAACCGGCCGAGTCGATGCGGGTGGGCCGGCGCGGGGGCTCGTAGCGGTCGTCGGCGTAGGACTCGTCGCCGTAGTCCTCGCGCCGGGCGACCGTGTAGCCGGGCTGATAGGGCGCCTTGTAGGTCGGTTCGGGGTAGCCGGGCTCGTCGTCGTAGCGGTCCTCGGAGAACCGGGAGCGGCCGCTCGGCTCGTAGCGGGGCTCGGGGTAGTCGCGGCCGCGACGGGCGCGGTCGTCCACACCTCGGGGGCCGCGATCGTCGACGTAGTCGTCCTCGTACTCCTCGAGCGGGACCATGCCGAAATAGGCCTTGAACCTGTGCAGGGTGCTCATGCTTCCACCTCGCTGGCGCTCGCCTCCAGCACGAGCACCCTCGTGGCTGGGTTCATTTCCCGGGCTTCCACCTCGCCGACGCTCCACTCCAGCACGAGCCCGCTCGTGGCTGCGCTTTTCACTCGCTCGCTGCGCTCGCTCATCCTGGTCGACCTTCCTACGGCACCCGGCTGGCCTGGGGTGTTGAAGTCCTGCTCAGTCTCGTCTGTCACAAGCATAATGTTTCGAATGTGACTGATGAGGTTTGTTTGCTATCCCGAGGTTATCGGTCGAGCGCCCATCAAGGCTGTACCGACACGCACGCAGGTGGACCCGTGTCGAATAGCCGCTTCCAAATCTCCCGACATACCGGCGGAGAGTTCGCGCGCCCCGGGATGTCGGGCGCGGAGCTCGGCGTGCAGCCGGGCGAGCCGTTCGAATTCCGGCTCGGGATCGGTGTCCAGCGGCGGGATGGCCATCAGGCCCGCCAACCGCAGGTTCGGGGTGTCGGCGACGTGGTCCGCGAGGGCGGGCAGGTCGGCCGGGGCGACGCCGCCTCGGGTGGGGTCGCGATCGAGGCTGACCTGCAGCAACACCTCCAGGGGCGTCGCGCGTTCACCGGCGTCGCGGGCGGCTCCCACGGCCGCGTCAAGGGCGGTAGCCAGGCGATCGCTGTCGACCGAGTGGACGACATCCGCCCAGCGTGCGACCGATTTCGCCTTGTTGCGCTGGAGGCGGCCGATCATGTGCCAGCGTATCTGGGACAGGTGTCCCAAACCGGCCACCTTGGCGGCGGCCTCCTGGTCCCGGGACTCGCCGAATTCGCGGCGGCCCAACCCGTACAGGATCTCGATATCGCGCGCGGGGAAGAATTTCGTGACCGGAAGTAACTTCACCTCGTCCGGGGAGCGACCCGCGGCGCGGCACGCGGCATCGATCCGGTCCGTCAGAGTGGTCAGCGCATCGGACAGTTCGGCGGTGCGCGTGGATTCCGCGGCGGCGGCGCCGGATTCGACTGTCATAGGCGAACTCCCTGAAATGCGAAACTCGTCACGAAAGACTCCGAATGGGCCGAAACGGTGAATTGCCAGGACTTAGCCAGGTTTTCCGGAGTGGGCAAGCCGTCAAAATTCATGGCGCCCCGGCCGTTTCGTCACCCGACATCCAGATGACTCCCGCGAGGCGGCCGGTGGGCGCGCCGCGGCGGTGACTGAACAGCGTCTCGTCCTCGATCGTGCAGCGCGGGTCGACGGCGACCGCGCCCACTCCGGCCTGTTCGAGCTGGCGTTGGATGCCCGCGCGCAGATCGAGACCGGGGGTGCCCTTGACCGTGGTGGTGGCGCTGCCGGGCAGGTGCGCCTCGACGTCGGCGCGCATGGCGGCGGGCACCTCGTACTGTCGTCCGCTCGCGGCCGGGCCGAGCAGCGCGCCGATGCGCTCGACCCGCGCGCCGACGGAGATCATCGCGTCGAGGACGCGCGGCACGATCCCGATCCGCGCGCCGACCCGGCCCGCGTGGACGGCCGCGATGACGCCCGCCTCGTCGTCGGAGAGCAGGATGGGCACGCAGTCGGCGGTCAGCACGACCAGGGCGAGTTCGGGGACTGTTGTCACCAATGCGTCGGTGACCGGAACGGGCTCGGCGCGCGGTCCGTCGACGATCTCGACATTGCGCCCGTGCACCTGTTCCATCCACACCAGCCGCTCGGGCCCCAACCCGATCCCCTCGGCCAGCCGCAACCTGTTGCGCCGCACGGCCTCCGGATCGTCCCCCACGTGGTCCCCCAGATTGAAGGACTCGTACGGTCCCCGCGACACCCCGCCCGCCCGCGTGGTGAGCACCCGCCGAACCCGAACCGAAGTCGTCGTCATACCCCCGACCCTAGTCGCCACCCACACTCCCCCGCCCGACCCGACAACTACGCACCCGTTCCACCTCTCCGCCGCATCCGGCCCAGTCATACCCACCCCGGCCCCCGAAAAACCTCCCCCGGCAAGCCTTTCCGGCCCCGAGTTCCGAACCTCTCAGACCTGGATCGCAACCGGTCATTACAACGCAACACCACCCCTCCCCGCAACCCATCTCCCTCCCCGAGCCCCACCTCCCCCTCGCGATGGCGCGCCTCTGGAAGCGCACGCCCCTCAGAAGGGGCCGGGCCAGATCAGTTCGGCCCACCCCCAATAAGCTTGGGCCTCAAAGCTTTACGAAACACAGCCGCACCCTTTATTCGGATCCGCACCCCTTGCAGGGCTCTACAACGGGTGCGGATTCGAATAAAGGGTGCGGCTGGGTTCGTGCGCCTGGGGGTGGTGTGCGCACCGGGGTGGGTGCGCCGGGGGTCAGCGGCGCATGAAGGAGGGGACGTCCACGTCGTCGTCGGAGTCCTCGTCGGGGGGTTGGATGTGGGAGCGGGGGTTGGTGGCGACGGTGGGGTCGGTGGTGGGGCGGTGGCCGTAGTTGGGGGCGGGGCCGCGTTCCACGGGGGTGGGGGTGGCCGGTTCGGCGGGGGGTGGGGGGGTTGGGGTGGGGGTCGGGGGGGTGGAGCGGGTGAGGTCGCCGGCGCGGGCAGTGCTGATGGAGGTGCGGCCGCTGCTCTCGATGCGGCGGGCGGGGGTGCCGCCGTCGAAGCCCGCGGCGATGACCGTGACGCGGACCTCGTCGCCGAGAGAGTCGTCGATGACCGTGCCGAAGATGATGTTGGCCTCGATGTGGGCGGCCTCCTGGACGAGCGAGGCGGCCTCGTTGATCTCGAACAGGCCGAGGTCCGAACCGCCCGCGATCGACAGCAGCACGCCGTGCGCGCCGTCCATGGACGCCTCGAGCAGGGGCGAATTGATCGCCGACTCGGCCGCTTTCACCGAACGGCCCTCGCCGCGCGCGGAGCCGATGCCCATCAGGGCCGAACCCGCGCCGGACATCACGCTCTTGACGTCGGCGAAGTCGACATTGATCAGACCGGGGGTGGTGATCAGATCGGTGATGCCCTGAACACCGTTGAGCAACACCTCGTCGGCCGAGCGGAAGGCGTCCATCAGCGAGACCGCCGCGTCGCCGAGCTGCAGCAGCCGATCGTTCGGGATGACGATCAGGGTGTCGCAGGACTCGCGCAGGGACTGGATGCCCGCCTCGGCCTGATTGCTGCGCCGCTTGCCCTCGAACGAGAAGGGCCGGGTGACGACGCCTATCGTCAACGCCCCCAGCTTGCGGGCGATGCTCGCGACGACGGGCGCGCCACCGGTGCCGGTGCCGCCGCCCTCACCGGCGGTCACGAAGACCATGTCGGCGCCCTTGAGCACCTCCTCGATCTCGTCCTTGTGATCCTCGGCGGCCTTGCGGCCGACCTCCGGATCGGCGCCGGCGCCGAGACCTCGGGTGAGTTCGCGGCCGACGTCGAGCTTGACGTCGGCGTCGCTCATCAGCAACGCCTGAGCGTCGGTGTTGACCGCGATGAACTCGACTCCCTTGAGTCCCTGTTCGATCATCCGGTTGACGGCGTTCACGCCGCCGCCGCCGATTCCGACGACCTTGATCACTGCAAGGTAGTTGTGCGGGGGCGTCATGGGCTCTCGCCTTCCTTCGATCCAAGCCTGTCGTTTTCGGATTCTCGGCAGAGCGCCTGGTGGAGCGGGCAAGCTCGAGCATGAACTCGGGCAAACCCTGGACCTCAACCATAGGGTTAGCGTTATGTCAAGTATCCGACTGTTGCGGAACGCTATTCGCCCCGGCCGCGATACGCGCGCAGGCGCGCCGAAACGAGCGTCAGAATCTTGTGTGATCCGTCTCGTCCGAGCCCGCCCTGCATCGTATCGCGTCCGGCCGTTCCTGGTGCGGCGAATCGTTCCGCGTGCGCCCGGGGCGCCTCGGCGAGCACCGAAAACGTCGAGGGCACAACGAATATCACTACTTTACCGTTACCAGATCGGGACTCGAAACGTCGAATATCGTTCCGGGACGGGTCAGCACGGGCAGCACGACCGCCGCCTTGCGCTGGGAGTCGCCCGCGCCGCCCCACACCACCACCCGCCCGTCGGTGAGGTTCAGGGCGATGTCCGAAACCGACCGCGCCACAACCTCTCCCACCTGGGCGCGCAGCGCCGGGGGCGTGGCCGTGAGGACCGCTACGGCGGCGCGAGTGACCGGGTCGCTACCGCCGGGATGATCGGTGACGAGTTTCGGCACCCCCGGCGGCGGGGGCTCCACCGCGAATTCCACGCTATCGCCGTCGAGTAGGTGCGAACCCCGGGGATCGTCGTAGTAGACGACCGGGAAACGTTCGTCGACCGTCACCCGCACGGTCGCGGGAAACACGCGCTGCACCCGTACCGACCGAACCTTCGGCAGCGCCGCGACCCGCCGCGCCACCGCGTCGGTGTCGATCCGCAACATCGAGGTGCTCTCCGGAATGTCGAGCACCTCCCGTACCTGGGTCTCGGGCACCGCGCCGAGCCCGACGATCTCCACCTTGTGCACCGAGAACACCGGAGTGAACCACGCGATCCCGGCGAGCACGATCACGGCCGCGACAACACCCAACGCCGCCAAGGCGATTCGCCGCCGCTGCACAGGCGTCAGCGACCTCCGGCGATTGCGCCGCAGGCGCCTGGAGTAACGGCGTTCCTCGCCTTCGGCGGGATCAAGGGAAGAACGACCGGGATCAAGGGAAGAACGCCCGGAGCCATGAGAAGAACGACCGGCATCATCGGAGGAACGCCCGGGACCACGGGAAGAACGCCCGGAGTCACGAGACGAACGCCCCCGCCCATCGGAAGACCCGACCGCTTCACGAGAACCCCCGGCCACATCGAAGGACCGCCCGAGCGCATCATCCTCCCCCCGGAACGAATCCGCCGCGTCGAACGAATACCCCGACCCGTCCTCCTCCCCCGCCCCATCCGAGTACTCCTCGATCTCGACATCGATCGGCTCGTCGTCCGGATGCCCGTCTCCCCCACGGGTTCTCACCGGCTCACCGCCCGACCGAGGGGCGGACCCGCAGCCCGTCGAGGATCTGGCCGCCGAGCATGGTGACGTCGCCCGCGCCCATGATGATCACGACGTCGCCGGGGTGGGCCAGGCCCGCGACCTGGCGGCCGACGCGGGACATATCGGGTTGGTAGTGGACGGGTTTGGTGACCGACTGGGCGACCAGCGCGCCGTTGACGCCGGGCAGCGGTTTCTCGCGGGCGCCGTAGACGTCGAGGACGACGACCTCGTCGGCGAGCGAGAGCGCGGTGCCGAATTCGGCGGCGAAAGCGGCTGTGCGGCTGTACAAATGGGGCTGGAAGACCACGATGACCCGGCCCTGCCGCGAGCGGGCGCCGTCGGCGGCCTCCTGGCGGACCAGTTCGGCGGCGGCGCCGAGCACGGCGGTCACCTCGGTCGGGTGGTGGGCGTAGTCGTCGAAGACCCGCACGCCGTTCTCCCGGCCGACGAACTGGAACCGGCGGTGCACGCCGCCGAAACCCTCCAGCCCTTGCAGGATCTCGTCCAGATCGGCCCCGGCGTCGCGGGCGGCGAGCAGCGCGGCGAGCGCGTTCGACGCCATGTGCCGCCCGGGCACCGACAGCCGCAACGTGCGCGGGGCGAGTTCGTCGGTGAGATGCAGCGTGGCCACGCCGCCGACATCGCGCGGCTCCCAGGCCAGCAGCCGCACCCCGACCGGAACCGGCGCGTCGGCGAGTTCCCCCGACCCGTAGCCGAGGACGCGAATGTCGAGCTCCCCGGCCGAGATTCGCTTGCCGACCCGTTCGGCGAGCGCCCGCGAGCCGGGATCGTCCAGGCACACCACGAGCAGTCCGCCGGGCGTGATCCGCGCGGCGAAGTCGTCGAAGACCCGGACGTAAGCCTCCACCGACCCGTAGTAGTCCAGGTGGTCGGATTCGATATTGGTGATGACCGCGACGTCCGGGTCGTATTGCAGCAGCGACCCGTCGGATTCGTCGGCCTCGGCCACGAAGTAGCCGCCGGTGCCGTGGTGGGCGTTGGTGCCCGCCTCGTTCAGCTCGCCGCCGACCGCGAAGGACGGGTCGAACCCGCAGTGCTGCAACGACACCACCAGCATGGAGGTGGTCGAGGTCTTGCCGTGCGTGCCCGACACCAGCAGCGTGCGATGCCCGCGCATGAGTTCGGCCAGCACGGCCGGGCGCAGCAGCACCGGCACCCCGCGCCGATTCGCCTCCACCAGTTCGGGATTCGTCTTGGGGATCGCGGCGTAGGTCGTCACCACCGCGGTGGGTCCGCCCGGCAGCAGGTCCAGGGCATTGGCGTCGTGCCCGATCCGCACTTCCGCACCGCGGGCGCGCAACGCCAGTACCCCGCGGCTCTCCTTGGCGTCCGAACCCGACACCGCCCCGCCGCGCGACAACAGGATTCGCGCGATGCCCGACATTCCGGCCCCGCCGATGCCGATCATGTGCACCCGTCGCAGCAGCGGCGGTAGCTCCGCCGGATCCCGCGTCTCGTTCTCGTCCGTCACCGGCCCGCCACCTCCACCACGATCCGCGCCACCTCGTCCGCGGCGTCCCGATGCCCCGCGCCCGCGGCGGCGGCCGCCGTACCCGACAGCCGCTCGGGATCGGTGAGCAGCGGAATCACCTCGTCGATCACATATTTCGGAGTCAGCTCCGCATCCGGCACGATTCTGCCACCGCCCTGCGCCACGATCGGGCGGGCGTTGAGTTCCTGCTCGCCGTTGCCGTGCGGCAGCGGCACGTAGAACGCGGGCAGTCCGACCGCCGACACCTCGGCGACGGTCATCGCGCCCGATCGGCACACCGCCGCGTCGGCGGCCGCGTAGGCCAGGTCCATGCGGGACAGGTACGGGACCGCAACGTATTTCGCGGGACCGTCCGGATCCACGCCGGAGATCTCCAGGGTGTTCTTGGGCCCGTGCGCGTGCAGCACCGACACGCCCGCCGCCGTCAACTGGGCCGCCGCCCCGGACACCGCCTCGTTCAATCGCCGCGCGCCCTGCGATCCGCCGAACACCAACAGCACCGGCCCCGCGGCGGGCAGCCCGAAATGCTCCCGCGCCGAGGCCCGCAGCCCCGCCCGATCCAATGTCGAAATGGCTTGGCGCACCGGGATTCCCACGATCTCGGCCTCGGTGCGTCCGCGCGCGTGCACGCCCGAACCCGGCACGGCCGCCAGCACCCGCGCCGCGCGGCGCGCGCCCACCTTGTTCGCGATCCCGGCCTTGGCGTTGGCCTCGTGCACCACCACGGGCACGCCGCGCCGCCACGCCGCCAGATACGCGGGCAGGGCCACGTACCCGCCGAAGCCGACTATCACATCGGCCTGTACCGCATCGATCACCTCGCGCACGCGGGCCACCGACGCCCGCACCCGGCCGGGCAAGCGCAGCAGATCACCGGACAGCTTGCGCGGCAACGGGACCGGCGGGATCAGCTCGAGCGGATAGCCGCGCTCGGGGATCAGGGTGGTCTCCAGGCCGCGCCGGGTGCCCAGCGCCGTGATCGTGATCGACGGGTCGAGTCGCCGCAGCGCGTCGGCCACGGCCATGGCGGGTTCGATGTGCCCGGCGGTGCCGCCACCCGCGACGATCACCGAAAGCGCGCGTTGCCCGCCCGCGGATCTGCCGCTTCCGCCGTTCGTCACCTCGGCTTACCCCGTTCTCTCGCATGTGTGATCGGATACGTCGGCTCCCACGCCCGGGTGGTGCGCCACGACATCGTGCTGCGGCTCTCGCCCCGGGCCGGATCGCCCCGCCCGTTCGCTCCGGCGCGGCGTCGGGCCGAATCCGAATCTATCGACCGGCGCGAGGACGCGTCGCCCCCACCCCGTCGTCGCGCGGGTGCCGGTTCGCGGCCGCCGCGGGCGCGCGCGGCCTGGGCCCGGCTCGCCGAGTACACCTCGGGTTTCGGCAGGCGCAGCAGGCGGCTGAACCGGCCGTCCTGCCCGGCGTGCAGCGCTGCGACGGCCTCGGGTTCGTGCCGGGCCGCGCTCGCGATGAGCCCGAACATGAACAGCGTGATCGCCAGCGACGATCCGCCCGCCGACACCAGCGGCAGCTGCAATCCGGTCACCGGCAGCAGCCCGACGACGTATCCCATATTGATCAGCGCCTGCCCGGTCACCCACGTCGTCGCGGTCGCGGTCATCAAGCGCAGGAACGGATCCGACGAACGGCTCGCGATGCGCAGCCCGGTGTAGACGAACAACGCGAAAAGCCCCAGCACCAAGGCACATCCGAGGAAGCCCAACTCCTCGCCGATGATGGCGAAGATGAAGTCGTTGTGCGCGTTGGGCAGATAACTCCACTTCGCCCGGCTCTGCCCGAGTCCACGCCCCCAGATACCGCCGTCGGCCAGCGAGAACAACGCCTGCCGCGCCTGATACCCGATGCCCTGCGGATCCGAACTCGAGTTCAGGAACCCGCGCACCCGATCGGAGCGGTACCCGGCGGTCAACGCCAGCACCAGCGCCGCCACCAGACCGGACACGCCGATGGTCACGAACAGCCGCACCGGCAACCCGCCGAACCACAGCAACGCCGCCAGCACCAACCCGACCGCGATCGTGGTGGACAGATTCGGCTCCAGCACGATCAGCAGACACACCAGCAGCCCCGCCGGGACCAGCGGCAGGAGAATGTCCTTGTACGTGGACTTCTCGGTCCGCCGCGCCGCGAGCAGATGCGCGCCCCACACGATGAACGTGACCTTGACGATCTCCGACGGCTGGAGCGAGACGAACCCCAGATCGAACCACCGCCGCGACCCCTGCACCCGCGACCCGATGCCCGGAATCAGCACCAGCACCAACGCCAGCACCGAGATCGCGAACACCGGGAAGGAGATCCCGCGCAGCACCCGCAACGGAATCCGCAGCGCCAGATAGAACAGCACCACACCCAGCACCGCGAACGCGGCCTGCTGGATGAACAGCGAATACGCCGAGCCGTCGGCCGAATACGCCTCCACGCTCGACGCCGACAGCACCATCACCAGCCCGAGCATGGTGAGCAGGGTCGCGATGGTGACGATGAGATGGAAATCCGCGAACGGGCGCGCCAGCCAGGCACCGAACCAGGTGCCCGAGGGCTTGCGCGCCGGGCTCACCGCGGGCTCCCGATATCTCCCTCGTCGAGCGCCTCCACCGCCGCGACGAAACTGCGTCCCCGGTGGGTGTAGTCGGCGAACATGTCCAGCGAGGCCGCCGCGGGCGCCAGCAGCACCGTGTCACCGCGCCGGGCGTATCCGGCGGCGATGCGGACCGCGCGCGCCATCACCGCGTCCGCGCCATCGATCTCGGACGAGAACTCGGCACCCACCCCAGCATCGTCACCCGAACCGAGCTCGACAACGGGGACATCGGGGGCGTGTCGCCGCAATGCGGTCGCGAAGATCGGGGCGTCCTGGCCGAGCAGCACCACCCCGACGAGCCGTTCGGCGACCTCTTCGACCAGGTCATCGATGTGCGCGCCCTTGAGCTGACCACCGGCGATCCACACCACCTGCGGGTGGGCCAGGATCGAGGTACGGGCGGCGTGCGGGTTGGTGGCCTTGGAGTCGTCGACGAACTCCACCTCGCCCAGCTCGCGCACGAGCGCGGCGCGGTGCGGGCCCACCCGATGCTCCTGCAGGCCCTCCTTGACGAATTGCGGTGCGACATCGATGGATCGGGTCAGCGCGGCCGCGGCCAGGGCATCGGCGACACCGGCCGGGCCCGGCGGGCTGATATCGCCCACCTCGGCCAGGATCGCGGCCTTGGTGAAGGCCCGGTCGAGCAGTTTGCCGTCCACCACGCCGAGTTCGCCGTCCGCGGGCACCCCGACCCGGAAGCCGACCGTGCGGCGCGCCTTGGACTTTCGCGCCAGCGCCGCGGCCACCGCGTCGTCGAGCCCGACCACGCCGACCCGCCCGGTGAGCGCGCGGGCCTTGGCGGCGGCGTAGGCGTCCAGGCCGCCGTGCCAATCCAGGTGATCCTCGGCCACATTCAGCACCACGCCCGCCTCCGGGCGCACCGACGGCGCCCAGTGCAACTGGAACGACGACAGTTCCACGGCCAGCACCTGCGGACCGGGATTGCGGCGCAACGCGTCCAGGATCGGCAGCCCGATATTGCCGCACGCGACGCTGGCGATGCCCGCCGCGCGCAGGATGGCGTGCGTCATCTGGGTGGTGGTGGTCTTGCCGTTGGTGCCGGTGATCACCAGCCACTTGCGCACCGGGCCGTAGAGCCGGGCCTGATCGACCCACCACGCGAATTCGACGTCGCCCCAGACCGGTACGCCCTCGGTGACCGCCGAGACCAGCACCGGCGAGTCCGGCCGCCAGCCCGGACTGGTGATCACCAGGGCGAAGCGGTCCAGCGCGCCCGGCTCGAGCAGTTCGTCGCCGGTCGCGGTGGTCAGGCCCAGTTCGGCGGCCTCGGCCATCGCCTTCTCCCCGGCGTCGGTGACGACGGGACGGGCGCCGATGTCGCGCAGCGGCTCGACCAGCGAGCGACCCGACACCCCCCATCCCGCGACGAGAACGTCACGGCCACGCAGGAATTCGAGCATGGGCCCCGGAGATCGCAGAGCCCGCGGATTGTGTTCGACCATCGCTGCTGTTACCCGACCTGAGAGAGGTATTCGCTGTAGAACAAGCCAAGTCCGACCGCCGACGCCATGCCGGCCAGCAACCAGAACCGAATGATCACCGTAGTCTCGGCCCATTTGCTGAGTTCGAAGTGATGGTGGAAGGGCGCCATCTTGAACAACCGGTTGCGGGTGGTCCGGAAGACCGCCACCTGCAACACCACCGACACGGTCTCGGCGACGAACAGCGCGCCGATCACGATCATCAGCAGTTCGGTGCGGGTGGTGATGGACAGTCCGGCGATCAGCCCGCCCAGGGCCAGCGAGCCGGTGTCGCCCATGAAGATCTTCGCGGGAGCCGCGTTCCACCACAGGAATCCGACGCACGCCGCCGCGCCCGCCGCGCACACCAGCGCGAGGTCCAGGGGATCGCGCACGTTGTAGCAGCCCTCCTCGGCCTTGACCTCGCACGCGTGGTAGTACTGCCAGAACGTGATGATCACGTAGGCGCCGAGCACCAGACTCATCGATCCGGCGGCCAGGCCGTCGAGCCCGTCGGTGAGGTTCACCGCGTTCGACCAGGCGACCACGACCAGACAGACGAACGCCAGGAAGATCACGACGCTCATCGACACGGTGTTGATGTCGCGCACGTAGGACAGGTGCCGACTCGCCGGGGTGCGCCCACCCGCGCCCGGGAATTGCAGGGCCAGCACGCCGAACACGATCGCGGAGGTGAGCTGGCCGAGGTATTTGCCCGCGGCGGTGAGGCCGAGGTTGCGCTGCTTGCGGATCTTGATGAAGTCGTCGATGAAGCCGACCATGCCCAGCGCGGTGGCCAGGCCGAGCACCAGCAGCGCCGACACGCTCGGACCCTCGGCGTGGTAGCCGATGCCGATCAGGTGCGAGCCCCAGTACCCGGCCCACATGCCGATCAGGATGGCGACGCCACCCATGGTCGGGGTGCCACGCTTGGCCTTGTGGCTCTCCGGGCCGTCGATGCGGATCTCCTGGCCGAAGCCGCGGCGGGCGAAGATGCGAATCACCAACGGCGTCAACAGGATCGATACGGCCAGGGCGATGCCCGCCGCGAACAGGATCTGTCTCATCGGGCCGCCTCGGTGTTCGTCAGATGCTGGGCGACCCGCCACAGGCCCACGGAGTTCGACGCCTTGACCAGCACCACGTCGTCGGGGGCCAGTTCGTCGTCGAGCAGGGCGATGGCGGCGTCGAGGTCGGGGACGAGGACGGATTCCTCACCCCACGAACCCTCCATGACCGCGCCCTGATGCAGGCCGTGCGAGGGGCGGCCGGTGCCGACGACGACGAGGCGGTCCACGTCGAGGCGGACCGCGAGGCGGCCGATGCGGTCGTGTTCGACCACCGAGTCGTCGCCGAGTTCGGCCATCTCGCCGAGCACCGCCCAGCTGCGGCGCGGGCGCTCCCCCGATTTGGCCATGGTCACCAGGGCTTTGAGGGCCGCGCGCATGGAGTCGGGGTTGGCGTTGTAGGAGTCGTTGATGACGGTGACGCCGTCGGGGCGGGTGCGCACGTCCATGCGGTGCGCGGAGGCGACGGTCGCGCCGGACAGGGCGCGGGCCACGGTGTCGAGATCGGCGCCGCATTCGAGGGCGACCGCGGCGGCGGAGAGCGCGTTGCCGACCTGGTGTTCGCCGTGCACGGCCAGCCGCACCTCGGCGGTACCGCCGTTGGCGGACAAGGTGAATCGCGCGCGGGCGGCCTCGTCGAGGGTGACATCGGTGGCCCGTACCTCGGCGCCCGCCGACTGTCCGACGGTCACCACGCGGGCCGCGGTCCGCGACGCCATCGCCGCGACCTTCGCGTCGTCGGCGTTGAGCACCGCGACCCCGTCGGCCGGAAGCGCCTCCACCAGTTCGCCTTTCGCCTGCGCGATGGCCTCCCGGCTGCCGAACTCCCCCAGATGCGCGGTGCCCACATTGAGCACCACCCCGATGCGCGGCGGCGCGATCTCGGTCAACGCCTTGATGTGCCCGTGCCCCCGCGCCGACAACTCCAGCACCAGATACCGCGTGCTCCGCGTGGCCCGCAACGCCGTCCACGGATGCCCGATCTCATTGTTGAACGACCCCGGCGGCGCCACCACCTCCCCCAACGGCGCCAACACACTCGCCAGCAGATCCTTCGTCGACGTCTTCCCCGAAGACCCCGTAACCCCCACCACGGTCAGCCCACTCTCCCCCACCAACCGATCCACCACGGCCCGAGCAAGTTTCGCCAACGCGGCAAGCACCGCCGCCCCGGAACCATCGCTATCGTGCGCCAAAGCATAAGCCCCACCCTTCGCGGCCACCCCTGCCCGCTCACCCCCGGCACCCGCGGCCCCCTGTTCCCCGGCTCGCGCGCTCTCTTGTTCCCCGGCTCGCGCGCTCTCTTGCTCCCCGGCACCCGCGCCCACTTGCTCCCCGGCTCGCGCGCCTTCCTGCTCCCCGGCTCGCGCGCCTTCCTGTTCCCCGGCTCGCGCGCTCTCTTGTTCCCCGGCACGCGCGCCCTCTTGTTCCCCGGCACGCTTTTCGCCGGGGAACGGCCGGACCACGATGGCAGGAACGCCCACCGGGCGGGCGGCGAGGACGGCTACGGCGCCGGATTGGATTGCGGCGGAGGCGTAGTCGTGGCCGTCGGCCTTTTCGCCGGGGAGGGCGAGGAACAGGCCGCCGGGTTGGATTCGGCGGGAGTCGAATTCGACCGCGCCGGTCACCGGCACCTCGGGGTCGGGTACGTCGTGCAGCGTGCCGCCGACGACGTCCGCGATCTCCCGCAGGGTCATCTCGATCATGAAACCGTCAGGTCCTTCGTTTTCCGAGAGAGGGCCTCCGCCAGCACCTCGCGGTCGTCGAACGGGTACTTCACTCCGGCAATCTCCTGCCCCGTCTCGTGTCCCTTACCCGCCACCAGCACGATGTCACCGGGCCGGGCCCAGTGCACGGCCGCGGCGATGGCGTCGGCGCGGTCGCCGATCTCGACGACCTCCCCGCGTTCGAGCTCGGCGATGCCCAGCGCGCCCGCGCGGATCGCGGCGCGGATCTCGGCCGGGTCCTCGCCGCGCGGATTGTCGTCGGTGATGATCAGCAGGTCGGCCCCGCGCGCGGCGGTCGCGCCCATGAGCGGCCGCTTGCCGGTGTCGCGGTCGCCGCCCGCGCCCACCACCACGGCCAGCCGTCCGCCGGTGTCCTTCAGCTCGCGGCGCAACGTGGCGATGACCGATTCGACGGCCGCGGGCTTGTGCGCGTAGTCGACCACGGCCAGGAAGTCCTGCCCGCGATCCACCCGCTGCATCCGGCCCGGCACGTCGACCTCGGCGAGCGCGGCGGCCGCGGTCTCGGCGGAGACGCCCGCCGCCGCGCACACCGCCACCGCCAACAGCCCGTTGGCGATGTTGTAGCGGCCCGGAAGCCGAAGGCGCACAGCGACTTTCGTATCCGGTCCGGTCGCCGTGAACTCCTGACCGCCGCCCGGCAGCGCCGCCACCTCCCCGGCCGACCAGTCCGGCGGGGCGTCCTCGACGGTGCTCGGCGTGGTCGCGACCGTGATCACCGTGGCGCGCCCGCCGATCTCGCGGACCAGCCGCCACCCCCACGCGTCGTCGACGCACACCACGCTGGTCCGCGCGGCCACCGGCGAATCCGGTTCGAACAGCCGCCGTTTCGCCGCGAAGTAGTCCTCGAAGTCGGCGTGGAAATCCAGATGGTCCTGCGACAGATTCGTGAACGCGCCCACCGCGAAACGCACCCCGTCGACCCGGCCGAGCGCGAGCGCGTGACTGGACACCTCCATCACCACCGCCTGCACCCCCTGCTCGACCATCAGCGCGAACATCGCGTGCAGCTGCGGGGCCTCGGGGGTGGTGAGCGCGCTGGGCACCCGCTGCCCGCCGATGCGGGTCTCGATGGTCCCGATCAGCGCCGTCGACAGTCCGGCCGCCGCCAACCCCGCCTCCACCAGATAGGAGGTCGTCGTCTTACCCGAGGTGCCGGTGATCCCCACGACCCGTAGCCGATCCGAGGGATTCCCGTACACGAGCGCCGAGATCTCCCCCAGCACCGCGCGCGGCTCGTCGTGCACGAGCACCGGAACGTCCACCTCGCCGATCAACCCGGCCCCCGCGGGATCGGTGAGCACGGCGACCGCGCCGCGCGCCACGGCATCGCGGGCGAACCGCGCGCCGTGCGCCCGCCCCCCGGCCAGTCCGGCGAACAGATCCCCGGCCTGGACGGCGTTGGACCGCTGCTCGATTCCGGTGACGACGACATCGCCGATTTCGCCCGCGCCCGGGCGGACACCCGTGCGCTCGACGAGGGTCCGCAGGGCTGTGGTCGGCGGCGCGGCCGGACGCAGCACCTGCGGGCTGGGCTGCACGGGCACGAAGCTCCTTTCGAAGGCGGATTCGGATCGACGTGTCAGGTTACCGACGACCGATCACGGTCGGGCAACGCGGCCGGGGGAATTCGCGTCGGGAACGATCGCGCCGATGGTCGCACCAGGTCAATCGGCCTGCAACACCAGGCGTTGGGCGGGCGGCGACGGCGGAATCCGGTCCCGCTGCAAGGCCCACGAGGCGATGCTGTGGAACAGCGGGGCGGCGGACTGTCCGCCGCTGCCGTCCGAGCTGCGGATCGGCGCGTTCATCATGATGCCGATGACGTAGCGCGGATTGTCCGCCGGGGCGATGCCCGCGAACGTGATCCAGTAACGGTCGTTGGAGTAGCAGCGGCACGCCTTGTCGATCTGCTGGGCGGTTCCGGTCTTTCCGGCGATCTGGTAGCCCTCGACCGCGGCCGAGGGGCCGGTGCCGGTCTGGGCCGAACTCATCGGATCCCGTTGCACCACCGACTGGAACATGGTGCGCAGCGTCCGCGCGGTCTGCGGGCTCACCACCCGCACGCCCTCGGGCTGCGGTTCCTGCGTGCGCTGCCCCTTGGGGTCGATGGTGTCCTTGACGATGCGCGGCGGGACGCGCACGCCGTCGTTGGCGATGGCCTGGTACATGCCGGTCATCTGCAGCAATGTCATCGAAAGGCCCTGTCCGATGGGCAGATTCGCGAATGTCGACCCCGACCATTGATCGCGCGGCGGCACGATGCCCGCGCTCTCGCCGGGCAGGCCGACGCCGGTGCGCTGACCGAGGCCGAAGCGGCGCAACATATCGGCGTAACGGTCCTCGCCGACGCGCTGGGCGAGCATGAGGGTGCCCACGTTCGACGAGTGCCCGAACACGCCGGTGGTGGTGAAGGGTTCGACGCCGTGCTGCCAGGCGTCGCTGACGTCCACGCCGCCCATGTGGATGCTGCCGGGGACCTGGAGGACCTCGTCGGGTTTGGTGAGGCCGTATTCGATGGCGGCGGAGGCGGTCACGATCTTGTTGACCGAACCGGGTTCGTAGACGTCGGTGACCGAACGGTTGCCCATCTGGTCCGGATTCCAGAACTTCGGTTCCAGATCGGGGTTGAAGGTGTTGTCGTTGGCCATGGCCAGCACCTGAGCGGTGCGCGCGTCCAGCACGACGGCCGAGACGTCCTCCGCGCCCGACATCTGCTTGGCCTGCTGGACCTGCTGTTGCACCTCGTACTGGAGGTCGGTGTCGAGGGTGAGTTCGACGGTGGAGCCGTCCACGGCGGGCTGTCGGTCGCGTTCGCTGCCGGGGATGACCGCGCCGTCGGAACCGCGGTCGTAGGTGTGCGAGCCGTCGGTGCCCGCGAGGACCGAGTCCAGCGCGGATTCCAGGCCGAGTTGGCCGTGGCCGTCCCAGCCGGTGGCGCCGATGATGTTGGCCGCGAGCGAGCCGCCGGGGTGGGCGCGGGAGGGTTCGTCGTCGGCGCCGATCTCCGGGTACTGGTCGAGGATGTCGCTGGCCACGCGGGCGTCGACATTGCGTGCGAGATAGACGAATCCGTCGTCGCCGCGCAGTTTGGTCAGCAGGTCGGCCTCCGGGGGCGCGTCCTTGCCGAGCTTCTGGTGCAGCGTCTTGGCGATCGCCTTCAGGCGCTCGTCCGGGTCCGGGGCCTTGTCGCTCTTGGCGCGCGCGGCCGCGAGTTGCTTGCGCACCACGACGGGCTGGATGTGCAGCGCCTTGGTGGCGATGCTGAACGCGAACGGCTTCCCGTTCCGGTCGGTGATCGCCCCGCGCAGCGCGTGATCGGCCTGCCGCACGGTCCGCTGATCGGCCGCCTCCGCCGACAGATTCGGCGCGGAAATCGTTTGGATCCACAGCAATTGCGCGGCCACGACGATCAGCGCCACCAACATCACGATCCGCCCGACCCCGAACCGCAACCGCACCCCACTGCCCGCCCGCCCGGGTCGCGGCCGCGGCCGAGGCCGCACCGGCCCCTGCCGCCCGCGCGCGGGCGTGCCGTTCCGGGTCGGACTCATCGATCGGCCTCATCGGGTGCGAGCGGATCGGCCCGCAACTCGCCGCGTGCATCGGGCGATGCCGCCGGATGTTCCAGCGTCGCGGGTCCGCCGACGTCACCCTGGGGCTCCCCGGCCGGGGCGTCCTCGGGAACGGTTCCGGGAGCCGAGGATTCGTCCCGCGCGATGGCTCCGCCCGTGGGGGCGTTCGGAGTTCCGGCAGCCTGCGGTCGGCCGCTCTGCCCCGACGCGCCGCTCACACCCGCGGCCTGTTCCTGACCGGGGACCGGCACCTGATTCGTGGCCGCGCCCGTACCGTTCGGTTCGGCGGCTGGGCCGCCATTCCCACCCGCGGCGGGAACCTGGCCCGGCGCAACATCATTCGCACCCGGAGCCGGGTTGTCGGCGGGCGCACCAGCACCAGGAGTCTGGCCCGTACCGGTTGCCCCGACCTGGCCCACGGGCGCGCCGTTCGCACCGGCGGCCTGGCCTGCGGCGTTCGCACCGGTTTGCCCCGCAGGCGCACCAGCGGGCTGGCCCGCGCCGGGTTGGCCCGCGCCGGGTTGGCCCGCGGGCGCACCAGCGGCCTGCCCCGCGCCGTTCGCTCCGGTTTGGCCCGCGGGCGCGCCAGCGGGCTGGCTCGCGCCGTTGGGCTGGCCCGGAGCGGGGGGCTGGCCCTGGCCGGGAGTTGTTGCGCCGGGCGGGGTTTGGCCGGGGGCGGGCTGGGGTTGGACCGGGACCACGCGCTCGCCTTGGGCCTGCACCAGTTTGGGGGCGGGGGTGGGGGTGGTCGGGGAGGTGTTCAGTGGGGGCGCGGGGGTGCCTTCGGCGGGGGTTTCCTTGCCGATGACGGTGACCGTGCCGTCGG
Source organism: Nocardia sp. NPDC003482 (assembly GCF_053588115.1). Classification (NCBI taxonomy): domain Bacteria; kingdom Bacillati; phylum Actinomycetota; class Actinomycetes; order Mycobacteriales; family Nocardiaceae; genus Nocardia; species Nocardia sp. NPDC003482. The sequence continues at coordinate 38,069 of NZ_JBSFPI010000035.1, forward strand.
GGGCCACCAGGAGGCGGACCGGGTCCTTGGCAGGGATCATGCCCAGTTCGCGGGCGCGGTTGGCCAGTTCGGGGGCCGAGTCGGCGGCCTCGACCTCGCGTTGCAGGGCGGCGCGCTCGTCGCCGAGTTGGCGGTTGAGGCGGCGGGCGTCGCCGAGTTGGTAGCTGTCCTCGGCGGCGCGCGTGGTGAGCAGCAGGGTCAGGGCCAAGCCGCAGCCGAGCAGGGCGATGATGCCCGCCACGAACGGCAAGCGACCGGCCATGGCCGAGGCGGCACGCCCGGGCAGGGGGGTCGAACCACCCCGCGTCCGGGCGCGTCGCCGGGCGTAGGCCCGCTGCGCCGCACCGGTTTTCACGCGCTCGGCGGATTCGGCCCACCGCGGCGTCACCTTCTTCGGCTGCGCTGTCCGCCGCGACGCCCGATCCGGCGCGTCCACCCGTGTGCGCACGCTCATCTTCTCGCCTCCCCTACGTCGACAAACCCCGCCGACCCGCCCGTGCCTCCTCCTCGCCGGGCGCCCGGCTCCATCCTGACCACGCTCACGCTCCCCGAACCACCCTCGGCCCGAGACCCCGCGAACCCGTCCACCCGCCGCAAGCCGCCCGCACACCCCGGTGCCGCACCGCCTCCGACCCGACCACGCCCCGAAACCCGCGGCCCCACACCAGAACTCCCACCGAGCCCGAGCCCAGCGCCATCGTCCCCGGCCACCGACCCCGAACCGCCTACCCGAGCGGGCACGAGTTCCGCACCACCCGAACCGACGACCACGCGACCAGCCGGGAACCCGTGGCCGGGTGCGGCGATCGCGGGCTTCGAGCCGGGCGTGCGGATCGGCAGGTGGTTCGGGGCGCCGACGGCTCGGCCCGGCGCGTGGCTCGCGTCGGGGTGGGTCGGAACAGCATGGCGCACGAGTCGGGTACGCGCCCAGTCGTTTTCGGTGGGGCGGGGTGGGCGACGCGGGCGCTGGGTGGTCATGCCGCTGCCTCTATTCGTTCCAGGGCGCGTAGGCGGACTGGGGCGGCTCGGGGGTTTTCCGCGATTTCCTCGTCGGTGGCCTTCTCGGCGCCTCGGGTGAGGAGGCGGAAGTCGGGGGCCGTGCCGGGGAGGTCGATCGGGAGGCCCGCGGGGGTGCGGGACGTGGTGCGGTCGGCGAAGAGGTGTTTGACCAGCTTGTCCTCCAGGGATTGGTAGGACATGACCACGATGCGGCCGCCGGGGGCCAGGGCCGCCAGGGCCGCGGGGAGGGCGGCCTCGAGGGACTCCAGCTCGCGGTTGACCTCGATGCGCAGGGCCTGGAAGGTGCGTTTGGCGGGGTGGCCGCCGGTGCGGCGGGTGGCGGCGGGGATGGTGTCGTAGAGCAACTCCACCAGCTCACCGCTGGTCGTGAAGGGTTGGCGCGCACGGCGTTTCACGATCGCGCTCGCGATCTTGCCCGCGAAGCGCTCCTCGCCGTAGGTCTTGAGGATGCGCGCCAGGTCGCCGTGGGCATAGGTGTTGAGCACGTCGGCGGCGGTCGGGCCGCCACTGGGATCCATCCGCATGTCCAGCGGGGCGTCCACCGAGTAGGCGAAGCCGCGCTCGGTCTCGTCGAGCTGCATCGACGACACGCCGAGGTCCATCAGGATCGCCCGCACCGATCCGGTCGGCTCGAGCCCGGCCTCGCGCAGCGCGTCGGCGATGCCGTCATAGCGGGTGTGCACCAACGTGATTCGATCCGCGAACGGCGCGAGCCGCTCCCCCGCCAACTTCAGCGCCTCGGTGTCGCGATCGAGCCCGATCAGCCGGATCGCGGGGTACGTGCGCAGGAAGTGCTCGGCGTGCCCGCCGAGCCCGAGGGTCGCGTCGACCAGGACACCGCCGGAAACCAGTGCGGGACCGAGGATTTCGTCGGCTCGCCGTAACAGGACCGGAACATGACGCGGGCCGGGGTCTTCATGATGCACCTCGACCTCCCGGATCCTGGGGCGATTGGACTCTACGTCGGTGGTGAATGCCCCGGGGTCTCTGACCGAGCGACGGCACCTGGCGTTGGGGAAGTACGTCAGGGTCCGCCGTCGGGCAGAGGCCGCAGGGCACTCGCCGCGTCGGGGCTAGAAGATTCCGCCCAGCGACTCGTCTCTGGCCAGCGAGTAATCCTCCTCGTGTTCGGCGAGGTAGGACTCCCACGCCTGCTTGTCCCAAATCTCGAGGAAGTCGACCGAGCCGATCACCACGCAGTCCTTGGTGAGGTTGGCGTAGCGCCGATGTTCGGCCGACAGCATGATCCGGCCCTGCGCGTCCGGACGTTGCTCGTCCGTGGAGGCGGCCAGGGCCCGGACGAATGCCCGTGCCTGCGGGTTGCTGCGCGACGCCGCGGCGGCCCGCCGCGCGAGCGCGGCGAACTCCTCCTTGGGATACACGGAAAGGCTGTGGTCCTGCCCTTTGGTGACCATCAACCCTCCCGCCAACTCGTCGCGAAACTTCGCAGGCAACGTCAGTCGCCCCTTGTCGTCCAGGCGAGGCGTGTAGGTACCGAGAAACACGCCTCGACACCTCCCGTGAGAACACCCCGTCTGGTCGGCCTCCTCAGTGCGCGCTCCACATTACCCCACTTTCCCCCACTTTCAATCGAAAGCCGCGGTGATCTCGGTCCCCGGCGACCGGTTTCCGCAGGTGACACCAGCTATCACCGGGGTGGGGAGATTTTCGCGAGTTCGCCCGACACGCGCGGTCGACACTCCCGTCGATCCGACAACCGCCAGCAAACGCGCAGATAGCAACCGGTTATCGCGCCGGGTGGGGCGGTGTGGGGGACGCCGTGGGGCGTTGTGGGGTGCGCTGGGGAGAGCGCTCGGAAGGTGCCGGAAACAAAACGACACGCCGTGCATCGCACGGCGTGTCGCTCAGGAAGAGATCTGTGTCAGTCCTGTTCGAACCGGCGCCTGAACCGGTCCTCCATGCGGGCCGAGAAGCCGCCCGACTTGCGCTGCTTACCCCGTCCGCCGCTCGGACCGCCGCCGGGCCCCGAACTCGCGGGACCACCGCGTCGCGAACCCGGCAGTCCGTGCCCGCCCATCAGCAGCAGGACGCCGGCGCCGAACATGACGATGAAACCGAGCAGGCTGATGATCGGGAAGCCGCCCGGCTTGACGGGCAGCGCGATACCCGCGACGAGAAGGACCAGACCGAGGACGAACAGCGCCGCCGATTGCAGTCTGCGTCTACCGGTCGCCGAACGTAGCCGTCCGCCACGCACGGTCGAGGCGAACTTGGGGTCCTCAGCATAGAGAGCGCTCTCGATCTGTTCGAGCATGCGCTGCTCGTGCTCGGAGAGTGGCACGGTACCTCCCCCGGCACTAGGTCGTGGTGGTCGCCTCCGGGTAGGCGACTAGTAGCCGACCTTGGCGGCTACCTGCCACCAATGATACGAGTTCGATCAGTGTGCTACCACCTACTCCGAAGATGTTCAGCCCGTGCCGTCCCCGAGCCACCCCGGCAGCGGCCGCAAGCGGGTGGCCGCGGCGACCATATCCTCCACGTCGTGCAGGAATGCCCCTACCCGGGAAGCGAACTCGTCGGCCCGGGCGGTGTCGACCGGACGTTCGAGCCCCGCCTCGAGCGCCGCGCGTGTCTCCGAGTGCGAGCTGAAGTAGTCCGACCACATGACGAACTCGGGCGCGGCCTGCTGCATGAGCACCCAGGCGTTACGCGAGCGCGCCCGCGGCGCCCGGTCGGCGCCCGTGAGCGCGAGCACCGCGCCCGCGCCGCGCAAGGCGGCCAGGTAGGCGGTCCGGAACCGTTCGCGCGGATCGGGTTCGGCCGCGGCCTGCAACAGCAGTCCGTCGGCGCGAGCGAGTAAATTCCCGGCCCGCCCCGAATGCCCCGGATGCTTCATCCGATCAGCCATGGCGGTTACCTCCACACCCCTCGTAGACCGAACAGGTATTCGAATCTCGTTCTGGTGTGAATATAGAGAGGACCACCGACAACTTTCCGCGTCGAACGAGAGCCGCGCCGCCCAGACATGACAGCCCTCAGACCTCACACCCCCGCCCCCGTCGTCGTCGACCTCTCCGCCGCCACCGTCCGGGCCCGGCTACACGACGCGCTATCGATCTACGTCGCGGCGATGGGCTATCCCCGGGGGACCGAACATCATCGGGCCCCGATGTGGACCGAGCACACCACCCGCCCGGGGTGGCAGGCCGTCGGGGCCGTATTGCCCGACGACAGCGGCGAATACGACGTCCGCACCGCGCCGCTGCTCGCCATCGCCTACGGCTACCACGGCGCGCCGCACCAGTGGTGGCATCAGCAGGTGCACACCGGGATGCGCCGCTCGGGCTGGTCCGAGGCGGACACCCGCGACCTGCTGACCGACTACTTCGAGCTGACCGAACTGCACGTGCACCCCGCCGCGCAGGGTCGCGGCATCGGCGAGACGCTGTTGACGCGGCTGCTGGCCAACCGTCCGGAACGGGCCGCGCTGCTGTCGACCCCCGAGGTGGACCGGGAGGACAACCGCGCCTGGCGGCTGTATCGCAGGCAGGGATTCACCGATGTGGTAAGGCATTTCGTGTTCTCCGGCGACACCCGCCGCTTCGCCGTGCTGGGTCGGCGGCTGCCGCTGGCGGATCCGCGCCCGTGACGGTCCTGGTCGTCGGATCGGGCCACAACGCGCTCGTGGCCGCCTGCTATCTCGCGCGGGCGGGCGAGCGGGTCGAGGTGCTCGAGCGCGACGAGGTGCTGGGCGGGGCGGTGTCGACGGTGGCCCGGTTCCCGGGGCATCTGGTCGATCGAGGATCGTCCGCGCACATCATGATTCGGCACACCGGCATCGTGGAGGAACTCGAGCTGGCGCGGTTCGGGCTGCGCTATCTCGACTGCGATCCGTGGGCCTTCGCGCCCGCGCCCGCGAATTCCGATGCGGCGCCGATCGTCTTCCATCGCGATCTGGATCGCACCTGCGCCTCGATCGCCGCCGCGTGCGGGCACCGCGACGCCGACGCGTATCGGCGGTTCGTGGCGGTGTGGGAGCCGCGGGCGCGCCGGGTGATGCGGGCGTTCGCCGGGCCCGCGCGGCCGGATCGGCTGGTGCGCTCGTTCTGGGGGCTGGACGCGCGGGCGGGCGGCAGCGCCCTGTCCCGGGAGTTCCTCCAGACCGGAGACGCCTTGCTGGACAGCTGGTTCGACGACGAGCGGCTCAAGGCGGCGCTGGCCTGGTTCGGCGCGCAGTCGGGGCCGCCGATGTCGGAGCCGGGCACCGCGCCGATGGTCGGCTTCGCGGCGCTCATGCACACCCTGCCGCCGGGCCGCGCGGTCGGCGGCAGCGGCGCGCTCACCGCCGCGCTGGTGGCCCGGCTGCGGGCCGACGGGGGCGAGGTGTCGGCGGGCGACGCGGTCACCGAACTGCGCCGCGCGGGCGGCGGCTGGCGGGTGCGCACCGCGTCGGGCCGGGAGTTGGCCGCGCCCACCGTGATCGCGGGCACGCACATCCTGACCACGCTGGAGTTGTTGCGGCGCGGCGGTTTCGACGCCGGGGTCCTCGACGACTGGGCGCGGCGGATTCGGGTCGGGCCGGGCATCGGGATGGTGGTGCGGGCGGCCACATCCGCCCTGCCGGAGTATCCGGGCGCGACCGCCGCCGAGTCCGCGCGCGGGCTGCAACTGCTCGTCTCGGATCGGCGGCGGTTGTGGGCGGCGCACGGGGCGGCGCTGGCCGGGGAGCTGCCGCCGCGGCCGGTGGTGCTGGCCATGAGTTTCAGCGCGCTCGATCCGTCGATCGCCCCGGCCGGGGAGCATCAGTTGTCGTTGTGGGCGCAGTGGCATCCGCGGCGGCTCGCCGACGGCAGCGGGTGGGACGCCCACGCCGAGCGGGAGGGCGACCGCATCGTCGGCGAATTGGACTCGCTCGCACCGGGTTTCGCGGATTCGGTGCGGCGGCGTTTCGTGCAGACGCCCGCGGATCTGGAGCGGGAGCTGGGTCTGCTGGGCGGCAATGTCATGCATGTGGAGATGTCGCTGGATCAGATGTTCTTCTGGCGGCCGCTGCCCGAACTGTCGGGGCAGCGGGTGCCGGGCGCGCCCGGATTGTTCCTGACCGGCGCGTCGACGCATCCCGGCGGCGGCGTGTCGGGGGCGAGCGGGCGCGCGGCGGCGCGGCTGGCGTTGCGGGATCGGCGTCGAGCCCGGTGGTCGTCGATCGGGCGGCGATGAGGGCGGTGCCCGCGGTCGCGGCGATCGCGTGGATCGCCGTGCAGATCGGTTATCCGCTGACCGCGGGCGGGGCGCGGGACGCGGTCACGATCGTCGTGGTGCTGTTGGCGGTGGCGACCGCGCTGACGCACGCGCTGGTGGATCGGGGTGCGCGGTTCGCCGCCGGATTCCTGCTGATCGTGTCCGGGCTGGGTCTGGTGGCCGAGATCGTCGGCACCGCAACGGGTTTCCCGTTCGGGTGTTACGACTACGCGGTGGATCGGCTGGGTCCGGCGGTGGCGGGGGTGCCGGTGTTGATTCCGCTGGCCTGGACGGGCGGGCTGTATCCGGTGTGGGTGGTGGCCGGGTCGCTGGCGCGGCGGGCGCCCGCGCGGGTGGTGCTGACGGCCGTGGGGGCGGTCGGGTGGGATCTGTATCTGGATCCGCAGATGGTGGCCGACGGGCAGTGGAGCTGGTGTTCGAATCGGCCGGGGCTGCCGGGGCTTTCGCACATTCCGTGGACCAACTACGTCGGCTGGTTCGCGGTGGCGCTGGTGATGGCGGCGCTGGTGGGTCTGCTCGCCCGGGCCCATCCGGCGCGCGGCGTGTCGGGGGCGGTGCCGATCGTGGTGTTCGGGTGGACGTGGCTCGGGTCGGCGCTCGCGCACGCCGTTTTCCTGGGTCTGCCCGCGTCGGCGGCCTACGGTTTCGTCGGTCTGGGGGTGCTCGGTATCCCTTTGGCGGCACAGTTGGGGCGACGGGCCCGTCGTGTACCGCTCGACCCGGCGTGTCATGGCACGATGTGAGCCGTGCAACCGAGTCCGACACCCTCGACCGCCGGCGCGAGACGCGCCCGCCGGTCCCGCCATCGTGGCTGGTCCATCGTCTTTCTGGCGGCGTTGCTGCTGCCGTTGCTGGCCGGGTGCCTGCGTGTGCAGGTCTCGATGGGGGTCTCGTCCAACGATCGGGTGTCGGGGCGGATCGTGGCCGCGGCCGTTCCGGTCAACGACAAGGACAAGGGGCCGGTGCTGAAGGCGCCGGAGACCCTGGCGAGCAAGGTGCGGGTGGAGCCGTATTCGCAGGACGGGTACGTGGGCAGTCAGGTGTACTTCGACGACCTCACCTTCGGCGAGGTGCAGCAGCTGAGCGGCCTGTCGGATCAGACGCAGGGGATGTTCAACCTCCAGTTCGTCCGCACCGGTGACCGCGTCACGCTCACCGGCCGGGTGGACCTGAAAACCCTTCCGCCGCAAGGGTCGGACGTCCAGTTCACCGTCGCCTTCCCCTCCCGCGTCGCCACCACCAACGGCAACCGCGAGGGCGATTCGATCGTCTCCTGGAAACTCCCCGCGGGCGATGTGAGCACCGTCCGCGCCGAGGTCAGCTACGCCGACCCCAACACCCGCTCCTTCGCGGGCTGGGCCGGAATCGTCGGCGGCATCACCCTCGCCGTCGCCGCCCTGGTAGCCGTCCTGGCCTACATGAACCGCAACCCCACCCCACCCTGGATGCGCGAGAACGCCTGAGCCCCAGGGCCGCGCGAGTCACGGGTTCCGCGCCGCCCCGCGAGACGGCGGATTCGAAGAGTCGGGACGCGCGAGAACGCTCGAGCCTCAGCGCCGCGAGTACAGGTTTCCGCGTTTGATCGCAAGGGCTGCGGACTAGCGCGCCGCAGGGGGCCAAAACGCGTGCGGTCGGTGGTGAGACCGCGAGCCGTTCACGCCCGTGCGACGGCGGACCCACGTGCGCGCGAGTCGCTTTCCACTGGACGGCCGACCGGGGCAGGGGTTGGGGGCGCGGACGTCCGCGCGCTCGGGGGGTCGGTCCGGGTAGCGTCGGAGGCGACAGCGGGAAGCGGGTGTGGGAGGCTGGACTTCACATGGATACGGTCACGGCTCGGGGTGTGGTAGCCGCCGCCGCGGGGTTGTCCGGGGCGGGGGGTGTGCTGGCCGCGTTCAATCGGGCGACCGTGCGGCAGTTGGGGGCGGTGGCCACCTCGGTCATCGAGCCCGTGACCGTGTGCGTGCCCGCCCGGGACGAGGCCGATCGGCTGCCCGCCCTGATCGCGGATCTGCGCGCCCAGCGCGGGCTTTCGCGGATGCGGGTGCTGATCCTCGACGACGATTCCACCGACGGGACGTATCAGGCCGCGGTGGCGGCGGTCGACGGGGACGAGCGGTTCACGATCGTCACCATCGAGACCGCGCCGCGCGCCGGCTGGACGGGGAAGACCGCGGCGTGCGCCCGGCTGGCCGAGATCGCCGGGGTGACAACCGGTTCCGAGCCGCCCGCCGGGGTGCTGATCTTCCTGGACGCCGATGTGCGCCTGGGTCCGGGCGCGATCGCGGCCGCCGTCGGCGAGTTGCGGCGGTCGGGCGCGGCGCTGGTCGTCCCGTGGCCCTATCAGCGGGCCGAGTCGGTGGCCGAGGCGCTGGTGCAGCCGCTGCTGTGCTGGTCGTGGGCGACGACGCTGCCGGTGCGGCTGACCAATCACAGCCTGCGCCCCGCGACGGCCGTGTCCTGCGGGCAGTTCCTGGTCTTCGACGCCAAGGCGTATCGCGCGGTGGGCGGGCACGCGGCCGTCGCCGCGGATGTCACCGAGGATCTGGCCCTGGCCCGCGCCCTGCGCCGCGCCGGGAAACGCACCGCGCTGGTCGGCGCGGGACGGGTCGCGAGCACCCGGATGTACCGCAACGCAAGCGATCTCGACGCGGGCTACAGCCGCTGGCTGTGGTCGGCCTACGGATCGCCCGGCGGCAGCGCGGCCGTCGGCGCGGCCGCCGCGCTGGGCTACTGGCTCCCGCCCCTGGCCGCCGTCCTCGGCCACGGCACGGTCCGCCGCCTCGGCGTCCTCGGCTACGCGACCGCCGTCGGCGGCCGAATCCTGGCGCGCTCCCTCGAATCCGGCGGCACCCCCACCCCCGCGGATCTCCTTGCCGCCCTGGCCCATCCCCTCTCCATCGCCGCCTACCTCCGCCTGTCGATCCGCTCCCACCGCCTCCACCACGCGGGCGAACTGACCTGGAAGGGCCGCCCCATCGCCGCCCGCGCGGGATGAACCCGGGCACATCCAGCACCGGCATCCCGTGGTCGAATCGCCCGGGATGAGCTGCGGCGCAAGGGATCCGCGAGCCGACCAGCGAGAGCGACCCCGTTTACCCTTGCGGCGCAACGATTTTCGGGTCAGGGCACGGTGGTTATGCCGACCGTCGGCAGGAAGAAGCAGGTCTGGGCGCCGTCGCGGACCGTGCCGAACATCAGGGACAGGACGGTGCCGGAACCGGTGTCGACCGGCACCACGCGGACGCCGCCCGCGGGCAGCATGCGGGCGAGGAAGTCGTGGACGACGGATTCGGCCATGCCGCGGGCGGGTTCGGGGATCTGCGGGGGGACGAGGATGTCGACCAGGCCGGACAGCGGGCCCATGGGGGCCATGCCGCCGCGACCGGTCGCGGTGTTGAACCAGGCCACCTGCATACCGGAGGTGTCGGGGCCGTCGGGGGCCAGACCCATCGGGACGAACGCGAACAGGGTCTGCCCCGCCTTCACCCCGGCCAGATCCAGCCCCGGAATGGCGAGGACGTTCTGCGGCCACGGACCAGGCACGGCACCGGCCACCGCGGGCGTCGCACCGCAGTTCGGCGAGACCGACGGCCACAGGAACGGCTGCACGCCCAGCCGACGCAGCGCCTCGACGGCCTGGTCATAGCTGGTGAGCGCGTCCACGGAGGTCGCGGCCCGCTCGGCGCGCGCGATGGCGGCGGCGGGATCGGGGGTGTCGGCGGCGGCGGACCCGGCCCAGACACCGGCGGAGAGCACCGCCGCGGCCACGGTCGCGGCGAGACGAGCGAACGAATGCGGCACGGACACCGGCGTACTCCTTCGCGAGCGGATTCCTCGACGTCACGGACCAGGCGACGGTACCGCCACCAGCCCGCGCCGCGCCCGCGAAACGCCGGGGTGAGCGCGCGAAATCAGGCGCTCACCGGCGCGGCCGACACCGTGTACCCGAGATTGGTGAGCACCTCGCTCGTCGCCTTGGCGAAGTTCAGCGTGATGAAGTGCAGGCACGGCGCCCCCTCCGCGATCAACCGCGCCCCGATCTCGGTGGCGATCTCGATCCCCACCGACCGCACCGCGTCGCGATTGCGCTCGGGATCGTTACCCGCCGCCTTCTCCAGCCGCGCCATCAGGGGCGCGGGCAACGGTCGCCCCGACAGCTCCTCGGCCCGCTGCACCGTGCGCAGCGAGGTGATCGGCATGAGCTCGGGGATTATCGGCTTCTCGCCCTCGACCGGATCGCACTCGATCACCCGGTCGCGCAGCCGCAGATAGTGATCCACGTCGAAGAACATCTGCGTGATCGAATACTCCGCGCCCGCACGCAGTTTCGCGCACAGGTAGCGGGTGTCGTGATCGAGATCCGGCGAGCGATGATGCCCCTGCGGGAACGAGGCCACCCCGACGTGGAAGTCGCCGAGTTCGCACACCATCCGCACCAGTTCCTCGGCGTATTCGAGGCCCTCGGGATGCCGCTGCCACTCCCCCAGCGGATCGCCGGGCGGATCGCCGCGCAGCACCAGCAGATTGCGGATGCCGGAGTCGGCGTAGGTGCCCACGATCGAGCGCAGTTCGGCCACGCTGTGCCCGACCGCGGTCAGATGCGCGACCGTCAGCAGCGTGGTGTCGCGGGCCAGCTGACCGGTCACCCGCGCGGTGCGGTCGCGGGTGGAACCGCCCGCCCCGTAGGTCATCGACACGAACGCCGGATGCATGCGCTCGAATTCGCGTGCCGCCCGCCACAATCGGGCCTCGGCGGCGGCGTCGCGCGGCGGATTGAACTCGACCGAGAAGGGGATCACGCCGTCCGGACGGCTCCGCAACGCGCCGACGACGGATGGAGTTCCGGAGACCCGAGGTGTCCGGGAAGGTCGGCCAGGGGTCGATCGTCCCCGTACAATGTCAGAACTCACCGGCCCAGTGTAGTCGGCGGGTCCGACGCCCCCGAGATGTCGGGGTACGCCCGGGCAGTATCGTTCCACCCAGCGCTGTGTTCACGATCGACGCGTCGAGTCACCATGGGAGGTTCCGATGTCCGCTGGTACTTCGACACGTCCGGCATCGACCGACAAGTCGGCGCTCATCGCCGCCGTCCAGCAGACCCTGGTCGAATTCTTCGACTCCCGGCACGAGTTCGTCGACGAACTCGGTCCGGTGTTCGTGACCGCCGCCGACTCGCTGCGCGACTTCGTGCTGCGCGGCGGCAAACGCACCCGGCCCGCCTTCGCGTGGACGGGCTGGCTCGGCGCGGGCGGCGACCCGACCGGGC